>SULG01000054.1 GCA_005524015.1 Candidatus Jettenia ecosi
AGACAGGCCATATGAGGGGTGGAAGCCAAGCGACCCGTTCTATAAGATAGCGCGTCTGATGTTACGGTGTAAGTACAATCCGGCATATCCGTATGGGGTGACCATGATGAAGCACTCTGCGTGCATTTCAACAGAGCGGTCGGTAAAGGCTCATGAGACAAGACCTGATGGAAGGGCGCTATCGGCAGGCACGGGGTATCAATCAAGCTTCCGTTATGGATCACAGCAGAGTATTACCAGGGATTGGTCTATGCCCATGCATCAGTTGGATAGTCTGTTCCACAAAGCAAAGATCGGTATGAAGTTTGTTTTTGGTTTTGAGGCAGACAATCATGGCATTAACACAGTGCCAAAGGAGACCTTGGTAAAAATTACCAAGGCGGAGGACGGTGGTATTGGAGGTAAGGGACTATGGGATCCGGCAAAGACAGGGTATACCGCTGGCAACGAGAATGATTTCATGAAAAAATACCTGAGCGGAGAATTGGTAAAGATGGAAAAAGCGTAAGGTAAATTTTGTAAAATATGATAACGAGCTAGCAGATGGTTATAATACATCGGTTAGCTCGTTTAATTTAGATTTTTTTCATTCATTTTGTATAAAGGGAGAAAAAAGAATTTATGAAGAGATATTTGATTTCTGGTATACTCTCGTTATCGGTGATTGCATTTTCATATAGTTCATCAACTTGGGCTCAGGAGGAAAAGAAGGCTTTAACAGCAGAAGAGATTGCTGAGGCACAAAAGAAGTTGGAAGATGCACAGCAAAAACTGAAAAAGACTGTTAAAAACCTGCCAAAGGTAGAGAATGCTGGTTCCATTACGGGTGTAGTTACTTGTCAAAAAATGAGAAATAATGCTGATGCCGTTGTATATATTGAGAAAGTAGGAGAGAATAAATTTCCTCCTCCTGCTGAGCATGGAGTTGTTGATCAGCTTAATCTTACCTATGTACCCAGAGTTGTAGCATTACAGAGGGGTACTGTAGTAGACTTTCCCAACAGTGATGCGGTACGCCATAATGTGTTTTCACCTCCAACGGCAGCTTTACAATTTAATTTGGGTACCTATCCTACAGGTGTTGTAAAAGAGGTATCTTTTGATGTTGTTGGTGAGACGCCTCTGCTCTGTAATGTTCATGCTGAAATGGCAGGCTATATTGTGTCTTTTGATAATCCGTATTTTGCAGTTACAGATAAGGATGGAAACTATACAATTGAAGGTGTTCCCCCAGGAAACTATGTACTAAAGACCTGGCATGAAAAACTCAAGGAGATATCCCAGGATGTGACGGTAGAGGCAGGGAAAGCTACTACATCAAATTTTGAGTTAAAGAGAAGAAGATAAGCTTAACAATGTAGATTATTTACCTGGAATGCGCTGCTATAAGAATTCCAGTGAGGTTGCAAAATACTTCACTGGAATTTTTTTGGTTTAAGATGGAAACATAAAGAGGATGGAAGCGCCTTATATATTTTCAATTCAAGTCGGCAGACCTAAAATTGTTACCATAGAGGCGGGTTCGCTTATTAGTAAAAATTCCTGGTTAACCGGATTTTTCAAAGAACCTGTAGAAGGGAGGATTTGGTTAGGCAAGTCAAACCTTTCAGATGATGGTCAAGCTGACCTGAAACATCACGGTGGTGCTGATAAGGCAGTTCTTGGATATTCTGCTGATCACTATACCGCCTGGCATAATGAGATCGTAAGTGTTAAATTACCCTACGGAGCATTCGGAGAAAACTTTACTGTGAAGGGGCTTACCGAGGAGTCTGCTTGTATCGGCGATATGTATGCTATTGGAGATAGCCAATTACAAGTTTCTCAACCTCGGCAGCCATGCTGGAAGATATCAAACAGATGGAGGATTCAAGATTTAGCTGAAAGGGTTAAACTCAGTGGTAGGACAGGTTGGTATTTTAGGGTTATCCATGAGGGATTTGTCGAAAGAGGCCTTCCCTTAATCCTTCTTGATCGGCCATTTCCACAGTGGACTATTGCTTGTGCCAATAAAATTATGCATAGCCGGCACGAGGATAAAAATGCTGCTGCTGAACTTGCTTCTTGCCATCTTCTTTCAACGAATTGGCGTGCAACGTTGTCTGGTAACTAAGGTTAATAGTAAGTTTACATTTGACAAAATCAATAAGATGCTAATATAATTGCTAGTCTCTAGATGCTTCGTACACTACAATTACTGTAAATATAAAATTTATCATAAGATTATGATTCAAAGGCGGAAAACAAGGGTCGTTAATGTTGGTGGCGTATTGATTGGTGGAGAAAATCCAATCTCTGTGCAAACTATGACTAAAACCCACACAGAGAATATTGATGCTACGGTTCAGCAAATTAAGGAGCTTGAGGCGATAGGATGTCATATCGTACGCGTTGCAGTACCTACTCTTGTTGTGGCTAAATGTCTCGGCGCTATTAAAAGGCAGATACAAATTCCCATCGTTGCTGATATCCACTTTGGTCATCACTTAGCATTGGAATCTATTGCGCAAGGGGTTGATAAAATACGAATTAACCCTGGAAATATGAAAGATAAAGAGAAGCTGGAAGATATTGTACGTGCTGCTAAAGATAAGGGCATTCCAATTCGTATTGGAGTTAATTCAGGATCTGTTCGTGGTAATGAAGATAAACACGAGGATTTAACAATGTTGATGGTAAAAACAGTCCTGAATTATTGTGAGCATTTTGAATCAATCGGATTTAAGGATATTGTATTATCTCTCAAGGCTTCAGATGTTCCTTCAACCTTAAGTGCCTATAGATCTATAGCTGCCCTGTGTGATTATCCACTGCATTTAGGTGTTACCGCTGCAGGGCCGCCAAGCCTTGCTGCTATTAAATCAGCTATTGGTATTGGAGCGTTACTTTCTGAGGGTATTGGGGATACCTTAAGGGTTTCTTATACTGGCGCATCCGAACTAGAGATTAAGGCTGGTTATGATATTCTTGAATCGCTTGGCCTTTATAAAAGCGAAAAGGCAGAACTTATATCTTGTCCTACGTGCGGGCGTTGTGAGATCGATTTGGTAAATATCGTAGAAAAAGTCAGGCAGCGTTTACCAAAGGATAAAAAACATCTCCAAATAGCGATTATGGGTTGTGTTGTTAATGGCCCTGGCGAAGCGCGTGAAGTTGATATCGGTATTGCTGGAGGAAAGGGATTTGGATTCCTTTTTAAGAAAGGTGAAAAGGTGCGGAAAATTCCGGAAGACCGTATGGTAGAGGAACTCCTGGAAGAAATTGCTCAGATGTCCTAAAATGAAAAATATTGTTATTCTTGGTTCTACAGGCTCGATTGGTAAAAACACTCTTGAAGTTGCCCGAAATTTAAAAGACAAGTTTCGGGTTATCGGTCTCTCCTCAAATTCACGATGGGAATTGCTTTCCGATCAAATTGAAGAATTCAAGCCAACATATATTGCCTTAAACGATAGCAAATTAGTTGAAAAGATAAAAGGTCGCTTTCCAAACAATAATGTAAAAGTAATTACGGGAAGCAATTGTTTGGAAGAAATTGTTCTCAGAGAAGAAGTAGATATTGTGGTTTCTGCTGTGGTAGGCGCTGTAGGTTTGCCGGCAGCTATTGCGACTTTACAACAGGGGAAGATTCTTGCGTTGGCCAATAAGGAATCACTTGTTATGGCCGGGCATATAGTAATGTCGTTGGCAAAAAAAAATCAAATTTTACCCGTAGATAGTGAGCATAGCGCAATATTTCAATCTCTTCAGTCTGGTAAACCGAGTGAAATCAAGCGTGTTATTATTACAGCATCAGGTGGTCCTTTTTATGATTATCCTCTGGAAAAGCTTTCTGATGTAAGTCCAGCACAGGCGCTCAAACATCCAACATGGCAAATGGGACAGAAGATAACAATAGATTCGGCTACTCTGATGAATAAGGCGCTGGAGATTATAGAGGCTAAATGGTTATTTGATCTGAAGATAGAGCAAATTGATGTCGTGATACATCCGCAATCGATCATTCATTCTATGGTGGAATTTTGTGATGGGTCGGTTATTGCGCAGATGGGGATGCCCGATATGAAGGTCCCGATTCAGTATGCTTTAACATATCCTGAAAGAAAAGCTTTGAGTGTAAAATCATTTGATCTATCAAGTATAGGGAATCTTACATTCAAAAAGCCCGATATGGAAAAATTTCCGGCTCTGAAATTAGGGTATCAAGCCGCTCGGGAAGGCGGTACAATTGGTGCGACTCTTAATGCCGCCAATGAAGTTGCAGTTCAGGCCTTCTTGGATGGCCATATTCGATTTACCGAGATAGTATCCTATGTAGAAAAGATGGTAAATGATCATCACTTTATTAAAAACCCTTGTCTGGAGGATGTTTTAGCAGCTGATATCTGGGCAAGGCAGGAGATAAAAAATGCCTTATTTAAACGTATCAACTAATGTTCTTCTTGTTATCATCGGCATCGGTTTGCTTATCTTTATTCATGAGCTTGGCCACTTCCTTATGGCAAAAAAGATAGGAGTCCGTGTATTCGCTTTTTCATTGGGTTTTGGGCCTGCGATATTTAAAAAACAATGGGGAGAAACTGAGTACCGACTTTCCCTGTTTCCTCTTGGAGGTTATGTTAAATTGGCCGGAGAAGGTCCGGAAGAGGAAAAGACAGGCGCTTCCTGGGAATTTTCATCCAAGTCTGCCGGGCAGCGTGCCTCAGTACTTGTAGCGGGCGTAGCATTAAATGCTGTTTTAGCCTTTTTCGCTTTTATCGTTGCCTTTCAAATCGGTGTGCCTTTTATTACTCCGGAAGTAGGGCAAGTTATGCCCGGATGGCCAGCATGGGATGCAGGAATTCAGCGAGGTGATAAAATTGTTGCGGTTGATGGAGATAAAGATATTGATTTCGAAGATCTCTTTACGGTTGTTGCCCTGAGCAATCCAGCGAGTGGTGTAAATCTTAAAGTTGAACGGGATAATAAGACTTTTGATGTAAATGTTATACCCAGGTATGACAACGAGAATGGTATACAGCGTATTGGTATCATGCCTGCAACGAGCCTGGAAGTTGATAAAATATTTGCGTTTGAAAATAACAATTCCCCGGCCAGAGACGCAAATCTCCAGGTTAAAGATGTTGTGGTTGCTGTAAATGGTAAGCGAATTTCTACAGAAGATGAATTCCGGGAAGTAGAAGCGAGTAACCCGGGCAAAGAGATGTCTGTTATCGTATTACGAGATAATAAAGAAGTAGAGTTAAAGGTGACACCTTCCAAAGCTACCCGATGGATGCTTGGTATTTCTTGTGCAAGTACGATTTTAGAAGGGGTAAAGGATGATAGTAGCGCAAGTAAGGCAGGCTTAAAAGAAGGAGATGAGATTCTTGAAGTTAATTCTAAGCCTGTTACAGGATTTACTGACATTAAGAATTTAGTTATAAATTCAGAAGAAGAAACCTGCGTCTTTACCATGAAAAGGGATGGCATCGTAACCTTAGTTTCTGTTCCACTGAGTGATAGCAAAGCGAAAGAAGAGTTTCTTAATAGCATCACTCCTTTTTATGGGTTGAAGGTTGATTCTATTGTTGAAGGATTCCCTGCAGAAAAGATTGGATTAAAACCAGGCGATAGAATTACTTCTCTTAACGAGAATGAGGTAAAAGACTGGAACACTCTGCTTCAGATGATAATGACGGGCCATGGGAAGCCTATGGTGATTGAGTGGATGCGCGGTAATGAAAGGCTTGTATCTACCATAGAACCTCAAAAAGATGAAAAAAATGCTGTAGGAAGTATCGGGGTAAAATTTAGAGAAAAAACCGTAATAAAAAAATACGGTCTTTTGGGTTCATGTGTCGTTGGCACCAAAAAAGCTATCATTAATGTACAAAGACTTTATCTGACAATAAAAGGCTTTTTCTCCCAAAGACTTTCTCCGAAAAATGTCGGAGGCTTTATTTTGATTGCCCAGGCCTCTTATGAATCGGCAAAAGTTGGTTTTGGAAAACTGGTCTACTTTTTGGGCATTTTGAGTCTCCAGCTTGCAATTTTGAATATTTTGCCTATTCCAGTACTCGATGGAGGCCATTTAATGTTCCTGGCTATTGAACGAATCAAAGGATCCCCTGTAAGCCAGAGGACCCTTTCCATAGCGCAATACATTGGTTTTGCTATTATTATTACCTTAGTTATTTATGCTACGCGAAATGACATCATGCGTTTGTTGACACTTTAAGTTTAAACACTCTGATAATTGGATAAGATTATTTTCTTGTTCTTCTTATGATTTATCCGAGATTCCTTTTTGGCAGTATGGAAGTGTAGTTAACGCTTATAATTGAGATGGATACATGAGTTTGTCATTAAGATCATCTTCTAAGCCTGTTTTTATAATGCTTATGATCTTCGATAATTTTTCAATATTCATCATTGGATGTGTAGGAATCAATAATAATCTTCGGGAAAAATAGGTAGCATTTGGAAATGGGTCTTCATGTAAATCATATCCTAAGTCATACATTCTATGGATTGGATTATGATAAGGTAATACGATCTTAATGCCTGTATCGTCAATTCTTTTAAGAAAAGTTTCTTTAATATTCTTATTATCGAATAGAACAGGAAACTGATTGAACACGGGAACAGCGTATGGATGTAACTCTGGAATTTTAATTCCTTTTATTCCACTGAGCATGTCAGATAAGAAAATGCCGTGGTCGAACCGTTTATTGAAAAGCTCAAATGCATGTTTAAATAATGTATATCCAATGCCCGCTTGAAATTTTGTGTAGGCGAAACTATGAAAATCAGCATGCGGGGTAGTGCTTTTTAATTTAGGGGTCAGATTATAAAAAACTGTGTAAAAGAGGGGATATGCGGCAAAGGCTAATGCAAATAGCCTGGCTGTAATGTTTAATTTTGAAATCAATCCTGGTTGTGGCAGTGAAGCACATTCTGTTTCAATTAATTTTGCAATGTCATCTCTATCGGTAATAATACATCCGCCGGAAAGGGTAGAAAAGTTTTTTCCCTGATCAAAGCTATAAAAGCCGATATCACCAAAAGTTCCTGTCGGGCGTTGGTGAATGGTTGTGCCTAATGAAGATGCCGCATTCTCAACTACCAATAAAGATTTTTTTTGGGCAATATTTATTATAGCTTCCATATCAATAGGTAGTCCAAACGTATGTGCAGGAGCTATGCAGAGGGTGTTTTCCTGTGTATGAGTATTAATAGATTGGATATCCATATTGAATGTTTTGAGGGAAATATCACATAATACCGGCTTCAATCCCGCTTTTCTTATAGCAATAACCAGGGAAGGGCATGTATATGCGGGAATAATTACCTCCGTTCTCTTTGAGATATTCCTGATGGCCTTCAGGATGATATAAAAGGCGGTGATGCCTGAGCTGGTAAAATAGCAATATTTTTTATTTGTATAAACTCTCATGGCTGATTCAAAGGTATTGATAGGCTGGTTAAGGGATACTAACAGCCCGTTTAATATATTTGAAAAAGAAACAGGCATACCGGCAGATGGGATTAACAATTTCATGACTATTCAAACCTCCCTGCGTGTAGTAAAAACACATTGATGCTAAATTTGGCAGGACAGCCGATAAGTAAGTATGCTGTGCAATGGAACTCGTAGTTTTTTGAGATATCGGGAATATCTTCCATCTTGTAATCTTTCTCGATGATTTCTATTAATCCGGGTTAACTATTTCATTCTTTGCAGAATGTATGAGATTTTACAGGCGTAGTTTTTTATATTATACTTCCTTATAAAGAGAAGTGTCTAAGAAATATTTATCGTAGTATTTTAAAAGTTGATTTTGCCAGAATCGATAGGTGTCTTTACCGTAGTCTGATATGGTGATATTTTTAATAGTTATTAAGAACATTTTGGTGATACAATCAGCAGAAATATCTCTTGAATTTTACTGGAAATTTATTTTAAGTTATGTATAGTGTGAGAAACTAATAATCCCCTTTGTCTTGCCTACCCAGATACTCCTTATTCTGAAATACTTTACGTTATATGGAACAGACTGGTCAATTAAAGATTAACTCCGAAAAAGAACTCATTTCAAGTATTCAAATCTACCTCATGGATATTTTAAACACACATGGCGTTATATATGATGTGAATGGAAGTGTAATTAATGAAATTAATGCTTCATCTTATTGTAAGATGCTACGTTTTATCAGCGAACGCAAAGACCTCTGTCAGTCCTATAGCTGGGAGTTATCAAAAAGTGCTATCCATTTTAAAAGGCCCTTTGAAGATGTTTGTCCAGGAGGTTTAACCCTTCTTTCAATGCCGGTATATCTTTGTGATAATACGAATACGGTAATTGGCGCCCATTGTGTAGCGATTTCCAACCCCATGCGTTCAAAGTTCTGTATATACGATATTGCTGCTCATTTTAATATCGATGCTCATATCCTTTGGGATGCGGTAAAAAAAACACCGCCTATGCTAAAACCGATCTTGAAGATAGCGAGGGGGCAGGTGTTTTCAGCAACCGAATTACTATCAAAGATTTTTACCCACACATACGCCCTGCAACAAAGGGAAGCTGCGATAGCAGAAAAATATCGTTGTATTGAGGAGTTTTTTAAAAGCCAGAAGAAAGATTAAGTAGTCAGCGCTCTTAAATTTATACCTTGAAATTTCTATTATACATGCTAAACTTTCGGGTGATTTATATCGAATTTTCTCATGTTCTTACATGGATACAAACTCTCGTTGATAATGAACAATAAAACATACCTATTTTATTGATTTAAAACTTACCTTTAGTGGGAGGATGTACGTAATGAGAAGTATAGCATTACTTAACCAGAAGGGAGGAGTAGGGAAGACTACTACAACAGCAAATTTGGGCGCTTGCCTTGCAATGCTGGGGAAAAAAGTATTGATTGTCGATATGGATCCACAGGCTAATTTGAGCGTACATCTTGGGGTAGACATTTACAATCTAAAATGTTCTGTATACAACCTCATTAAGGGTGAATGTAAACCAGACGAAGTAATTTTACCTACCCATATGAAAGGTCTCGATATTATTCCTGCGGATATTGACCTCTCGGGCGCAGAGATTGAGCTTGTCGGTGTTGTTGGACGAGAGACGGTGCTGAAAGAACATTTGGGAAATGTATTAGACCGATATGATTATATTCTCTTTGACTGCCCTCCTTCTCTTGGCTTATTGACTCTTAATGTCCTGACGTTAGTGCATGAGATGTTTATTCCCGTACAAACTGAATTTTTCGCATTACGAGGGGTGGGTAAGTTGTTGGATACATTTGAGGTTGTCAGAAAAAGATTAAATAATAATTTGGAGATTACCGGAATAATTCTTTGTATGTATATTAGTCGCACCCGACTTAGCAAGGAAGTTGTTGGAAAGGTTAAAGAACACTTTGAAGATAAGGTATTTAATACAATTATCAGGAAAAATGTGAAACTTTCAGAATCTCCCAGTCATGGTAAGCCAATTACATCTTATGCGCCTGATTCTTATGGTTCTGCAGATTACATGGCCCTTGCAAAGGAAGTCATACAGCAGGAAAATAACAAAGATCTTGATGTATTGGAAATATAAGGTATTTATTTTGATGATAAAAGGGAATATTTGTTGTAGTGATAGAAGATTTGGGAAGTGTGTTTCTTCCGTAAACCTCATTAAAATATAATGTAAGTGATTGTAATATATTATTACTATAAAATCTACATGAGGAGACAATATGGGAAAGGGTAGTGTGCTTGGGAATGACCCACTGGGTTGGATGAAGATTGCAAGTGAAAATAAAAAATTGCTTCCCTTGGAGAGCGAAAATACCGTTGATCTGAATAATGAGAAAAGTAACCAGCAAATAACAATAAAACAACAAATACCTGTTTCGGCAAACAGTAAAGAGATTTCAGATATTATAAAGATACAACAACCTATAAGTGAGGTTGTTGATGATTCATGTGGCATTATAGCGCCTAAGCAAAAAGTCTTGATTGGACGTTTATATGAAAAACCTGCGGAAAAAGTAAAATCAATACAGAATCGTGAGATTGTATTTCAAGGATCAAGGAACTATACCGAAACATCATTTTCCGGATCAAGAGTACAACAGAAAAAGAAAGAATCAGAAATAAGCCGTGTACCCATTTCTACTTATATCATAATAGCCTATACAGCGCTTATGCTTGTTCTGGGATATCTTGTGTACAATGATCTTTCAAAACAGACAAGCAGGATTGAAGCAAGGTTGTTTGCTCTTGAGAAGGTGTTACGATTAAAGTAATGGTAAGTTGAGAATGTAAATACAAGAAGATTTTATGAACCAAAAGCTGTAAAGATGGGAAGAGACGGTTTTTTAAGTTCCCACTCTCTTGATTCTCATTTTCCGTAGTCTCAAAATAGTATATGATGTAAGGTAGTGTTTTACTCATATTTGATCGTGGCATGTCCACCACGGAATATTTTTATCTCACCGTTATCTAATCTCAACATCAAGCCTCCGTTATTAGAAATATCGATTACCTTGCCAGAATAATCTTTACCACAATCGGCAATAGTTAACTTCTCTCCAATTGTAATACAAAATTCTCTCCATCGTTCGGCAATATATCTAAAGTGTTCGTCTTTTAAAATTAAATACCATTTGTCGATATCTTGAAGTAATGCAGTTGCAAGGATCGTGCGGTCTATAAGCTCATTTTTTTCGATAGCTAAAGATGTTACCGGTAAACGTGTTTGTTTTGGTAACTCTTTTTCAGAGGTGTTGACATTCAGACCTATACCAATTAAAAATATTGGTTGCTTTTTAGGTCCTTTTTCCAATTCTACCAACACACCTCCCACCTTTTTTCCATAAATTAAAATATCATTAGGCCATTTAATTACTGCCGGGAGTTTTAAAGTCTCGCGAATTGTCTCTGTGATTGAAACAGCTATAGTACCGGTTAATAAGCATAAATGGTCTGGCTGGATAGTATGTCTTATTAAGATTGTAAATAGTAACCCTTTAGATTTTTGGCAAGACCATGATTTACCTGAACGTCCCCTTCCATGAGTTTGCTCTTCTGTAAAAATTACCATGCCATTTTTAAAACTCCTATGGGTAATTTTTTTGGCAGCATCCATTGTTGAGGTTATTCGGTCATGAATAACTACAGCACTTCCAATGATTTTTGTTTTTAATCCCTTAATGATTTCTTCGGAAACCAGATAATCTAGCATGTGTGCAAATAACTTTGTATCAAATTCTCTTCAGTTTTCAATGTGAAATAGATGAATTTTGCCAAAAACATTAGGTTGACAATGTTTTTAATATATGTCATAAATAATTTAAAAGTCAATATTAAAGATAAACTAATTTTCTTTTAATCTTAAAGATGTAAAATAATAAGTTTCTGTCATAGTGGCAGATATTGTTTAAAGCCAAGTTTCAGCACTGCCACAATGACATACTCAAGGTAAATATTTTTTGTTTTATATTGGATAATACCTATGAATATAACACTATAAAATTTAATTGGTTAAGGTGTTTTGTTGTTTGAAAGTGTTTAGCGGCATTAGGTTTGCTAAATTTATAGTGAATCAAGTTAAGGTCTTTAAAATTATATTTTTATTTCTTTGTTATTATGAAGGATAGATACTATTGAAAGGAGGTACTCAATGGCGAAGCAACTGGCCTTTAATGAAGAAGCAAGGGCCGCTATAGCTAGAGGCGTTACAAAACTTGCCAGAGCAGTTAAAGTTACTTTGGGCCCAAGGGGAAGGAACGCTGTATTGGATAAAGGATACGGGAGTCCTACGGTAACTAAAGATGGTGTATCCGTGGCCGAAGAGATTGAATTAAAAGATCCTTATGAAAATACAGGAGCTAGGTTAGTACGGGAAGCTGCATCAAAGACAAGTGATGTTGCAGGTGATGGTACCACTACAGCTACGGTTCTTACCGAGGCTATATTCCTGGAAGGTTTAAGGTGTGTAACATCGGGCGCTGATCCCATGGCGCTAAATAGGGGGATGCAAAAGGCGCTGGGTAAGGTTGTAGAAAAATTGAAAGAGATGAGCAAGAAGATCAAGAACCAGGCAGAAGTTGCAAGTGTTGGTTCTATTGCAGCAAATAATGATGCCGAAATTGGAAAGATGATTGCTGATGCAATGGATAAAGTTGGAAAAGATGGCGTTATTACGGTTGAAGAAGGAAAGGGTCTTGAAACTAGTGTAGAAGTGGTAGAAGGTATGCAGTTTGACCGTGGTTATCTTTCTCCTCATTTTGTTACAAACCAGGATTCCATGGAGGTTGAATTTAAAGATCCTTACGTTTTGATTTATGAGGATAAAATATCTACTATTAAGGGATTAGTTCCATTATTAGAGAAGATTGCAAAGAGTGGGAAACCTCTTTTTATTATTGCAGAAGATGTAGAGGGAGAAGCATTGGCGACCTTGGTGGTTAACAAGCTCCGTGGGACCATTAGTTGCGCGGCAGTAAAGGCGCCCGGATACGGTGACCGGAGAAAATCGATGCTTGAAGATATTGCTATTCTTACAGAGGGTAAGGCAGTATTTAAAGATTTGGGAATTCAGTTAGAAAGTATCGATATTCGTGATTTAGGGCGAGCGAAGAAGATTACCGTTGATGCAGACAATACAACTATCGTTCAAGGCGCGGGCGGCTCAGATGCTATTGCAGGGCGTATCAAACAAATTCGTAATGAAATTGATGCTACGACATCAGATTATGATAGAGAAAAATTACAAGAAAGACTCGCAAAGCTTGCCGGAGGTGTTGCTCAGATTTTTGTCGGCGCTGCTACAGAGAGTGAGATGAAGGAAAAGAAGGCAAGGGTAGAGGATGCGTTGCATGCTACAAGGGCGGCGGTAGAAGAAGGCATTTTACCCGGCGGCGGTGTTGCATTGTTAAGAACGGCAGAGTCTCTGGATGATCTTAAGCTTGAGGGAGACGAGGCTATGGGGGTTAATATTATAAGAAATGCCCTGGCGGCGCCTGCAAAACAGATATTTAAGAATGCAGGTCTGGAAGGATCTGTAGTAGTCCGAAAGATATTAGCATCTAAAGATAAAGCATTTGGCTACGATGCAGAAAAGGAGGGGTACTGCAATTTGCTTGATGCAGGTGTTATAGATCCGACCAAGGTTACGCGGAGCGCACTGCAGAATGCTGTAAGCATTGCAGGAATACTATTAACAACAGAATGTGTTATTACCGATATTCCTAAAAAGGAAGAAGAGAAGATGCCGGGAGGAATGGGCGGTGGTATGAGGGGAATGGGAGGTATGGGTGGTATGGGTGGTATGGGTGGTATGGGAATGGGAATGTAGTTCCCACGCTTTGACTTATTGTAATGTTTAGAACTTTAATTGTTTTCTTGAGGAGGTTAAACGTAAAGATATGGTAAGTATAAAGCCATTAGATGATAGAGTAGTTATTGAGCCTATAGAAGCTGAAGAAAAAACGCAAGGTGGTATTCTGTTGCCTGATACTGCAAAGGAAAAGCCTATGAGGGGTAAGATTGTGGCTGTGGGTGAAGGAAAGATGTTGGAGAATGGGAAAAGAGCTGAGCTTTTGGTAAAAAAGGGAGACAAGGTGCTTTACGGAAAGTATGCGGGGACTGAGGTTGTTGTTGGCGGTAAAGAATATCTGGTTATGAGGGAAAGTGATGTTTTGGCAAAGATTGAGTAATGTGCGTTAATCTTTAAAGTATCAAAAATTAAAATTTTTGGAGGTTTTAAAATGGCAGCAAAACAGTTAATTTATGATGAAGATGCCAGGAAGTTGCTCCAAAAAGGGATTAAACAGCTGGCAGATACTGTCCGAGTAACCATGGGGCCTACGGGAAGAAATGTGATTCTGGAAAAAGGATTTGGTACACCTTCAATTACAAAAGACGGTGTAACGGTTGCTAAGGAAGTTGAGCTGAAAAATCCCTTTGAAAATATGGGGGCGAAGATGGTTTGTGAAGTTGCATCAAAGACCAGCGATATTGCCGGAGATGGCACCACTACAGCTACCATCTTTGCAGAAGCTATCTTTAATGAAGGATTAAAAAATGTAGTCGCTGGCGCAAATCCAATGGCAATAAAAAGAGGTATTGATAAGGCTGTAGAAGTTGTAGTTGCGGAGCTTAAGAAATTAAGTAAGCCGGTGAAAGGCCGTTCTGAAATTGCTCAGGTAGGAACGATCTCCGCTAACAACGACACCTCAATTGGAAATCTATTGGCTGATGCGATGGAAAAGGTTGGCAAGGATGGGGTTATCACCGTTGAAGAGGCTAAGGGAATTGAGACTACGCTGACGGTTGTGGAAGGAATGCAATTTGATAAAGGATATCTCTCTCCATACTTTATTACCGATGCGCAGAATATGCAGGTTGTTTTGGAGGATGCCTATATACTCCTTTATGAGAAAAAGATATCAAGCGTAAAGGATCTTGTCCCTTTATTGGAAAAGATTGCAAGTGGAGGAAAACCTTTGCTCATTATATCGGAAGATATAGAGGGTGAGGCATTGGCAACTTTGGTTGTTAATAAACTCCGAGGTGTATTGAGTTGTGCGGCTGTAAAGGCTCCCGGCTTTGGCGACCGCAGAAAGGCGATGCTTGAGGATATTGCTATATTAACAAAAGGACGTGCTATTACAGAGGATCTGGGATTAAAGCTAGAGAGTATAGGAATCGAAGACCTTGGTCGTGCCAAACGGATTACCATCGATAAAGATAATACGACCATCATCGAAGGCGCAGCAAAGAAGGCCGATATACAGGCCAGAATTAATCAAATTAAAAATCAAATTGAGCAGACAACTTCCAATTACGATAAGGAAAAATTAAGCGAGAGACTCGCAAAATTGGCAGGCGGAGTAGCTGTTATTCATGTAGGCGCTGCAACCGAAGCTGAAATGAATGAGAAAAAGGCCCGTGTAGAAGATGCGCTCCATGCAACCCGCGCAGCTGTTGAAGAAGGGATCGTTCCCGGAGGTGGCGTGGCTTTTATCAGGGCAATACCGGTACTTGATGAAGTACGTAAAAAACTCAAAGGCGACGAAAAGGTTGGCGCAGATATCATTAGAAAAGCGCTCGAATCGCCATTACGTCAAATTGCCTGCAATACAGGTGCCGACGGTTCGGTAGTTGTTGAAGAGGTCAAAGAGCTATCGACTACGAAGGGATATGATGCCAATACAGGAAAATATGTTGATATGTTCGAGACAGGAATCGTGGATCCGGCAAAGGTGTCGCGTGTTGCATTACAGAATGCTGCCAGTGTTGCCGGTTTGCTGTTGACTACGGAAACTATGATTACTGAACTCAAAGAGGATGAAGAGGAAAAGGCGATTGAGGGTAGTGTTTACTAACTAATTGAACATTGAATAAAAATGTAAATACCCTGGAAAGTAAAAAGGCTGCGCAAGTAGCCTTTTTACTTTTATACCAAAAAATACATAAGGAATTGTGACCGACGACTATTTCCCTTGCTTTTCGTGGAGACTTAAAACACCCTTGATTTTATGCAGTTTTATATACTATAATTTCACTATTATAACATTCGTATTTCATAGTATTCCAATTACTTAATTTATAGACTCTATACATGGAAGAAGATTATTATCAAGTATTAGGTGTTGATAGAAGTGCAAGTGGAGAAGACATAAAGAAAGCATATCGTAAGATAGCCTTAAAATATCATCCGGATAGAAACCCGGAAAATAAAGAGGCTGAACATATATTTAAGAAGGCTGCTGAGGCTTATGGTGTACTAGGCGATCCTGAAAAAAGAAGGCGTTATGATCAATTTGGAGTTGATGGCTTAAAGGGCACAGAGTCTCGCGGATATAGTACTTTTGAAGATATTTTTGATGCTTTTGGGGATATTTTTGGTGGTGGAAGTATCTTTGAAGACTTCTTTGGTGGAGGAAGGGGTCGTGGAAAGGCGCAGCGGCGAGGGGCAAGTCTAAAGTGTGATATTGAGGTTGATTTCAAAGACGTAGCTACAGGTATTGAAAAAAAGATTGAACTAACACGGAGAGAGATCTGTGATGTATGTCGGGGAACTGGCGCTCGGGAAGGAACTTCTCCGGTAAATTGTCCGTACTGCAGGGGTCGGGGAGAGGTTCAGCAGTCGCAAGGTTTTTTCACCTTGCGTACTACGTGTCCGAAATGCCGAGGCAATGGCAAAATTATAGAATCGCCCTGTACTAAATGTAGTGGCTCTGGCCGTTATCCAAAAAAATCAGTTATTTCTATCCAGATTCCAGCCGGTGTAGAAGATGGTATGCGGCTGAGGTTATCAGGTCAGGGAGAGCCAGGAGAAAACGGAGCATCTCCCGGAGATTTATATTGCGACATACATATCAAACCACATCCTATCTTTAAGAGACAGGGAGATGATGTTCTTTGTGAGGTTCCCATTACTTTTGCGCAGGCAGCTTTAGGTTGTACGATTGAGGTGCCTACGCTTACCAGTAATATTATTCAGGTAAAAATACCAAAAGGAACACAAAATAATGAAGTTGTCCCTATTCGCGGGGAAGGGTTTCCTAATCTGCATGGATATGGAAAGGGTAACCTTCTCGTACAGGTAGTTATTGAAACGCCTACAAAGATGACTACCAGACAAGAGGATTTATTACGTGAATTTGCTGAATTAGAGAAAAAAAATGTTTCTCCCCGGCAAAAGAAATTTTTCGAAAAAATGAAGAATTTTTTTGAATAAATTTTGCTGAAAAAAATTCTCATAACTAAATATCTAAATAGGATTAAAGATGAGCTTAATATAGGTTGAATTGCAATTTAACTCAATCTATGGATTATCTATAAATAAGGAGGGAAGATGCCAACATATGATTATAGATGTAGTGAGTGCGATCATTCATTTGAGTTGTTTCAGCATATTACAGAAAGGCCAATAAAGGATTGTCCAGCTTGTGGAAAACCAAAAGCTGAAAGGGTAATAGGCGCAGGAAGCGCTATTATTTTTAAAGGATCGGGTTTTTATCAGACAGATTACCGGAGTGATGAGTATAAATCAAAAGCAAAAAAGGAGACAGAATCCGCAAAACCCGAAGCAAAAACTTCTGAAAAGAAATAAAGAAATAAGAGGTTGTTGTACATGGGGTGAGGGTATAAGAATAAAAGGTAACATAAATCCTGTTATAATCTTCAAGGGGATCTCTTTGCGCCTTTGCCGCAACATGCTGAAAACTGTTATGAGAGAAAAGTATGGCCAAAATTAATTGTCCTAATTGTAAAAAAGAACTGGTTTATCAAAAGATAAAGGACTTGCCTTATTTTCCTTTTTGTAGTGAACGGTGCAAGCTTATTGACCTTGGGGCATGGCTGGACGAGAGTTATCGTATTGAAGAACCATTGAATCCTGAAGTATTGAGCCGAATAGGAAAAAAAGGAGAGGAAGATGGGTGAAGTAAAAACGATAAAGCATGATTGGCGCGATATTTTCCGCGCCTTTAAAATGGCTTTTGACCCCAAGAAGATGTTCCTTGGGTATTCTGCCCTTTTAGCAAGTTTATTTTGGTGTACGATCGTAGTTGCGCTCTTTTCAGCATTAAAACTAATCAGTGCCACTCCTTGTACCTTTATAAGGCTTGTCCTGTGTTCTGCAAGAGAGGGTGTGCCGGTTATTGCAAGAAATGTATCGCAGGCTATTATGCCACTGGGCTTTGGTGAGTTATTTGCCTTATCGATACTCATTTTTGGAATCCTTGCTATCTGGTCACTTGCAGGTGGCGCTATTACAAGAATTTCTGCAGTAGACTATGCGAAAGATGAAAGCATCTGCCTGATAGATGCCTTGAAATTTTCCAGAAAAAAGTTTTGGTCTTATTTCTGGTCGCCATTAGTACCGGTAATTGGCGTTTTCTTTTTTGCTTTATGTAACGTAATAGGTGGACTTTTAGGAAGAATTCCTGTCTTTGGAGAGATCCTGGTTGCATTAGGTTTCCCCTTTGCTTTGATATCCGGATTTTTAATGGTTTTTATAGGTCTGATAGGCGCATTAGGCCTCTGTTTTATGTTTCCTACAATCAGTGCAGAAGGATCTGATGCCTTTGATGCAATGAGTCGGGCCTATAGCTATGTCATTTCGCGTCCTAAACAATTTATCTTGTATTGTATCATAAATACGCTGTATGGATTAGTTTGTTTGATATTCATTGCATGTATAGCATGGCTTGTGGTTCGTCTATCATTCTATACTATAGGTATAGGTATGGGACAAAAGTTTGGTCTCGTTCAATCCTTTCTATCACAAAAATGCAATATTGCTTGTCTCGGATTTTGTAATGTGCATTCTCCTCAGTCACCAGTATCAACAGCTTCGCTTAGTTGGTCATTGAAGTTTCTGGCAGGTATGTTGATTGTTTATATAGTTTTAATTAAATTGACAGTTTGGACTTTTGTTCTGACCTATCTGTTCTCTGCAAAAACGATTATCTATTTTCTCTTAAGGAAGGATATTGATAGTACAGATATAAACGATGTGTATATAGAGGAGGAAAAGGCTGAGAGATCGAATGCAGAGGTAAAGACCTTCCCCTCTTCAGGAGAAAGGTAATAAAGACGATAGTTCTCCGGACAAGGAATCAAGACTATAAGCTGGCAGAGAAGAGGTTATCGGGAAGGACTAATCTCCTCTTGCACTGCGATCCTTTTAAACCTTTCCTGATGTAATAATAATATCCTCATACGAGTTATTGATAATGATTATACCGACCGTTACTATTGTTGGCAGGCCAAACGTAGGAAAATCTTCCTTATTGAACTGCCTTGCAAAACGTAGAATTTCGATTGTAGAGCCTACAAGCGGTGTTACAAGAGACCGTGTTTCTACTGAGATTCAATACAACGATTATGTATTTGAGTTAGTGGATACGGGCGGGATGGGTGTAAAAGATATAGACGGTCTTACAGAAGATATAGAGATCCAGATAGAAATTGCAATTCATAAAGCAGATATAATTTTATTTGTCGTAGATGTTCGTGAAGGTGTGACGCCTCTGGATATAATGGTTGTGGAAAAGTTACGGCGTTTAAACAAGAAGATAATCCTTGTTGCAAATAAAGTAGATACACCCAAGCTGGAGTACTTAATAGCAGATTTCAATAAATTGGGATTGGGTGAACCAGTACCAATATCCGCTATAGAGGGATTTGGAAGGTCTGCATTATTGGACAGAATTGTTTCTCTATTACCATCGCCACCTCAAGAATCGGTTCCTGCCGACTCCATAATAAAACTTGCCATTGTTGGTAAACGGAATGCAGGAAAATCTACACTGATTAATACTTTAGCGAAAGAGAAACGGATGATTGTTAGTGAAGTAGCCGGTACTACACGGGATTCTGTCGATGTACGGTTTGAGACAGGCGGTAAACAGTTCCTGGCTATTGATACGGCAGGTGTAAGGAAGAAGAGGCAGGTTAAAGATTCTATAGAGTTTTACAGTATGGCGCGTGCTGAGCGGTCTATCCGAAGGGCCGATGTGGCGCTCTTTCTTATTGATGCTACATTAAAAGTATCTGAGGTAGATAAAAAACTGGGAGATTATATTATCTCTGAGAATAAACCTTGCATTATTGTGATTAATAAATGGGATTTAGTGCGCGGTGTTGAAACAGAAAGGTTTAATAATTATATATACAAGTGCTTGCCCGGACTCTCCTTTGCTCCTATCATTTTTATTAGCGCTAAAGATAACAAGCATGTTATAGAAATGGTACAGCTCGCCACAGAACTGTATGAGCAAACCAATACCCGCATTTCAACTTCTGAATTAAATCAGGCGCTGGAAGAAGCTCTATCCCTGCATCGGCCAACACGCAAAAAAGCCAAATCACCAAGGATTTATTATGCTACTCAGGTAAGTGTTGCTCCTCCTACCTTTATTCTTTTTGTTAATGATCCAAAACTTTTTGATAGTGATTATGAACGTTATCTCTCCAATCAGCTACGCAGCAAGCTCCCTTTCTCGGAGATCCCCCTAAAGTTCCATTTTCGTGCCAGGACAAAAACACCGTTAAGCCATGCATAACGGATAAACCACAAGTCAAATCTGTATTGCAATTAGAAAGTTAGGATTACATTATCGATGAGCCGTGTCCTTCCAATTCTTATTGCAAGAGTAACTACATCGCCATTACTTACTTCCGGAGTTATCTCAAGGGTTTCAGGATTAACTATTGAAATGTAATCAATCTTTGCCGATTCACAGGTATGGATAATTTTTTTCATTTCCTGTATAATTTTTTCAGTATCTGTAGTACCTAAGGTTACCATATATTGTGCTTTTACCAGCGACTGGTATAAACATAGAGCGTCCTTCTTTTCTGTTTCTGTAAGATAAGCATTTCTCGAGCTTAAAGCTAAACCTTCTGTGTTCCTTATTGTTGGAAGAACCTTTATGTTAATATCCAAATTCAAATCATAAACCATTCTCTTGATAATAACGGTTTGCTGGAAGTCTTTTTGCCCAAAATATGCAGCATCAGGTTTGATAAGATGAAAGAGTTTTAGCACAACTACTGCAACCCCTCTGAAATGTCCTGGACGTGCTTTACCACAGAGCTTGTCCTCCAGGTCATGAATAATAACAGAGGTACAAAACCCATCCGGATATATCTCTGTTATATCCGGATAAAATACAAGATTTACTCCTTCTCCTGAAAGCAGTTCGCAATCTCTTTCAAACGTTCGTGGGTAGCGCTGGAGATCTTCATTTTTTCCGAATTGTAAGGGATTTACAAAAATACTTACTACAACTTCATCGTGTCCTTTTTTTGCATTCCTCATCAAACTTAAATGCCCCTCGTGCAATGCCCCCATCGTAGGAACAAAACCAATCGTTACGTGGCTGTCTTTGATGGTTTTAATTTTTTGTCTCATATCTTTTATTGATTTAATTACCTGCAACAAATCGATTTTTCCCTCGTTTCACTTTTAAATCAATAAAATGTCTTTTGCGCTCATAATACGTTCACAATAGTGACATTCTAATCGTATGGGGTTTTTATTTACTACATTCAATTGAGAAGTTACATTGTTATAATTACTCACACAATTGGGATTAAAACATTTAACAATACCTTCTATAACCTCGGGGACTGCCACGTTAAACTTCTTTACAACCTCATAATCCTTAATAATGTTAACCGTTGCATTCGGCGCAATGAGTGCAATCTTATTCACCTCTTTTTGGTCAATAATTTTTCCGCCTATTTTTATTATACCCTTTTTGCCGAGAAGCTTACTCTTTAAATTCATCCCTACAAGCACTACCTGTTCTTCGTTCTGGATATTAAGTATATCAGCAACTTTGAGAGTGCTTTTGTTATCTATGTGGTCAATTACCGATCCATCTTTAATAGCAGAGACATCGAGATGTTTCATTCAATAACTCCCAAGACAGCAGAGAGTATAGCTTTTCTGACAGGCACACCATTACGTGCCTGGTGAAAATAGACTGCATAATTAGTCTTGTCAAGACTTTCATCCATTTCATCTACGCGAGGTAAAGGATGTAATATCTTTAAATCTTTCTTAATTTCTAATTCTTCAAGCATTGCCTTGCTCAATCTGTATACACCACGAACCTTCTCAAATTCAACAGGATCTGCAAACCGTTCCTTTTGGATTCTTGTACAATAAATCACATCGAGCTTCTTGCTGATACCTGATAATGATTCATGCTCGTAGCACTTTACCTTTCTATCCTTAAGTTCATCTATAGAATCTCTGGGCATTCTCAAACCAGGTGGCGAGATGAAGAACATTTCTGCGCCAAAATATGCGAGGGCATAGGCAAGAGAGTGTACTGTTCTTCCATATTTCAGATCGCCTAAAAATCCAATGGTAAGTCCTTCTAATGCCCCTTTTGTCTTTTGGATTGTGTAGAGATCCAGGAAGGTTTGTGTCGGGTGTTGGTTAGCGCCATCTCCTGCATTAATCACCGGTATATTAACAACATCTGCCGCTAATTGTGCAGAACCTTCAAGGTAGTGCCTTAAAACGATGATATCACAATATCCTTCTATAATTTTTACAGAGTCGCGAAGCGACTCGCCCTTAGCTACTGATGTAATACCGGAATCTGCAAAGCCAATTACCATTCCGCCGAGCCGTTGCATAGCCGATTCAAAGCTGAGCCGTGTCCGTGTTGAAGGCTCAAAGAATAATGAAGCAAGTATTTTGTCTTTCAGGGTATCTGTATAGGTTGTCCGCTCCATTTGTTTTGCTAAATCGAGGATGTATAATAACTCTTCTTTGTTGAAATGGCGGATAGAGATAATATCTCTTTGTTTAAAACTTACCATGTACTCTTTGATGATATTGTATGTGAGAATTGCTTTTACAGGTATAGATGTTCAAAACAATCTTATCAGACCTTATAAGATATTACAACTAAAATTAAACGGCACATGATAGACAAAACGAGTTCTTTCGTTTGCAAATTTTATTGAAATAAACAAACTCTTCCGTTATAGTAAATTTTCTTTATAGCAATATCAGTACTTTATGTGTTTTGCGGCTTTATCAGTCATAGGAAATAATAATTATGAGAACATTCAATGTCGGCATTGTGGGTATGGGTACCGTTGGGGCAGGGGTTGTAAAGATCCTTTTAGAAAAACATCCTCCTCTCCTGGAAAAACTCGATTGTATTCCGGTATTAAAAGGTATTGCCGATCGTAATCTCGATGTAAGAAACAGAATAGATTTGCCATCGGATATTCTTTTTGCAGACGATGCGGATATCCTGATAAACGATCCGGATATCCACGTTATTGTAGAACTTATTGGGGGATTGCACCCTGCAAAAGAAATTATTACGAAAGCGTTTGAAAAAGGTAAGGATGTTGTAACTGCAAATAAAATGCTTTTGGCCCTTCATGGTCTGGAACTTTTTCGTAAGGCACGGCAGTGTGGCAAAAGTATTTCCTTTGAGGCAAGTGTAGGGGGCGGTATCCCCGTTATTGCAGCATTAAGAGACGGATTTATTGCAAATAGGATAGAGTCTATTTTTGGTATTGTAAATGGAACTACCAATTATATCTTAACAAAGATGGCCAAAGAGCATGTAAAATACAGCGATGCCCTTGCAGAGGCACAAAAGATGGGTTATGCAGAGAAAGATCCTTCTATGGACGTTGATGGTATAGACTCTTCGCACAAGCTTGCTATTTTGGCGAGAATCGGCTTTGGTGTTGATTTTGATTATAAGGATATTTATTGTGAGGGTATCAGTACTATGGATCTCTCCGATATTTGGTATGCACACGAGTTGGGATACACCTTAAAACTTTTAGCGGTGGCAAAAAGGATAAAAAGCGCTATTGAATTACGTGTGCATCCAACACTCCTACCACATGATCACCCGCTTTCCTCGGTAAACGGTGTCTTTAATGCTATCTGTGTCAATGGAAGTGCTGTGGGTGAAACTATGCTCTATGGTAAGGGAGCTGGTCAAATGCCTACTGCCAGCGCTGTGGTTGCAGACCTTGTGGATGTTGGACTTGGAAGGGCAGGCATAACATTTCATGCGATGAAGACCTTTTCTGGAAACTGTGAGCATATTTCCATAGCGGATATTATGCAAATCAAAACGCGCTATTATCTGAGATTCTCCGTTGTAGATAAGCCTGGGGTACTCGCAAAGATATCAGGTATTTTGGGAAATTATGAAATCAGTATTGCCTCAGTTATTCAGCATAAAATCAAAGAGAATGGCAATGTCCCTCTCGTGATGATGACCCATCTTGCAGAAGAGGGTAATCTGCAAAAAGCGCTTATAGAAATTAAGCGATTAGATATCATAAAAGATTCTACAAAATTTCTCCGCGTAGAGGAATAATTCTATACTGAAAAGTGCTAAATTCTCAGGATTGGGTATTAAATAATTCAATAAGTGGAAAGTAAAGGCAACGTGCGTCCACGCTTCCTCTAATCCCCCTAACCCCCTTTAGAAA
>SULG01000055.1 GCA_005524015.1 Candidatus Jettenia ecosi
ACTGGAACCCCTGGCAAAACTCATCTTTGATCAGGATGACAGGGATCCTGCAACAGAAGCTGCTGCTTTTGTGAATCCAGAGAAAGGGGTTGATTCTGTAGAAGATGCCCTTGCAGGGGCACGGGATATTATTGCAGAGTGGGTAAATGAGGACCAAACGGCCCGCACAAAAATGCGTGATCTGTATACGAATTCGGGGATTTTTAAAACAAAGGTGATACCGGGCAAGGAAGAGGAAGGGATCAAGTATAAGGATTACTTTGATTGGGAAGAACCGATATCGGAAGCTCCTTCTCACAGAATTCTGGCTATGAGACGCGGGGAAAAGGAAGGGTTCCTGATCCTGCACGTTAATCCACCGGAAGATAAAGCGCTATTACTGCTGGAAGCACTCTTTGTAAAAGGAGATGGATTGGCATCCCAACAAGTCAGGATGGCCGTCCATGATAGTTATAAAAGACTTTTATCTTTATCGATGGAAACGGAAATACGGATTGCGACAAAAGAACGGGCAGAGATGGAGGCTATCAGGGTCTTTGCCGAAAATGTGCGCCAACTCTTACTTGCCTCTCCGCTCGGACAAAAAAACGTCCTTGCCGTAGACCCAGGTTTCCGTACCGGTTGTAAAGTTGTTTGTTTGAACAGACAGGGAAAGCTGGTGCATACCGATACTATCTACCCGCATCAATCAGAGAAAGCTACCGCCGAGGCTGCTTCGACGATTATTCGTTTATGCGAGCAGTTTGCTATAGAAGCTATTGCCATAGGAAACGGCACTGCGGGAAGGGAAACAGAATCATTCATTCGCAAACTCAAACTTCCCGGAAAAATTCTCGTAGTGATGGTAAACGAAAGCGGCGCATCGGTATATTCTGCTTCAGAAACTGCACGCGAAGAGTTCCCTGATTATGACGTAACCGTACGTGGTTCAGTATCTATAGGCAGGCGTCTTATGGACCCTCTAGCAGAACTGGTGAAGATAGATCCCAAATCTATCGGTGTAGGACAATACCAGCACGATGTTGACCAGGGGGCATTAAAGAAAAGTCTTGATGATATTGTCATCAGTTGTGTAAACAAGGTGGGCGTAGAGGTAAATACCGCGAGCAAGCAGCTTCTTACCTATGTTTCTGGCCTCGGTCCTCAGCTCGCAGGAAATATCGTGAAATACCGGAACGAGCACGGCCCGTTTACATCGAGAGAAGAGCTGAAGAAGGTGCCACGCTTAGGGCCGAATGCCTTTGAACAATCTGCCGGCTTTTTACGCATACGGGATGGTGATAATCCCCTTGACGGGAGCGCCGTTCATCCTGAAAGTTATCTCATGGTATATGACATGGCAAAAGACCTGGGATGTTCCGTTATCGATTTAATGCGGAGTGAAGAGCTCAGGAAAAAAATTAATCTTACAAAATATGTAACCGACAAGGTAGGTCTCCCTACTCTGAACGATATCCTGGCGGAATTATCCAAGCCTGGCCGTGATCCCAGAGAGAAGTTCGAGGCATTTGGGTTTGCAGAGGGAATTGAGAAAATGGAGGATGTAAAGCCCGGTATGAGACTTCCCGGTATCGTTACCAATATTACTGCTTTTGGCGCTTTTGTGGATATAGGGGTACATCAGGACGGCCTGGTACATATCAGCGAACTTGCAGACACTTTCGTAAAGAATCCCAATGATTTTGTGAGAGTGCATCAAACAGTAACCGTTACTGTACTCGATGTTGATAGAAAGAGAAAAAGAATTTCTCTTTCTATGAGGAATAAACAGAAACAGGCGAATACTTAGAAGCTATCCCAACATGGATATGGATAACAGAACACTGACAAACGATCCCTGTTGAAGACATACAGGGACATGGTTTGTCAGCGCCACCCCAGGAACCGGCATACAGAGTATGAAAAATTCTCTCCTTATATATACTATGTCTCACATGATTCCGGATATAGTAATATTAAAACAAAATGTCGCTTTATTTTTGAGATCATGATAGTACAAAAATACCCTATAATTCCGAAGTGGTAACAGATACAATGAAGATGATCTCTATTTCAAGCCCGAAGGGCTGTCATGATTATAGATAATGAATAACCTCAAAATCAACAACCCTGAAGGGGTGAAATAATTATCAGAAAATAACGGCAAATTCCCAGTCAATGACAGGTATACACGGGTTTTCCATGCCACCCCTTCGGGGTTCAAACCCTTTCTTCTGCTCTTTTGCTATAATCATACCATCCCTTCGGGATTATGAGACAAAAATACCTTGATACTCTATCACACCGTTTCTTTGGGATGGGGAAAAACTGATCTGTACTTTCCGGGAAATTTTACTCTACTCTTTTGTTTTGAGATTACTATACTAAAATTAAGGTTTTGGGATGACCTCTAAGCTCTAAAGGGTTGCCCTGCAGAATTGAATTCCAATACATAATTCCATTTCCATTTCTTCCATACAAAATTTGGGGAAAATACATGCCTGTAAATTTCTTCATTTTTATTTGTTGGTATATTTTTTGCTTATTAAAAAATATGTGTAGTAATACTCATGTTTCACTCTCTGTGAAGTTGGACATTAGTGCCATGAACAACCCCAATGCCCGCATTTCTGTAGTAATTGTAACACGAAACCGTATCCAGAATCTCTTCCATACACTGAATCAACTTTACACCCTTCCGGAACGGCCTCCTATTATTGTAGTAGATAATGGCTCTTCGGACGGTACATCAGAGGAAGTTCGTATGCATTATCCGGAAACAATGGTCATATCACTATCTAAGAATCTCGGCCCTGCAGGAAGAAATCTTGGTGTTCAGCATACCGATTGTCCCTATGTTGCGTTTAGTGATGACGACTCATGGTGGGCCCCTGGATCTCTCGCGAAGGCAATCGATCTTTTCGATTCGCATCCAAAATTAGCTTTAATAGCATCACGAATTTTCGTTGGACAAGAACAAAGGTTAGATCCAATTTGCCGGAAAATGTCCGACGGTAAACTACCGGTAATTCCTGATTGTCCGGGCTTTCCCATATTAGGCTTTATTGCCTGCGGATCTATCGTTCGGCGTTCAGCATATCTCGCTATGGGTGGATTTGAAAGTCGCTTTGGCATTGGTGGTGAAGAGAACCTGTTAGCAATGGATCTTGCGGCTCATGGCTGGCATTTAGCTTATATTGAAGACATTATCTCATATCACTATCCATCACCTATCCGCAATCGTAATGACCGGCGCCGTAATGAAGTCAGAAATACCTTATGGACAGCATGGCTCAGGCGACCAGTAAGTATCGCACTCCTCAAGACTCTGAGTCTTTTAAAACCAGCATTAAACGATCCCTATACCCGTGATGGATTATTCGACGCCTTAAAAAAACTCAATTGGGTAATTCGATCACGTCAACTCATACCAAAACATGTTGAGCTTGCGCTGAGAATATTAGAAAATGGATCAAAATAACAATGAAGAATATTTCTTATCTTGTGCCATACTATGCCTATAACATGTCACACTCTTGTGCCATGTCGCATTTTTCATATTCATAGTTATATCCTTATTATAGTTTAAAATATTTTTTTCACAGATAATTTTGATATAATGACGATGGGAATTAAAAAATGATACAAGATAGGTATATTTGTGCAGAAAGGCTTAGTACAATCGGAGGACTACATCTATGGGCACATTTTCATTTTTTATCCGTACTATCGGCTCTTTCCCAATCCGTGGTTTCATCCTATCAATTTTTATGAAAGGTTGCGTATGTAACGATATGAAAGCAAACGAAAATAACATCTCACCAAAAATCTCTCAGCACGAGGCGAAAACTCCTCATAAGGGAAAACCGAACCGTTTAATTCATGAAAAAAGTCCTTACTTACAGCAGCATGCTTACAACCCTGTTGACTGGTATGCATGGGGTGAAGAGGCTTTTCAGAAGGCATTAAGGGAAAATAAGCCCGTCTTCCTTTCTATCGGCTACTCGACCTGCCATTGGTGTCACGTTATGGAATACGAATCGTTTGAGGATGAAGAGGTGGCAAAGATTCTGAATGAAAATTTTGTTTCAATTAAGGTTGACAGAGAGGAACGTCCCGATCTGGACAATATCTATATGACTGTCTGCCAGGCCATGACAGGCAGTGGCGGCTGGCCGCTGAATCTCTTTCTGACCCCTGAGAAAAAACCGTTCTTTGCCGGTACCTATTTCCCAAAAACGGAGCGATATGGAAATCCCGGATTTATTGCTATTCTCAAAAAGATATCTGACCTTTGGAAAACAAATAAAGAGAGCGTCATTGCATCCAGCGAGCAAATAACAAAGGTCATTCAATCTGCAGCTATCTCCGCACCGGGTGAAATGCTAACGGAGGAGACGTTACAGCATGCCTATACGCAATTAAGAGATAATTTTGATTCTATTTACGGCGGGTTTGGCTCTGCACCAAAATTTCCAACACCACACAACTATACCTTTCTCCTTCGGTGGTGGAAACGGAGCAATGATCCCACAGCCCTGGAGATTGTTGAAAAGACACTTGAACGAATGGGACGCGGTGGTATATATGATCAGTTGGGAGGCGGATTCCACAGGTATTCCACTGATGAATACTGGCTTGTCCCCCACTTTGAAAAGATGCTGTATGATCAGGCGCTGGCTGCCATTGCATATACAGAAACCTATCAAGCCACAGGAAAGGTATTTTACGCCGATAGTGTACGGGGTATCTTTACCTATGTCCTGAGGGATATGACCTCGCCCGAAGGCGGCTTTTACTCCGCTGAAGATGCTGACAGCGAAGGAGTGGAAGGGAAATTTTACGTCTGGACACCTGACGAAATCATAAAGATCTTAGGTGAAAAAGAGGGTAATATCTTTTGTGACTATTACGATGTTTCAAAAGAAGGCAATTTTGAAGAAAAGAACATCCTTCATGTAGACAAACCGGTAGATACGTTCTCTAAAATGAGAGGAATAAAGCCGTCAGAACTTGAAGAAGTGTTGAGAACAGCCCGGGAAAAACTCTTTTCCTTACGGGAAAAACGTATACATCCTCATAAGGATGACAAAATACTTACCTCCTGGAACGGATTAATGATTGCCGCCCTGGCAAAAGGTGCACAGGCCCTGAATGAACCAAAATATACACAAGCTGCTATGCGCGCGGCAGATTTTATTTTGAATACTTTACGCCAGAAGGATGGAACATTATTAAGGCGTTATCGATCAGGAGAGGCTTCTATTCCCGGCTATCTGGATGATTATGCATATTTTGTCTGGGGTCTGATTGACCTCTATGAGGCTACGTTTGAGGTAAAATATCTTAAAATAGCTCTGGAACTCAATAATCACATGATAGAAAACTTCCAGGATGAAAAAGGAGGAGGTTTCTTCTTCAGTGGAAAGAAAAATGAACAACTCATAACTCAGACAAAGGAAATCTATGATGGCGCAACACCTTCCGGAAATTCGGTTGCTTTATCCAATATCTTAAGATTAGGCCGTATAACGGGAAATACGGAGTTTGAGAAAATAGCGGAACAGATTATTAGAACCTTCGGGGAAACAATAAAACAGCATCCATCAGGCTATACCCAATTCCTCTGTGCCCTGGATTTTGTTTTAGGTCCTACCAAAGAGATCGTTATTGCAGGAGAACCTGGCTCAGATGATACAGAACGGATACTCAGGGAAATAGGAAAACGATTCCTTCCCCGGAAGGTCTTGCTTTTACATCCTTCAAAAGATAAATCCATTGAGAATATTGCAGAATTCATAAAGGAACAAAAGATCGTTGATAATAAAGCTACGGCCTATATCTGTATAAATTATGCCTGCAATGCCCCCACAAATGATATACACAAGATCATACAACTATTAGAATAGAGTGTTTATTCAAAAAAGTTGTCGAATTCAATTTTGCCGGATATTGAACTGGATTATTTTATTATTCAGGTTATATATGCCCTTTGCATCGAGTTATGTGCCAAATTTCAAAACAGGTATTTAGGCGGGGAAGCAAGGTAAAGCCTTGCCTTACATTGACTCTGTTTTTATGAGTAGGGGCAGGTTTGAAACCTGCCCTTACTTTTAGCTAACTCAATCTTTTAGAAAGCCCATACAACTGATGCTATTGCCCTCCAGTCTACCACTTGCTGAATGCCTCTGACATTCTGATATATCGGCTTCTGAAACTTGAGATCCAGACTACCAGCAGTTTTGGGAATCCGTATCTGAAGAGAAGGAGTAACAGAAAGAGAAACAAGACCTGTATTATCGGTATTGTCTAGAAGAGATGTCTCCGGTCTTGAAAACTTATCATCATGATCGACATCCTTTGCTCCATAGAAACCGTTCAACTCGAAGCCGGGACTTAAATAGCTGGTGACCTGATACCTCGTAACAAAATCTAACGATACTTTATCTCCAAACTCATAACCTTCGTCTCCTTCTGTAGTCAGTTGATACAGAAAATTAACCTGAAATACCCAGGGATAAAATGCGCGCATATAGTTAACGAAAAGCAGCGGGTCCCACGATCCGGTTCCTGGTTGCATTACAGCATGGACAAGTTTACCAGAATCTGTCTTTTCATCATTTTCCCCTGTAGGGGTTTTTACCCCTACACCTAAAGTAAGTTTTTTTGTCGGAAGAACCGGCGCATCGGTATAGAGGGTATATAACCCCATAAGGGTCACGTCCCCAAGACCTTCAACCGTATCCATCTCCATATCCATAATCATATCCATACCCATAGGACTCCTTGTTATCGATCTCATATTCATATCATTTTTGACATAGGGAACAGTGGCAAGAAACTGAAACTTTTCTGTGAAAGAATAGACACCCAGGAGGGTATACTTCTGCATAATCATCCTTGTAGGAATGGAGAAACTCTTTGTATCCATAGACATCATAGACCACTCCTCTGCCTTTTTCTCCAATACGTCATTATGGCTTATACTGTTCGTACCATCTCGTATAGTCTTCATGTTCGTATACTCATATTGAAGAGAAATTCCAAAATTCGGCGCAAGGGTTATTCCGGAAATTGTTGCTTCTGAAAGGGAGCCTGATAAACAACATTCACCATGGGCATAAATAGCCCTGGCGGTAAACAGGGAAAGCAAAAGAACTGCAGCTAAAATTCTCACGATATATATCTCCTTTTATTTAAGAAATAGTTTTTGCATTATAATTGTCCTGATAATCATTGTGAGCGGACAGGTAAAAACCAGAAGGAAAGTAATCCCCCTCGATCCCCCTTTAAAAAAGGGGGAAATAATCCTCTTAATCCCCCTTAACCTCCTTTAGAAAAGGGGGAGACGTATGAGTGATTTAGAAAAGGGGGAAAATATGTGAGCGATTCAGGAAAGACGATTAACAACTTCTGTATTTCCCCTTTGGCAAGGATTCTTATGTCCCCCTTTAAAAAAGAGAATCTTCCCCTTTTTAAAAGGGGGATCGTGGGGGATTAAGAGGAATTAATAACCTCAAAGCCCCCGGTAAGGGGGGGTTGCTTTGGGCTAACGCCATCGCAATGATTATTTTCCGTTCACTTTACATTAAGCAGTTATTTGTCTGAAATATCGAGGTGGTTTTTCCGGAGGGGATGCAATAATTTCTGGAAGATATATTGAAATGTTATAGAAAAGAAAACACAAGAATGATTCTTGTATCGGTTGAACCTGGTTCTCCAATATGTATTTATCCGTAAAAGCTATATTGGTAAGCGGATCACTTCCGTATTTACAATCTATACTGCTCATGAAGACCCGAAAACCACTTTGCTTCTTGCTACTGTTTTTGAGATCATTGTGATTTTTGTAAGATGAGCAACAGCAATGAGCCTTACAATCCAATACTGACTTACAGCCACACTGATGCCCCTTGCAAGGGAATTCACCTGTTTTTATGGGTAAATTTACTGCTCTGCCACTATTGCATGGTAGTATGCAGAGAACAATCAGGATTTGAATACAAGCCAGTACTTTATTCTTTCTACTCATTCTTTTCCACTGTAATTGTCTGGATTTGCCATATACTTTATCCTGCAATGATCGGAGCAAAAGTAATACACCTTATCCTGATATATACAGGTGACAAATCTTCCTAGTTTCTCAATTTCCATGTGGCATACGGGATCTACAGCCCCTTGAGGGGGAGTAACAGCCTTGAGGTATTTTGATGGGTTCTTATCAAAGTCTACCTTACACTCTTTATTACAAAAATAATAGGTTTCCCCTTTGTAGGTTGATTTTGGTGTATTTTCATCTATAGCAATATTGACGCAGCCCATATCAGAAAAATATGCGCAAACAGGATCGATAACCTTTGGCTGACCTTTTTGAGATGAAGTAGTAGTTGTGATTGTGCAGCCAATACCTGCACACAGGATGATACCTGCAATGAAAGAATATTTCGCAACCATAGATAACTCCTTTATTTAAAAACTATAACCGATACCGGCAGCAACCTTAAAATCTGTCTCCTGCTGCTCTCCGAGTAAATTTTGAAAGACAGGAAAAGAGATCGAGGCTCCTATCCCACAACGAGGGGTAATCCCTATGCGTACTCCGGGGGAGAGAAAAACGGTAGTTCCACCACTATTTCGTTCTTTCTTTCCGTCTTCTTCATCCCGAAACAGATACCTCACGTTAATTTCTCCAACTGGTGCAACATTTGGGTATTTGTTTCTGGGAATTACCTGGTATGCCGTTGCAAGGTTCCAGTCCATACGGTCGCCAATTTCGTAATCCCTCGAGCCTTCAGTCCGGAGGATATATTGAATATTGGTATCCAGTGTCCAGTTTTCTGTAAGCCAGCGTGAATATGCCAAACCCGTTAAAAAATCATAAGAACCGCTTCCCGGCTGCTCCACAGGTTCTACCTTTTCACCCGCAGAGTTTTTTCTATCATCCACCCCTGTAGGAAATTTAACTCCTCCTAAAATGGCGTAATGTCCCTGCGGTCCCCGGAAAAAGCGGTACTTGCCGAAAAGCCAGAGGTCGGTAATCCCATCCGGATCTGCCCGTAATACCTCAACCTCATCACCATTGCCACCACCCTCATGCGTGGCAACAAAATCACCATGCTCATTACCATGCCCAAACCCGGCCTCGCGGAAGTTATTCGTCTCAAACCAGCCGATGCTCATCCCAATGGTAAAATCATCTGTTATTCCATATCCGATGTCAACGGTATGCAGGAATGTTCTGTCAACAGCATCAAAGTGAGTGCCTGCTTTTTCTGCTTTATCAACAAATTCTGAATCAGAGATGGACTCAAACTCAGTCAATTCTGTTCTCAGACCGAGTGAAAAGGTACCGCTTTTTAAAGTAATAGCTGGTATTGTAGTAGCTCCTCCGCCTGTCCCGGGGCCATGATTTGCCTCAACATATGTTACCAACAATACCAGAAAGAGCATGAAGAATGAAACTACATATCCAATTCGTAAATTTGCTATCCGCATAGGTATATCTCCAGAAGTTAAGGAAAAGTAATCCCCCCTGATCCCCCTTTAGAAAAGGGGGAAAATATATAAATATTTGCGTATCTCCACAGGAACTGATACGTTTAGTGCCAAGATGTTAGGGGAAAATGTGTGAATATTTGCGTATTTCCCCATTTTCTAAATCATTCATACGTCTCCCTCTTTTCTAAATTACCCATATGTCTCCCCCTTTTCTAAAGGGGGACTAAGGGGGATTAGGATGCTTCAGTTGTTCCTCCTTCACAATGATATGATAACGCCCTTTCAGGCAGATCCATCAATGCAGTCGAAACTGTGTTTCGAGTCCCTAAGGCAACACAAAAATTGATACAGGGAAAATACTTCTTATGCGAGATGCCGGGGTGGTTTTTTGGGGAGAGATACTATTCCCTCGGAAATGGAAATTGAAATGGTATAAGAAAGAAAATACAGGAAAGATGCTTTTATGGGTTGAACCTTATCCTCTAAAATATATTTACTGGTAAAATTTATACCGGTAAACGCCTCGTTTCCATATTTGCAGTTTATTGTACTAATAAAGATATGAAAACCGTTTTTCTGTTCCCCGCTATTGTTCAAGAAATTATTGCGATTTTCATGCAGTGCACAGCAACACCGTTTTCTACAATCCGGTTCCGTCCTACAGCCACATTGGCGCCCTTTGCAAGGAAACTCAGCAGATTTTAAAGGAACATTTACCACCCTATCACTATTGCTTGCTAGTATGCAGAGAACAACCAGAATTTGCATGCAGGTAAGTATCGTATTCCTTTTACTCATAATCTATGTATTTTCTTAATTTATCTTTTTACGGTTCTCTTGTTCAATTGCACGGTTTAAATAATCCTGCCATGTGCTGCCATAATGCCTCTCCAGCCAGGTCTCAATATGACCTTGCCAAAGGCGATACGCCTGTTTTACACCGGTAATCTTTGGATGCGCCTCAGATAGATACAAAACGGAGCTAACCTTTGGCACCTCCAGAATGAAGTATTCGGATGGTTTTTCATTCCAGATTGCGCTCATTTTACCAACCTCACTGCATTGACTTAATTTTTTTCTGACTTCTTCTGCTGTATATCCGGGGAAAATCTTTCTCAGCAAAGCATGATCATCCTTAATAGCATAAAACAGAGTAAAAATATGCTTATGTTTTAATTTTACATAATTTTCATGTGCCAGGTATTCATTATAAATACAAGGGGCAGGAACATCATGCATAAAACTATCTGCCTTATCCGGAAACGCTTTACAGGTATAAGGCCTGCATTTCTTACCAAATATACCGCATCGTAATAATACCCTGAGGGCAGGACCGTTTGGTGTATCGACCTCTTTCAAATAAAAATTCAAACACCGGCAAGGACGGTATACTATGTCCTTTGCTTCCAGGGCTGTATACAGCAGTTTCACACCATACGATGCAGTGCCTCTTTTAAGAAAAGATTTCCATATCCCTAAATGATTCTGTTCCTTTGGGATGCTCATGAAACAGCATATCCCATCCGCACAAATATCATCAGTAAGATTTATACTATAAGCGCTCATGAATGTAGCCGCGTCGATGTTCATGTTCATATACTATCTGGCCATGATGGTGCTGATGAACCAGATTATTTTTTAATAATAGGCCATAATTGCTTAATATTTCTTTATAACTCCCTATCGCCACGGGCCTTTTTTCCTCACTAAAAACAAGCACCTTATCAGCTATCCCCTGCGCAAGGAAGATATCGTGTGTTACAATGAGGATCGTCTTGCCTTGAGATTTTAAGGTATACAGTATATTGATAAATTTCGATGTACTCCTGGGGTCTAATCCACTCGTGGGTTCATCGAACAACAAGATCTTTGGATCCATAGATAGTACGGTGGCAATAGCAGCCCTTTTCTTTTCGCCAAAACTCAGATGATATGATGTACGGGATTCGTAGCCTTCCATATCGACCAGCGCTAATGCCTTTTGTGATGCAGCCATCACCTCGTTATTATCCCATCCTAAGTTTAAAGGCCCAAATGAAACATCGTCCATAACGGTAGGACAAAACAGTTGATCATCAGGATTTTGAAATACCATACCTACTTTCCGTCTGATCTCTTTCACCTGTATTTTGTTTAACGTTAAACCTGCAATATTAATATGTCCATCGCCTTCCAGAATGCCCGTCAGGTTCATAAACAGTGTTGACTTGCCAGTTCCATTGGCGCCGATAATGACCAACGTCTCCCCTTCTTCCGCCTCAAAACTAACGTCTTTTAGCCCTACCGTCCCATCAGGATAACGGTAATTCAGGTTTGAAACTTTTATAATGCTTGCCATAGGTGTGCGTTGTTTATTTTCATATGTTCTAATTTATAAACAATACCTGATACAATAAATAGTAACGATATGATTATACCGGTTATAAATAAAAAGTCTATATAGGAGAATTGAAAACGTTTAATACTCCGTATTTCCCCGGTAAATCCCCTGATGATCATCGCACTATAAATTCTCTTTGCCCGCTCAAAGGTTCTGATAAATAATATCCCAATCATATATCCGATTATCCGGAATTGTTCACTATACCGGGACCCGAAATACCGGAGGGCTCTTGCCCGCATCAATCGTTTGGCTTCATCAAGAAGCACAAAGATATAACGATACATAAATGACATGAGTATTACCAATAAACGCGGCGTGCGAAGCATTTCCATTCCTTGTAAAAAATCAGGAAAGGTTGTCGTAGCGGAGGCAATCACCAGTAAGATTATCGACAGGACCGATTTTATAATAAGATTTAAAAATGTCCAGACGCCCTCATAGGTAACACGCAGTTGCCAATACCCTATCTTTATCGACCAATAAACATTTCCTTCTTTTATAAAAGGGATAAAAATTGCAATGAAAAGAATAAAAGGAATTAAGACAAACATCCTTTTCAGTATTTGCCTGGGTGTGATCTTTGCTATGAATGCTATTGCCAGTATGAGTAAAAAATACAATCCGAAGTCTTTCAGACGGGTAATAGGCGTCAATACCATACAGAGGATTATGGAAAGAAATGAGATAATTTTTGACCTTGGGTCCAGCCCTTCTACCAGATTATTAGCAAATCCCATTGTATATCGATTGGTTTTGAAACATGTTTTCATGGCATCATGTTCGGTCAAAATAACCTGCAAAATTTATCCCTTTGGTGGATTCACTCCGCTTAATCCACCCTACTCATTATAGAATTACCGGTAGGGTGGATGAAACGAAGTGAATCCGCCATTGCATTTTAATAACATTGGGTTACAAACCCAAACCCGCCTGAGTTTTTTTACAAAAAGGCCCATTTCAGGCATACAACAACTCCGATTCCACAGGTCAAAAACAAAAGAGAAGTAACCTGCATTATGGTTATTGCCATACCTATCGATTTCAAAGTTAATCGATTCTGAACATCTCCGATGAATGGTTTTTTTATAACCTCACCCTGATAAGTACTCGGTCCCCCTAGCTGTACTCCTAAGGCTCCCGCCATAGCGGCTTCGGGAATGCCACTATTGGGACTTTGATGTTTACGACCATCACGAAAAGCAATTCTCAAAGATTTCCGGAGACCATAACCACAGAGAAAAGATGCTACCGGAATTAACACGGCAGAAATTCTGGCTGGAATGTAGTTAGCTGCATCATCCAGTCTTGCAGACGCCCAGCCAAACCGGATATATCTCTCATCCTTATGTCCAACCATAGAATCAAGCGTACTTACAGCCTTATAGGCCATCGCTGCACCCGGCCCCCCGACAAAAGAATAAAACAAGGGTGATAGGATACCATCTACACTGCTCTCAGCGACAGTTTCCACGCAAGCCCGTATTATCTGTTCCTCATTGAGATACGCTGTATCACGCCCCACGATCTGTGATAGCGCTTTTCGGGCCTGTATTAAATCATTTTCTTTCAGAAATGTCATTACCTTTTTTGCTTCATCAGTCAGACTTCTTATAGAAATTGCAAAATAGATCACAACAATTCCTATCGTTATTTCACAGGCATAACACCATTGCCCCGATACCAGTATTACTGCATACGTTGTCAGATAGGTTACTGCTACGATGATCGTAGTCAAAAATATCCCGGCAATCCGTTCAGGAATGGATAACCTTCGTAAGATACATTCAACACTTTCTATAAGCTTCCCGATCAATCGGATCGGGTGATAAGTCCATTGAGGATCACCGGTAAGGAGATCCAGGATGCAGGCAACTGTAATTTGAATAAGAGTTAGTGTAGGCAGGATTAAAAACCGTAGAATAAAAATGGAAATATGATATTTAGATTCTGCAGTTGGACACAGATTAACACAGATAAGTACCAATAAAACAATGATGCAGGTACTTTATTTAACACATCCCATAGGCCGATTCACATTGCTTTTATATGCTGTTGTAAAATCAGTGTTTATCTGCGTTCTTCTGCGTCCTTCTGCAATTTTCATGTTATTCTTTTACTTCATAATCAGCATCGATAATATCTTCATCTCCACCTTCACCCTTCTTCCCTTCCTTTTTCTTCCCTTCACTTCCGGGAGGAGGTGGTGGTGGTTGCTGTTCTCCTTTTTTTGCAGATTCCTGATACATCTTCGCGCTAATTTCATGCAGCACATTTGTCAGGGCATCCATCTTTTGCTGCATACCCGTTTCATCTTCGGATTTTACTGATTCTCTCAAATCCCGAATAGCAGCTTCGACCTTTTCTTTCTGGGCAGCATCTATCTTTTCTGCCATGTCCTTTAAGGTCTTTTCCGCACTATAAGCAAGATTATCTGCCTTATTTTTTATTTCAGCCTTTTCTTTTGACCGTTTATCCTGGTCTGCATATTCCTGTGCCTGTTTCACCATGCGGTCAATATCTTCTTTATTCAGCTTTGTTGAAGCCGTAATGGTAATTTTTTGTTCATTTCCTGTGCCGAGATCCTTTGCATGAACATTGATAATACCATTCGCATCAATATCAAAACTCACCTCAACCTGAGGAACACCCCGTGGCGCAGGAGGTATACCGGTAAGATGAAACTTCCCAAGTGTCACATTATCTCTGGCCATTGCCCTTTCGCCTTGAATTACATGGATTTCCACACTCGTCTGGTTATCTTCCGCTGTTGTAAAAACCTGGCTCTTCTTGGTAGGAATGGTTGTGTTTCTGTCAATTAAACGGGTTAACACACCACCAAGGGTTTCGATACCAAGGGAGAGAGGCGTTACATCGAGAAGGACAAGATCTTTGACCTCTCCGGATAATACACCTGCCTGAATTGCTGCGCCCATGGCTACACATTCCATAGGATCAATTCCCCGTTCGATTTTCTTCCCTAAATAATCTTCAACAAACCTCTGTACGACCGGCATGCGTGTGGGACCGCCAACAAGGATAATCTTGTCGATGTCATTTGGCGTCAACTTAGCATCTTTTAATGCCTGTTCAACTGAATGAGCGCACCGGCTGACGATCGGAGAAACAAGTTGTTCCAGCTTTGCCCTGGTTAATGTATGGGTAAAGTGTTTCGGCCCGGAGGCATCGGCAGTAAGGAACGGAAGATTAATATCAGTTGTGAGGGTTGTCGAAAGCTCTATTTTCGCCTTTTCTGCAGCTTCTCTTAACCGCTGCATAGCCATCTTATCATTTTTAATGTCAATACCGTATTCCTTCTTAAATTCATCCACCAGATATTCAACAATAGTGTTATCCATATCGGTGCCACCCAGTTGGGTATCGCCACTTGTTGAAACCACCTCAAAAACACCTTGCCCGAAGTCCATAACGGTACAATCCAGGGTACCACCACCAAAATCAAACACAAGGATTTTTTGGGATTTCTCAACCTTATCAAGCCCATAGGCCAATGCTGCTGCTGTAGGCTCATTAATAATACGGACTACGTCCAGTCCGGCAATAGTTCCTGCATCTTTGGTAGCTTGCCTCTGATTATCATTAAAATAGGCAGGAACGGTAATTACCGCCTTTTCAATCCGTTCACCAAGAAATGCTTCGGCATCCTGTTTTATCTTCTGCAAGATAAATGCGGATATTTGCTGAGGAGTGAAGGTTTTACCGCGAATGGTGACTTTATGATCGGTGCCCATTTTTCTCTTAATTCCATAGATAGTCCCTTCAGGGTTGCTAACAGCCTGCCTTCTTGCAGGTTCACCCACGAGTTTTTCACCATCTTTTGTAAATGCAACATATGAAGGAAATGCTTTGCCACCCAGGGTTGAGCCTTCCGCACTGGGAATGATGGTGGGTTTGCCACCAATCAACGCGGCTGCCGCAGAATTACTTGTCCCCAAATCTATACCAATAATCTTTGCCATATCTTAACCTCCTTTTTCCTCTTCTGTCTTTTCCAGATTCTGAATATTTTCCTGTTTTGATTTCTGCGATACTACCACTTTTGCAGTTCTTAATACAAATTTATTTAGTAAATAACCCTTTTGAATCTCTTCCAAAACGGTATCTTCAGGGACATTATCATCTATCTTTCGCATGAAGACTTCGTGCTTATAAACATCCAAAGGGATGCCTATAGAATGTATAGGTTCCAAACCTTCTGACTTCATAATGCGGGAAAATTCTTTAAAAATTAATTTAATCCCATCCACAATTTCATTTCCTGCCGCATCTTTTGACGAACAAATCGCTTTTTCCAGGCTCTCGTAAATATCCAATAGTTTTTTGATCAATGATGCAGTGGCTGTGCATTCAATATCCTGACGTTCTTTTACTACCCGTTTTTGGTAATTATCAAAATCAGCGGCAAGTCTCCGCACAGCTTCCTGGCTTTCACAAATCCTTTTCTTACCCGATTCTAATTCCTGTTTCAGAGATTGGATTATTGCCTGTTGTTCTGCAAATAGCACTTCAGATGGCTGTACAATTTCCATTTTTTCTGATGGATGGTTCGTATTTTTTTCAGCTTCATTTGACATTGTTATCTTACCCTAAACAATTTTCCATACAAATCTTACCTTGAATTACATTATGACAAATAGTTTATTGTAATACAATAATTAAAAATAGTTCGGACATTTTTTGCAAAATTGTTATTTTGAACAATTTTTAGTACTTTTTGATACTATATATAAAATTAAATACTTAAATACATACCATATATAGTATAGTCAAAAAACTGTCCGAGTCGATGTAAGGAAAGGCTTTAGCCCATATGCATCAAGCGAACATGTGCAAACGGTGGAGAATAACAAACCACCCGTAATCCCCCTTGATCCCCCTTTAAAAAAGGAGGAAATCCCTCATTCTCCCTAACTTATCCTTCTTTCCCCCCTTTCTTAAAGGGGGGTTAGGGGGGATTAGAGGGGAACAGGGACACACGTTGTTCTTTTCCAAGGAGATACCTCTTTTTTATAGAACACTATTCTTAGCTTGATGCATAGAGGGGCAACTAGCGACTCGCCGATTCGTCCCTACATTCCGCCCTTTCTTAAAATCCCTGCAAGTATTTCAATCTGTTGATATGGCATATGTGTTGCCTGTAATCCGCGAATAGTTGCCTCAATATTGTATTGCACCCGTTTTATCTCAATATGCCCATCTTCCCATATAGCGTATGATGCCTCAGGAACACTATCGCGGGGTTGGCCCACACTGCCAGGATTCACGATAACTATATCCTTTATTCTCCGTATCATTGGAAGATGCGTATGACCGATAAAAATAACATCGGCATGAATACCCTTTATCTTGTCCTCTAACTCCTCATCAGAAATATCGGGTTTAAGGTATTTATAAATATCGCCACTGGACGAGCCGTGCACTAATAAAAATGACTTCCCTTCTGCCTCTCTATGCAGTGTTATGGGTAAATTGCCAAGAAAGTTTTTTTCGGATGTATTTAAAATGTCACGTGTGAAGACCTTTCCCGCATTACTGAGTTCCCGGTATTTTACAGAACACCCGCAATCCATATTCCTCCCTACCGCATGATCATGATTTCCACGAACAATGGTATCCGTTAAGTCCTGAACTTTTTTAATACATTCCCTGGGGTATGGCCCATAATTTACTATATCACCCAGACAAAAAACTAAATCAGCTTCTTCTTTACATACCGCTTCTAATGCATTGAGATTACCATGTATATCGGATATTATCAGTATTTTCATACCTTATATTTTTTACTCTCATACTCTACGGTAAGACATTCCTTTGTAAGATGGCATTCACTTCCTCCTCCAACCCCTTTCGCCATTCTCTATACTTTCTGGAGAACGGTTTATATTTTTTTATCATCCTGTAGAGATAATTAATCCTTGACTCGACCATAAGCTTAGCAAGTTCTGTATTATCATGGATATATTTATCTATAAGGTCTACTATTTTGTTTTTATTATGATAAAACTTTTCTATGAAATCAACAATATATGGCATATCATGGACAACAGTTCTGCTAAAAAAGGGTATTATTGAATCTGAAAAAGATAAAATATCCTCATTCTTATCGATAATAAGGCAGGCATTATTATCTACAGCATGCATCTTACCGTCTTCTGTAAATAATATATTTCCTAAATGCCTGTCGTTATTTCCAATTACAAAATCAAATACCTTTAACCGTATAAAATCTTTTCTCTGTTCCTCGGTAAATTTTTCTATCTGATACCCATCTTTAGCATCCTGGATCCATTCCTGAACTGAGCCATCGTATCGTGTTTTATTGATGGTGTCATCGATCACCATCGTTTTAGGCACCAGGCCAAATTCTACTATCTTATCAATTTGATAAACAATCGCTTCCCGAATTGGGGTATCGGGATTATCGGCCATCCAGTAACGCCGGATATCACATTTAAATATTACAGCGCTACCATCCTTAAAGGTTATTCTTTCCGGTCCGCGTGGGCCACCCATCCATCGGTCATACGTTATGTGAGCTATTTCCTTATCCTTTATACTGCCAAAGATCTCTTTTTTCATACCCTTTTCACGAATCTTATTTTTGTAATCTTCTGTATTTATATTTTCTTGTTTGATCATAAAATCATGATCCTTGTAAGTGTTAAAGGGTGGCATGAACAAACCTTGTCCCTGCCGGCTTTAAGCAGGGATGGTTTTTCCTTGCCTAACTTAATGTTTAGGAATTTCAACTACGCATGACAAACCTTCAGGTTTGCGCCTTTACAAAGAGATTTCTTTTTCTTAAAACCAATCTTTTGAAATATTGGTTCCATTTCAACCGGCAGAAGTTGTATTTGAAATACCTCTGAATAATAACCGGCAATTCTGGTATACACATCAGAAACAGATATCTTTGTACGGGACAGTTGCTGAACAGACGTAGTCGTTACTCCCTGAATTCCACAAGGAGTTATATAATTAAATGGTGATACATCGTTATTTACGTTAAGAGAGAATCCATGCATGGTATAGCCAAGCGCAATCCGAACACCAATAAATCCGATCTTTGCCTTGTTTATCCAGACACCTGTGTATCCCTCTTTTCGTTCCGCCCTGATGCCAAAGTCTGATAGCGTCCTTATCATCACCTCTTCCAGCATTCTCAGGTATTGATAATAGTCCTTCGTATAGGCACACATTTTTATGACAGGATAACCAACTATCTGACCTGGACCGTGGTAAGTAGCCAGGCCACCCCGATCCGTTTTATAGACGGCAAAACCCTTATCTTCATACTGCCTTTTATTCGCTATTAAATTAATTTCTTTATATCTGCGGCCAAACGTAAAAGTAGGAGGGTGTTGAAGTAAGAGAAAACAATCTTTTATTGTATCAGAAATTCTGGCGTCTAATAACGACTTTTGAAGCTCCCAGGCTTCACCGTATTCTATGATATCAAGCTGGAGGAGAAGATTTTGTCTTTTCATACGATATCTCCTTCTTACAAGGGGAAACCTCCCATCCTTCTAAAATATTTTTTATTCTGCGAAGAAACATATCGGCATTTGCTCCATCCATAATCCGGTGATCGAATGAGAGGCTGAGATACATCATGGAACGAATTGCAATCGCATCCGCTATGACAACAGGTCTTTTCAGTACAGATCCAACACCTAATATAGCCGCTTGTGGCAATACGATGACAGGCGTTCCAAACAAACTTCCGTTAATACCATAATTGGTAATAGTAAAAGTCCCTCCCTGAACATCTTCGGGTTTTAATCTCTTTGTGCGTGAACGTTGAGCCAGATCCTGAATTTCCTGAGCTAATTGCAGCAGATCCTTTTTATCAGCATCCTGTATCACAGGAACGATAAGTCCATCCTCAAGGGATACGGCTATTCCTATATTATAATAATTTTTCTGCACGATACCCTCATCTGTCCAGGAGGAGTTCAGGAGAGGATGTTCTTTCAGTGCGCGTGCTGTTGCAAGCGTTATGAACGGCAGATACGTAAGATGTATTTCCTCTCTTTTCAGGGCGTCTTTATGTAATTCCCGATATCGTTCAATAGATGTCATATCAATCTCAAATACGGTTGTTACATGAGCTGCAGTCCGCTTGCTTTGTACCATCCTGTCGGCGGTAATTTTTCGCCTGGGATTGAAAGGAATAAGCGTTTCTCTCTCAAAAACCTTTGTTTCGCCTCCTGTTCGGGAAGGTGCAGGAGTAACGGCTTTTGAAGCCATATAATCCATAACGTCCTTTTTTGTAACACGTCCTCCTTCACCCGTACCCTTTACTTCTTCCAGTTTAATAGCATATTCCTGAGCTAATTTCCGCACCAGGGGCGAGTATCTTCTTTCTTTCTCTTCTGCTTTTTCAATTTCTTCTGGTACCTTTGCTTTTCCAACCGCTTTTGCGGCCTTGAGCTTTTCTTCTGATATATCTGCGCCTTCTGCTTGTTCAACAGCTTCAAGGTGAGCAATTACTGTCCGTACCGGCACGGTCTTTCCTTCCGGATACAGAATTTTCTTTATAACACCGGTAACGGATGCAGGCACTTCGGTATCAATTTTATCGGTACTTATTTCAACGATAGGTTGTTCCTTCTCAACATGATCCCCTTCATGCACAAGCCATTTGAGAATAGTTCCTTCAGCTACGCTTTCACCCATCTGTGGCATAATCACGTCAATAGGCATATTCTTAACCTCCTCTTACGAATGCTTATTTAATATCGCATGAGTTTCTCTACCGCAAAAACGACATCCTTTACCTGCGGAATAAAAGCTTCTTCCAATGGTGGGCTATAGGGTACAGGGGTATCAGGGGCAGCAATGCGGATAATAGGGCCATCGAGGTAATCAAAACAGTACTCATTGATTAAGGCGGAGACTTCGGCGCCTACACCACCTGTCTTCGTTTGTTCATGCAACACAACAACCTTGTTTGTTTTTTTTACGGTATCAAACAGAGATTTGTTGTCTAAAGGCAGAAGAGTCCTCAGATCGATAACTTCAACCGAACAACCCTGTTCCTTCAATCTTTGCGCAGCTTCCAGGGCGGTATATACCATTGCTCCATAGGTAATAACCGATACATCATTCCCTTCCAGCGCAACCCTGGCCTTCCCTATTGGAACAACGTAATCTTCTTCGGGAATGGAATCTTTGATACGTCTGTAGAGGTATTTATGTTCGCAATAAATAACAGGATCATTATCGCGAATCGCCGCCTTTAATAACCCTTTCGCATCATATACCGTGGAAGGAAAAACGATTTTTAATCCGGGCACATTAAAGAAGTATCCTTCAATACATTGGGAGTGGAATGGTCCACCATGAATATTTCCCCCGCACGGCGCCCGCACGACAATCGGAGTCGCCGCTCCCCATCGGTAATGGTTCTTTGCTGCCACCGTTACCAACTGGTCAAAGGAGCATGTGATAAAATCTGCAAACTGCATTTCCACTATTGGCCGCATACCAGCGAGCGCCGCACCAATTGCAGCGCCGGTAAAGCCGGATTCAGATAATGGAGTGTCAATAACCCGCCATGTCCCGTACTTTTCCAAAAATCCCTCAGTCGCACGGAAAGCACCGCCAAAAATCCCAACATCTTCACCCAAAATAAACACGCCTGGATCTCTTGTCATTTCTTCATCCATTGCCTGTTTAATTGCTTCGAGATAGGTAATCTCTTTCATAAATTTTCCTTTTCTTTTTCATGAACTATAGGAATGTTAAAACAAAATGTCACTTTATTTTTGAGATCATGATAGTACAAAAATACCCTATAATTCAGAAGTGGTAACGGATAAAATGAAGATGATCTCTATTTCAAGCCCGAAGGGCTGTCATGATTATAGAGAATGAATAACCGCAAAATTAATAACCCTGAAGGGGTGAAATGATTATCAGAAAACAACGGCAAATTCCCAGGCAATGACGGGTATACACAGGTTTTCCATGCCACCCCTTCGGGGTTCAAAATCCTTTCTTCTGCTTTTTTGCTATAATCATACCATCCCTTCGGGATTATGAGACAAAAATACCTTGATACTCTATCACGCCGTCTCTCTGGATGAGGAAAGACTGATCTGTACTTTCTGGGAAATTTTACTCTACTCTGTGATATTTTGTTTTGAGATTACTATATTTACTTTTCTTCTAGAGAGGTGTTGCATAAACACCCTTCAGGCAGTCTTCCGGATCAGGATATGGACTTTCCTCCGCAAATGCCTCAGCCTCATCAACCTCTTTTTTTACCCGTGCGTCGATGTCTTCCAGTTCCTCTCTTGTAGATATACTGCCTTCCAGCAAATAGTTTTCCATATGCAAAATCGGGTCTTTCTTCTTCCACTCTTCCAATAATTCCCGCGGCACGTATTTAGCGCTGTCATGTTCTGAATGGCCGTGCATCCTCATGGTCTTGCATTCTATAAAGGTAGGGCCGCCGCCATCTCTTGCGACCTCACAGGCTTCCTTTGCCGCAGTATAAACGGCTATCACATTGTTTCCGTCTACAATCTTACCGGGGATATTATAAGCAAGGGAGCGGTCCGCAATATTTTTAATGGCCATTTGTAACTGCAATGGCGTCGAATAGGCATATTGGTTATTGTTACAGATAAACACAATCGGTAATTTCCTTACCGATGCGAGATTCATCCCCTCATGAAAATCACCACGGCTCGTTCCACCATCCCCGGTGCATGCGGCAACAACCCTTTTTTCGCCCCGTATCTTAAAGGCGAGAGCAACGCCTGCTCCTACAGGATAATTATCCGCCAGATGACTGGGGAATCCAATAACACCAAAATTCAAATCCCCAACATGAACATTCCCTTCCTTACCACCAGTAACACCGGTCTTTCTCCCGAGATATTGAGCCATAAGGCGCTTTGGGGTAATACCTCTGACCAGGAAAACTCCCATATCCCTGAAATAAGGAGCTGCTATATCTTCTCTCTTAAGGGCATAGCCGTACCCGACAGAAACAGCCTCTGTGCCATTACTTGTCCATGCGCCTCCCAGTATCTTTCCCTGATGATAGAGCGATGTAAACCGTTCTTCCAGTCTTCGGGTCAATCTCAGATAATAGTATAGCTGTACGAGATCTTCTCGCTTAATATCCATCGTTTTCTCCATCTTTATATATTAACCACTTAGCCACGAATTTACATGAATGAGCACGAATTTTAAGGATTGTTTCTTCGCTTCGCTTCCCGCAATGATACGCTTCTTAACACCGGTGAGTTTTACAAACCACCGGTCATAGCCCGGTCAATCTCCATTTGAGCCTTAAGTTCCATCACATGATTCGTAAGTTCTTCGATATGTCCTTTTTCCCAACCTGCTAAATTCAGCAACAGCTTACGGGTCGCAGGCTTTGCTGCTTGTAAGGCAGCCCGATAGTAATAATCGTAAGATTCCTGCTCTCTTTTGATTGCCTCCATCAGTATTTCCATCATAGAAGAAGGCTCCGATGTATAACTTATCTTCATGCGAACTCCTTTCTGTATTAATAGATACGGTTCGGTTTAGCACGTACGACGGATATTCACGCAGCGCCAGCGATTTTAACTCCGTAATTGGGATTTCTCGAATAGGTATTCTTTTCCATAATGTTCTGGATCGTTCCGTAGTAATCTGCTCTCTACCTGTAGTAAACAATAGAAATACCTTACCATGTTCTTTGTAAAGCAACCTTTTGGGTTGTTCCTGGCAAGGCTAAAC
>SULG01000056.1 GCA_005524015.1 Candidatus Jettenia ecosi
AGATACGGGGGGAAACGTCTATGTGACAGGGTATACGTGGGATAAAAGTACGACAGACCTCCCTACCACTGCTGGCGCTTATGATATGACTCACAATGGTGTGTCTGATGTCTTTGTATCCCGCCTTGATAGTAACCTTTCCCGGAATACCTGGTATATTGCCAGCATGGGTGGCAGTAACTCTGAAGGGACATTTACCTCTCTGGCGATCGATTCCATGGATAACGCGCATATCAGTTATTACGATCTTACCAACGGTGATCTCAAGCATGCCCTTGCGAGGGTCTTTTCCGAAGCAACCCTTTGCATGTTTCAGAATAGATTGCTTCGGAAAAGACCCTCGCAATGACCGGCGGGGTAATCTTTCCTCTCTTGAGGATATGTTCGGTTTCATCCTTGAAGTACTATAGCTTGATGCATATGGGGTGAAGGGGGTGGATCAGTGTTGGGAAAATAGATATTTTAAGCCGCCGAAGGCCTAATTTAATATACAGTAATTTTCAGGAGTTTTTCGACAGCCCCAAAGTTCTCTCTCGCCCCTTGCAGGAGAATGTCTGAGTATAAGGTATTCTCGTGCCAGGAGTACAAATCTATACCCCTTCCATGAGCGCCACGGGAAAATTGGTAAAAACTTCAGAAAGCGGGAGGATTGTTCCCTGTTGTTCTTTTGCTGCTACTATCTCCCCGGTAAAGATATTACGATATTTTGCCCCGGTTTCAGTGAAGGGTATTATGATGCAGGTATCCTTCCATACCTCATTCCCAAATGGAAGCATCTCCACTTGCGGAATTAGTTTTGTAAAAAATCTTGGGGCAACGGTGATGATATTTTTGGATTCAATCCGTCTTGCGAAGGCGCAGACATTATAACTCTTCTCTCCTGTTACTGTCAGCGGGATGTATTCTCCCCTTTCAAATAGTTCTCTCTGTTCTTTCCGGTAGTTTAAAGCTTTATATATTCCATACAGTTTTATTTTTCCATTTTCCCTCTTCACCGTTAATTCTCTTGCAAGTTTCTCTAAAGAAATTTCTGATTCTTGCTTTTTCAGTTCCTCGAGTATTCTCATCCTTACCTTATAATCAACGGGCCTTCGATTGTCGGGGTCAACAAGACTAAAATCCCATATTTCAGTGCCATTATAGAAGTCAGGAATCCCGGGGGAAGTCATCTTCAGCAGCGTTTGTGAGAGGGAATTGTACATACCGTACTGAGAAATCTTCTTCTGAAATAGTTGAAAATCTTTGAGAAAAAGATTACCACGGGCGTCCTTCAGGATAGCTTCTACAAAATCCATTACGGCATTCTCATACGTTACGTTGGGGTTCTTCCAACTTGTATTGACCTTTGCCTCCCGTAATGCCTTTAACGTATAATCCTTAATCCGTTTTATAAATATCCCGTATTCGGACGTATTCATGTGCTCAACAGGCCATGCGCCAAGAAGGGTTTGATACAGAAGATATTCTTCATTCGAATCCGGCGCCATTTGAGTTTCGGAAATAACCATCTTTTTTTTATTGAGCCGTCTCCATCGCATCAAGCACTCTCTCCATTCATCAGGAATCTCCGAAAGGACATTAATCCTTCCCCTTACATCTTCACTGCGCTTCGAATCGTGCGTAGAGGTAGCAATAAGGGCATTGGGCCAGAGCTTACTTGTCTCTATATTCTGCCCGTGGAAGGTCTCTAAAGGTGTGCCGAATCTGTCAGGACTTCCGCCCACCTCGTTAAGAGAGACAAGGCGATTATAAACATACAGGGCAGTATCCTCAAGCCCTTTTGCCATAACAGGCCCTGTAATCTGCTGAAATCTCATCGCAAAATCAACCCAGTCCCTTTTCGCATCGTTATCAAGATTTTTAAAATATTTGAGCATAAGAATTTCTTTAAGAAAATCATAGATCGATTCGTTAATAATTGGATTCTTTCTCTTTGCCTTCGCTATCGCAAGCTCTATATACCGGGCATCTCTCTCCGTTACCTCCGGTGTCGTTATATAGGTTCTGTATACAGGGAAAAAAGCAATCGTTTCCTTTATGATGCCGGTAAGGCTATTTAAGGTAAAATCCCGGGTATGCCTGTTCTTTTCTGATATCTCGTCCAGAAAATGCCCCAGGGTATTTACTTCGCTGGACATAAACACTTCCATGATAAACTTCTTCTTCTCATACACAATATCCTGAAAGTTACCTTTTGATTTCGTGACTCTGGAGTAGAGGGTATCGAATGCCTTTGCGTTCGCTGTTTCAACAAAAATACCATTGAGGGATATTAAAAAAACATAGCCTGTTGTGCTAAAAACAGGCCAATCTTCAGGCATCTTTTCCCCTTTAATAAGGATTTTCTCGCTAATAATAAAAAAGGGCTTTGCTTGTGGATTCGACAACAACAGTTCATCATACTGTTTTAAAATAGCTGCCTCTGCATCAGGGGTTTCTTCAACATTTTTCATAGAGCCGAGCTTTGTGTAAAGAAAACAACGCCTCTGCAACATCTGAAAATATAATAAAGGATTGTATAATCCATCGGGGTGATCTACCCTCAGGCCGGTGACCTTGCCTTCTTTTATAAGTCTGAATACTAATTTATGCGTTTCCCTAAAGACAGCAGGATTTTCTACCTTGATTGCTGCGAGGTCATTAATGTCAAAAAATCTCCGGTAATTTATCTCATCGGTAGCTACACTCCAATGCGAGAGTCTGTATACCTGTTTATTCAGAAGATCATCGAGAAGATCAAAACTTCTCGGCTCACCTTTAATCCCATGAAACAACCTCACATTTTCATCTAAAAATCCCTTAACCTCAGGACTCTCACTGTAGAGATCCCAGAGACGCCTCTTGATAATCTCCTTTTCACGGTACTTTTCAGCAATCTTTTCCGGGTTCTTTTCGGTATAAAGAGGCAGGTGATTCAGCGCAGTAATAATACTTAAGAGTTCAACAAAATGCGGATTCTCAGAAGAGAGCTGTTTTTTCAGATCATTGATGCGGTATTGCAATATCTCTCTGTAGGTATTCGGCATTACCGGAAGCTTATGATCGTAATAATAAATAAAGAAGGCGCCTGTCTCAAAGGCGAGTTTTAATTCCTGTTCCTCAAGAATCTTTCCATACTGATCGCCTAAAATAGGAAGAAGTATCTTATTTTTCAACTCTCTCTTTACTGGCTCCCAACGTATATCGAAAAAATCTGCATAGTGAGAACTTGGGCCGTTCTCAAGAATGTCCATCCACCAGATATTTTCCTTACTGGCAATGCACATATGATTTGGAACGATGTCAAGCATCTGCCCCATCCCGTATTTCCGGAGTTCCTGTATCATCCCGTTGTATTCCTCTTCGGCGCCAACTTCCGGATTCAGGGTATTATGATCAACAATATCATAGCCATGAAGACTGCCTTCTTTTGCCTTAAAATAAGGAGATGCATATATATCACTGATACCGATATCGTGAAGGTAAGAGATAATGTCTCTGGCATCCGTGAATTTGAAGTGTACATTGAACTGGAGTCTATAGGTAGCGCTGGGTATTCTTATTGCAGAAAATCTTTCTGTTTCCATACATTATTCCTCGTAAACCTTAAAAATCTTTAGCAACAATTCACCTTTACCTTTGAGTCAAATTTAATAAGGGTTGCGAAAAGCCCCTGATTATCAATAATGTGTAACCTTTTCGTTTTTTGAAAAAATACCGTGAACAGCTCCGTTGGGAGTTTCTATAAACATTTCACCCCTATGGGGTTATTTTTCAAAAAACTAGAAGCCATCCCAAAACCACAACTTATAGTATCCAAGAGATGAAACCGAACAGAATATGGAGAAAGTTGAGTCTTTGGCTCATAGGTAAGTGAATGAAATGGAGAGGATTCTTAACATGTCATTGCGAGAGTAGAGACGCAAAATCTTGCGTCTGTACCGAAGCAATCCTTTGAATATTTCAGAGACGTAGAGACGCAAGATTTTGCGTCTCTACGAAAAAGACCCTCGCAATGACAGATAGGGTAATCCTTCTTCATTTGATGATATGTTCGGTTTCATCATTTGGATACTATAGCATCCATAAACATTCGGAATCCTAGTATTCATAAGGAGTTTTGAATATAGAAATAGGTTTTGGAATAACTTCTAGAGTGTTACAAGAATGCTTTTATCGATATGAGGCTTTGCCTCGCTAGTCTTTCGGCAGCACGATATCGGTATTAAAAGACAAGATTCGTCCAATCTTCTTAAACTCCTCCACCCAGCAGGATTTATCCCTCTCATCAAATTTTGCCCTGAGAAGGAAATCTTTATAGACTGTTTTTGCCATTTTGTAATAAATATTCTGTACATACCAGAGGTTTACCTCAAAGGGTAGCAAGCTAAGTATCTGCAGCTTTTTCTCCATCTTCCGAAGTAAGGATATATCCGGTGTATTCTTATACAATTCATCCATTAACTTTTCAATCTTGCGACGAACTATGAATTCAAGGGCAGAAGAATCTACCGTCACATTCCATCGCTTTATTTCATTGACAATACCCCGTATCTTGTCGGCATCCAATCCTTCTTCAAACGCCTTTTTCAGATCATGGTTAAGGGTAAATTCTGCGGCCGTATAAAACACCCCCGGCACAGGCATTCCGGTGTCTTTTAAAAACCCCATGAGAATACTGTTGTTCTCATACATCGTACGATAAGATGTCTCAAACTCTTCTAATGTCGCGCTCATGACAAGATTCAGGATTTTACGCTGGCCATCTTTGAATAACTCTCTGAGGGAGTAATTATGCATGCCAAAATATTTATCCATCAGCCTTATGATATTTGCAAAGGCCCCTCTCTCAAATGCTGCGATTATTTCTTCCTCCATGTATTGATACGCCTCATCTCCAACAAAGGTGTGTCCGCCCCCATGAAAAACATGATCGCCAAGGTGTATAACACCGAACGTTATATATTCCCCTTCTCCCGTTATCTCTGATATAAGACGAATACAGCCAACAGCAAGTTTAAACCTGCCTGCTTGTATCCTCTTATAATCTCCTTTGGTAACCGTATAACAATAAATCCTCGTGTTTTCAGGATAGTCCTCAAAAAGCGAACTGATAGCATAATGCACACCAACTTTCTTGAGGTCTATTACGACTGGCTCAACAAACTTCTCATACAGGCACGCTCCGTCCTTATATTCTGGTATGTTACTCTTTGCTGCAGCAAGTTTTTCCAAAAAGGTATTTTTAAGGCCGTCATGAAATATGTCATCCGATAATTGGATGGCCCTGCCTGCATACTGGATAACTTGTATGGTTTCGATACCTGAAATTTCATCAAAAAACCATCCACAGCTTGTGTACATCAACATCCCATGCCTCTGGATCTCAAGGAGTTTGAGCACCAGTATCTTTTCATCATCATTGAGATTTCTTACGGCATGTCTTTCAAAAAATCTGTTCCTGTTTTTCTCAGAACGGTTAAGAATAACCTCGATATATTCATTCCTGGCTTCCCATGGGCTGGTCAAATATTCCTTTCCGCTATTTTCATACCGTAACTCTAACTGTCCTCTTAGCCAATCCATCGAATCGCGCAGCGGCGTCCGCCACTCCTGGCTCCATCCGGGATGTCCTCCGGAATTACAACCACAGTTGCTTCTCCATCGTTCTATTCCGCGAGCACAACTCCATGAGGTATTTTCAATAATTTCCACCTCATGAGTCGGCGGATATTTTTCGAGATATTCGCCGTAATTGGTTAATTTTGCTACATTTTTTGTCTCTATATAATTCAGAGCAAATGCAAGGGCCATTTCACCAAATCTATGATGATGCCCGTACGTTTCCCCGTCCGTAGCAATATTTAATATCTGGGGCCATTGTCTGAGATCAGAAAAACCGCCTAAAAGCCGGACTGCAAAATTTTCTCCCCTGTGCAGGAGTTTTTCAAAAGCTACGGCATGCGATATGGGACCATCGTAAAAAAAGATATTTATGATACTGCCTGACAGCAATCTGCAACGATAAGCCATGGTTGGATCAATCCTTCCCCCGCTGACATCTTCCCATGTTCCTGTATCATTCTTCACTCTTGCGGCCTGATGAGGCGCAAGAATAGTAAATTTTATTCCAAATTCAGCAAGAAGCTCAAGGGTTTCCATATTCACCGCTGTCTCCGGAAGCCACATCCCCTCAGGAAATCGATTGAATCTGTACTCAAAGTCTTTTATTCCCCATATAATTTGGGTACGCTTGTCACGGCTGTTAGCAAGAGGCATTATTACGTGATTATACGCCTGCGCAAGCGCATTTCCATGGCCGGACCGGGACTCCATGCTCAGACGGTCAGCATCCAGTATGGCCTGATAAATTTCCGGAGAATATGCCTTCATCCATGAGAGAACCGTTGGGCCAAAGTTAAAACTTATTTTGGCATAGTTGTTGACAATATCGAGTATACGTCCGTCTCCATCCCTTACCCGTGATGCGGTATTAGGGGCATAGCATTCGGCATTTACCCTTTCATTCCAATCATGATAGGGATACGCTGAGTCCTGTATCTCTATGGCCTCAAGCCACGGGTTTTCTCTTGGTGGTTGATAAAAATGTCCATGCACACAAATATATCTGTCCATGGTCTGATTTGCTCCTTATAAGTAACTATTGCCTTAAGGGCTATCTAAGAGACTGCCAGAAAAGATGCTGTGGTGGATTAAGGCGCTGTCTTTTGCGCTGAATCCACCGTTTGGATACTGAAACAAGGACAAGAGGGAGGTAATCCCCCTTTAAAAAAGGGGGAAATCCTTCGCCCCCACTTTTCTAGCTTATCCTTATCCACATCTTTAGTTAAGCAGGTTGGGTTGAGGAACGAAACCCAACGAGTATTCTGGCTCCTGAATTCTGTATTCTGCCTTCCCTTGATAAAGAAGTTTGTGCAAAAACTTATGATTAGGTACTTACCTGCGTTTCTTCTCCCCTTCGCTTTTAAAAAAAACAATGCCCAGGGGCGGCAAAGTGAGAGAAAGGGAATGGGATCTTCCGTGCGCAGGTATGGGGGCAGCTTCAACACCTCCAAAATTTCCATGCCCACTACCTCCATATATCTTTGCATCACTGTTTATCGCCTCTTTCCAGAAACCGCCCCGGGGAACTCCAATCCGGTAATTATACCAGGGAACCGGGGTAAAATTACCGACAACGAGGACAATATCATCCGCATTCCTGCCCTTTCTTATAAAACTTACATTGCTATGCTCCCAATCATGAAAATCTATCCATTCAAATCCATGGATATCAAAATCCAATTCATGCATTGCCGGCTCACTCCGGTAAAAGGCATTCAGGTCTTTGACCCACCTTTGTACTTCCTGATGAGAAGGATATTGGAGCGCATGCCATTCCAAACTTTCCTCATGATTCCATTCCTTCCATTGAGCAAACTCTCCCCCCATAAAAAGGAGTTTCTTGCCGGGATGCCCATACATATATCCGAATAAGAGCTTAAGATTTGCAGACTTTTGCCATTCATCGCCCGGCATCTTTCCTACAAGAGCGCCTTTCCCATAAACCACTTCATCATGTGATAAAGGAAGAACAAAATTCTCCGCAAAGGCATACCATATACTAAAGGTAAGCTGATCGTGATAATACTTCCGGTAAATAGGGTCTTTTGAGGTATATTTGAGGGTATCGTGCATCCATCCCATATTCCATTTCATGCCAAATCCAAGACCACCAATATAGGTAGGTTTTGATACCATAGGCCATGCCGTTGATTCCTCTGCTATCGTCTGGGTATCGGGATGGGATTTGTAGACTGCCTCGTTAAATTTCTTTATGAAGGTTATTGCCTCAAGATTCTCCTTTCCTCCATACTTGTTTGGTATCCATTCACCGTCTCTTCTCGCATAATCAAGATAGAGCATTGACGCCACGGCATCTACCCTGAGACCGTCAATATGGTATTTATCAAGCCAGAGGAGGGCGCTGCTAATAAGGAAAGATTGCACCTCGTACCTTCCATGATTAAAAATATAACTGTTCCATTCCGGATGAAACCCTTTCTTGGGGTCTGAATGCTCATAAAGATATGTGCCATCAAAGTAGGCAAGTCCATGTTCATCGCTTGGAAAATGAGAAGGTACCCAGTCAAGAATAATACCTATCCCGTTCTGATGAAGATGATCGATCAAATACATAAAATCCTGAGGGGTTCCATACCTGCTTGTAGGCGCAAAATATCCAACCGTCTGGTATCCCCATGACCCATAAAAGGGATGTTCCATAATCGGTAAAAATTCAACATGGGTAAAACCCATCTCTTTTACATAATCGGCAAGGGAATGCGCCATTTCTCTGTAGGTGAGGAATCTATTTCCTTCTTCAGGCACCCTTCTCCATGAACCGAAATGGACTTCGTATACAGCAAAGGGCGCATCGAGGGCATTACGCGCATTCCTTGTTTTCATCCAATCATTGTCGCCCCATTCATAATCCAAATCCCATACCAACGAAGCGGTTTTGGGAGAAACTTCCCATCGGAAAGCATAGGGGTCGCCTTTATCCACCTTATAATTATCATACCGGGAGACGATATGGTACTTATAAGCGCTTCCGCTTCCAATACCCGGGATGAACCCCTCCCATATACCAGAGCCATCAGCCCGCGCCTTTAAAGGATGGGTCTCCTTATTCCATTGATTAAAATCTCCTATAACCAAAACCTTTTGCGCATTTGGAGCCCACACAGCGAAATAAGCGCCCTTAATCCCATTTACAACGGCACTATGAGAGCCTAATTTATCATACAGCTTAAAATGACTTCCTTCTTTGAAGAGATAGACATCGTGATCGGTAATAAGGCTTGTATTATATACTCCTGTTTCATTTCGTTTTTTATCCGGCATTATTGTATCTCCAGCAGATGTTTTATTCCTCTCAGGGGAATGATTACCCATTCAGGACGGTTATTTAGTTCATATCCGAGTTCATACACTGCCTTCTCCAAAAGGAAGGCCTTTAGCAAGACACCAAACACTTCTTTATCCTTTGGGATAAAAGAGGTATTTTCTACAGTATCGTAGTATGATTTTAAAAAGGCGCCTCCAACATACCGGTACCACAAATCTGCCCAGGGCTCCAGTACAGGAATGTCTTCCCGTCTTATGGATGAATGTTTCATAAGGGCGCTATGCGTTGCGTAATGAAGGGACCGTATCATACCGGCCACGTCCACTAATGACGATTTCTTTAATCTTCTTTCACTTAAAGGCCTTTCGGGTTCTCCTTCAAAATCGATGATAATAAAATCATTTCCTGTATAGAGAACTTGCCCCAAATGATAATCACCATGAACTCTTATTTTCATTGCTGGCATTTTGATTTTTAAGAGGGCGCCGAAGCGTTCCATTATCTTTTTTTCGGAATTTAAGATCTCATTGGCAGACACTTTTATATGGTCTGGCAAATTCTTTATATTTCTTCTCAGAAGCCCAAAAACTCTTTTTGTAAGGGCCTGCATGGATTGATAAAGAGATCGTTGATAAAGGACTGAAAAGGGTTCGGGCGTAAAATCCGGATCTTCTTTCTCAGAGGAAAGCGATACGTGAAGCTCAGCGGTTCTTTTTCCCAGGAGTGATAGCATCTGAAGGTTCACACCTTCCATTAATTCCTGAAGAGGTACTGGTATTTGTTGAAAAGCGATCTCTAAAAAAGACATTGGCACTTTTGGTATTTCCTGAATTTCAGTCCTTTTCGCAAGAACCTTGTCAAAATATCTTTCCACCCAATCAAGCGTGTATGTCCATGCATCTCCCTCGTGAGGAACAAATGCCTGAAGCATGCCAATAACCATTGGCTCGGAACCTTGTCTTCTATACTCTATTGCCCCTGCGAATGGCGGGACATGGGTAAAAGGAACCTTCTCGGTAAGGAACTTTCCAATTTCCAGTTCGGGGTTTATGCCTTCATCAAGCCGCCGGTAAAGTTTTAAAAAGAGCGACTTACCGTAAAGAAGAGATGAATTACTCTGTTCCGCTTTAAGAACCTGGGTTTTTTCTAAAAAGAGCTCTTTGAGTTTGTACTTTTTAAAAGCCTTTCCGGTATAGCTGATAAGCTGCCCCTGAAGCCCGCGAATAGTAAGTCTTCTTGCAAATATCCAGAGAAGATGTTTCCGGAACTCTTCATCATAGATACTATCGTAGATAATTCCTTCAAAATTTTCACCTTTAATGTGAGCGACTACTGCAGAAAAATTTTCTACGACAATGCTTTCTGCCTTGTCTCCGGATGAAAAAGAAAGTGGTAAAAGATAGGTATCAGATAACCGTGCGGTATATCTCACTTCAAGCAAGAGAATCTGTGTAACACAGGTATTTTCCCGAATTGGAATATCCTCAATAATTTTAATCTCCTGTATCTCTTCTGATTTACCACCAAACCACCGGCATCCGGCCAGATAAGAAGACAAACACTCCCTTTCTAACTTTTCTTTTATCTTTCCTTTAAAGACCATTTCCCAGCTCCCGCTTACCTGTAACTCCGGAATAGTCCGGATCTTTTTAAACTTCACGCCTTCCTCTTCTTTTTGCACCACAAACCAGTAATAATCATGACGGCCAAGGGTAAGGATATAGGGAGAATCCTTTATTTTAGGAAACTTATTGCCACTGAATGCATCTTTGAGGAAATATCCCGAAAATTTCGATAAATCAAGTTCTACCAGCTGAGAAAACCGTGAGAGATTTACTACCACAAGAATATTCTCCGCCTGATATCGGCGCAGAAATGCAAATACTTTTGGATTATCGGGAAATAAGAACTCAATATTTCCCCTTCCAAATGCCTTAAAACGCTTCCGCATGGCTATAACTCTTTTCATCCACCAGAGAAAAGATGCTTGATTCTTCTCCTGACTCTCTACATTGACAGCCTCGTAGTGATACTCCGGATCCATAATGATCGGCAGATACAGTTTTTGAGGATTTGCCCTCGAAAAACCGGCATTTCTGTCTATATTCCACTGCATGGGCGTCCTTACGCCATTCCTGTCGCCAAGATGGTAGTTATCTCCCATTCCGATCTCATCTCCATAGTAAATAATAGGAGTTCCGGGAAGGGAAAACAGAAGAATATTCATAAGCTCCATCTTCCTCCTGTTGTTTCCGAGCAGCGGAGCAAGACGGCGCCGAATACCGAGGTTTATCCTTGCAATCGGATCTCTTGCATACACCCGGTACATATAATCCCTTTCTTCATCACTTACCATCTCAAGAGTAAGTTCATCGTGATTTCTTAAAAAGAGCGCCCATTGGCACATTTCTGGTATTGATGGCGTCTGTTCAAGGATGTCAATTAAGGGAAATCTATCTTCCATCCAGAGGGCCATAAACTGCCTGGGCATCAGAGGAAAATGAAAGGACATATGACACTCGTCGCCATTTCCAAAGTAGGCCACAGCATCCTCCGGCCACTGGTTTGCTTCAGCAAGGAGCATTTTATTTTTGAAATTACTGTCAACATGCGCCCTGAGCTTTTTCAGAAATTGATGAGTTTCCGGCAAATTTTCACAATTGGTTCCCTCTCTTTCAAAAAGATAAGGAACAGCGTCTAAACGCAATCCGTCAACACCCATATCCAACCAATAATCAATAACCCTGAGCATTTTCTTCTGCACATGAGGATTATCATAATTTAAATCAGGCTGATGTGAATAAAAGCGATGCCAATAGTAAGCCTTCGCCACCGGATCCCATGCCCAATTCGAGTGTTCAAAATCCTTGAATATTATCCTTGCATCGTTATATTTTTCCGAGGTATCGTTCCATACGTAAAAATTCCACAGGGTCGAACTCCGTTTCGCCTTCCTCGCCATTTGAAACCATGAGTGCTGTTCTGAGGTATGGTTGAGGACAAGTTCCGTAATAACCCTTATGCCGCGCCGGTGAGCTTCTTTGATAAATTCCTTAAATTCTCTTAATAAACCATAGTCGGGATGAACGCCGAAGTAATTTGCTATATCATACCCATCATCTTTAAGGGGAGACGGATAAAAGGGAAGAAGCCATAGAGCGGTTATACCAAGGTTTTCCAGGTAATCCAACTTTTCCGTAAGACCTCTAAAGTCCCCGATTCCATCACTATTGGAGTCGTAAAAAGCCTTTATATGAAGCTCATATATGATGGCATCTTTGTACCAAAAGGGATCGTCTTCGAAATATATTTCTTTCTGATTCATCAACGAGTCTCCTCACATGAAATAATCAAAGTCAATCTCTTTTCTTAATCTCTTCCTTATCTTAAATATACGGGCAGGAAGAGTGCCAGGATTAAGCTCTACATAGTTCTTTTCACCCTGCCATATATAGGTATCGTCACTCAACAGATCATGCGCCAGGTACGGCTGGCTCTTCTCTATGCCAAACCTGTCTATAGGAACCCTTACAAATCCAGATTGTGTGTGATAGGCATCAAGATTTACCACTATCAGGAGTATGTTGGAAAGGTCTTCTGTTGCCTTCTCATACGAGAGAAGGTAATCATTGTCTATTTCACAAAACTGTAAATTCGAGATGGTCTGAAGCGCAGAATTTTCCCTCCGTATACGATTAACCCGTGCAATAAAATCTTTAAGATTCCCTGGTTTATCCCAATACCAGTATCGTATTTCATATTTCTCTGAGTTAAGGTACTCTTCCTTTCCGGGAATTGCTTCATGAACACAGAGATCAAAAGCGGGACCAAAAATGCCGTAGCTTGATGATAACGTCGCAGCAAGAACAAGTCGTATCATAAAAGCCGGCGCGCCTCCATACTGGAGATATTCAGGCAGAATATCGGGTGTATTGGGCCAGAAGTTAGGCCTGAAATACTCCCTGACCTCTGTTTGGGTAAGTTCGGTATTATATTGGATAAGTTCTTTCTTTGTATTTCTCCAGGTAAAGTAGGTGTAAGATTGTGTAAATCCAAGTTTGGCAAGATAACACATAACCTTTGGCCTTGCAAAGGCTTCGGAAAGGAATAGAACATGAGGGTGCCTGTTCTTTATCTCTTTTATCAGCCACTCCCAGAAAGCAAACGGTTTCGTATGGGGATTATCAACCCTGAATATGGAGATGCCTTTTTCTACCCAGAAAATCACAATACTCCTCAATTCCTCCCATAACGGAAGCCAATGCTCCGTCTCAAAGTTTAAAGGCAATACATCCTCGTATTTCTTCGGTGGATTTTCAGCATGCTGTACCGAACCATCAGGCCGCCATTTGAACCATTCCGGATGCTCCTTCACATAAGGATGATCGGGTGAACATTGGAATGCTAAATCCATCGCAATTTCTATACCATGATCTTTAGCTTTCTGTACCAAACGCTCAAAATCTTCGATAGTTCCCATCTGTGGATGGATAGATTTATGACCGCCTTCATGAGACCCTATTGCCCACGGGCTTCCTACATCGTTAACGTCAGTTATCGTGGAATTATTCTTACCTTTACGATTTGTTTTTCCTATCGGATGAATAGGCGGCAAATAGAAGACATCAAATCCCATTTCGGCTATTTCCGGCAGAATGGTTTCACAATCTTTCAACGTTCCATGGGTATTAGGTTCTGAAGAACATGATCTTGGGAATCGCTCATACCAGGCACTAAAAAGGGCTTTTGATCTGTCGACCACAATCGTCAACACATTTCTGTAGTTTGTAACAAATCTCCTGTCCTTATAGGTATGCATCAGGCCGGTAAGTTCTTTGGTCAGGATAACGGAAACGATATTCTCTTTGTTTTCTTCTCTTTCTAAAAAATCAATATATCCCCATAGCTTTTTTTTATCATCTTCTGAAGCTCTTTTTGATGCCTCTTCAATATATTGCATCCCTGAGGAAATATCAATTTTTATATCCTGATTAGCATCAAATTTCTTTTTAAGATCATTCTGCCAGGTTTTGAAATAATCAATACCGCCTTCAACGGTATAGAGATACATTCCTATCTTCTCAACAACAAACTTCCCTTCCCACCGGTCATTTTCCTTAAACTGCATGGGAATTTCTCTCCATGCATTATCTTCAGGCCCCCGGTATAAAACATTTGCCCATACGGCATCATGGCCATCAGAGAAAACATCCGCTGTAACAACTACCTTTTCCCCAATAATTCTTTTAACAGAAAAGTGGCCGCATGCTATCTCCGGTTTTATATTCTCAATAATAACTCTTCTTCTTCCATCAATTTGCATAAGAATTTACCCTGTATAAGTAACTTAAAGAGAAACACTCCTGGTCATTGTTCTCTCGCTCTTTACATAGATCATATGTAGGGCGAGGCTTTACAGGCTGTCCGAGAATTACTTTGAGCACTAGATGCTATACTATATATTGACCGATTGTATTAATATTAGACAATAAATAGTATATGTTTAAAGTTGCCAATGAATTCTCGGACAGCCTGTTTAGCCTTGCCAGGCAACCCTGAAGGGTTGCCCTACGGAATTGAAATTCCTTAACGCTAAATTAAGCCTTCAGCAACTTTTATAACAGTAGTGGCAAAGCGCTCCTTGCCACTACGGAATCGCTTTGAAATTTCTAAACATTAAAATACCTGGTTTCCCGACATTGGTCCACCCCCTTCACCCCCGCCAGCGGGGGACAGCGCTTGTCCCCCTCCGTGAGGGGGATTCAGGGGGGAGGCAACACGTTTGAAATTCCTATATATCAAGTTATGAGTAGGGTGGATTAACGCGTTGGTTTTTACGCCGAATCCACTATTACTATTTCCAGAAAAGGCGGATTCGCTATCGCTTAATCCGCCCTACTACACTTTAATACTATATCCATAACTACTCAAAATAAGGTACAAAAGCACAGAGGGAAGTAATCCCATACGCATCAAGCTAAGCTCGTTGGCTCGTTGGCTCGTTGGCTCGTTGGCTCGTTGGCTCGTTGGCTCGTTGGCTCGTTGGCTCGTTCCCAAACTCTGTTTGGGAACGCAATTGCCTCGAAACTCTGTTTCGAGTAGGGACAGGTTTGAAACCTGCCTCTCCTGAGGAATCATACACACTACACTATCATTCAGGTTTTCAGGTTTATCACGGTAGAACAGGCAAGATGCCTGTTCTACCATTGATTCGAGAAACGGAGTTTCTCGTACATGTGTGTTCCCAAACAGAGTTTGGGAACAAGCTGTCGGCGCTTAGCTTGATGCGTATGGGAAGTAATCCCCCCTGATCTCCATATGCATTATTGTTCCATGAAAAAGGAGGTATCCCCTTGGAGAAAGAGCAATGTGTGTCCATGTTCCCCTCTAATCCCCCTAACCCCCATTTAAAAAAGGGGGGAAAAGAAGGAAGGATTTTTGTTCTTATCCACAACATCATTATACTCCAACAGTATTTTGAGTAACTACCCATATTCACCCATACGATGCGACCTCAATATCAGGGCTTTTCGCTTCTATACAGAACCAAACTATGCCCCTTTATAATTATCTCCTGCTCAGGGTCGAGTTCTTTTGTGAGCAATGAACCAGGCCCATTCCACATCTTTTCTGAAGAATCCAGTATCTTAACCCATGTTCCTTTGGGAAATGCGGATGCAAACTTTACATCAATGCTGTTAAAGTTGAAGATGAGAAATACGTGACTTGAATCTTTCCATCTCCGCACAGAGATAATCTTATCTCCTTCAACACCATCTACAGCAAGATTTTTTTTATCAAGATATGAAAGAGCCGGAACTGTCCTCCGTAACATTATTACATGTTTATAAAAGTCCAATAAAACCTTCCCACTGCCTTCGGTTCTCTTTTCCCAATGCAGTTTTGATTTCAGAAATGTCTCTCTGCTTTGCGGATCGAGCGGTTCTCCCTTCCATTTGAAATCACCGAATTCCTCTTTCCTCCCTTTCCTCACCGCTTCAACAAGGGCAGGATCGCAATGGCTTACAAAGTAAAGGAATGGCGAACTCTCTCCATATTCTTCGCCCATAAAGAGAAGGGGAATATACGGTGAAAGAAGAACCATTCCTGCCGCAAGTTTAAGAGCCTCATACGGCACAAGGGCGCTGAGTCTTTCACCAAGCATCCTGTTCCCTATCTGGTCGTGGTTTTGCGAGAAGACTACTATGCGCGTTGCAGGCACATTCTTTGATGAATTACCGTGATTCCTCTTCCTGAACTCCGAGTATTCTCCTGAATAGACGAACCCCTCCCTTACAGATTTCACGAGGTGCTCAATCTTCCCAAAATCGAGGTAATATCCCTGGTTTTCTCCCGTAAGAAGGGTGTGGAGCGAGTGATGAAAATCATCACACCACACGCCGTCCATGCCATGTCCCCCAAGTTCCCTTGGCGCCACAACACGGGAATCGTTCAGATCACTTTCCGCTATAAGATAGAATCTTCTTCCCGCCTGGAGCGAGAATCCTTCAACCCTTTCTGAAAGCTCGTGAAGAAAGTGCTTCGCTTCCCTGTCGAAAATGGCATGAACTGCATCCAGGCGAAGGGCATCTATGTGATAATGTCTGAACCAGTGAAGGGCATTTTCTATGAAAAAATTTCTTACCTCATTAGAATATGCATCATCAAAATTTATTGCATCTCCCCAGGGCGTCTTGTACTTATCGGTAAAGTAAGGACCGTATTCCCTGAGGTAATTCCCCTCAGGCCCCATGTGATTGTAAACAACATCAAGGATAACTGAGATTCCCTTTTTATGGCACTCATTCACAAGCCGTTTAAGCCCTTCCGGGCCTCCGTATGAGTTCTGAACTGCATAGGGATAAGCCCCATCATATCCCCAATTTCTTTCACCAGGAAACTGTGCGATTGGCATTATTTCCAGGGCATTTACCCCCAGATCCCGCAGGTCATCAAGACGCTGGATCACTGCATCAAAGGTTCTCTCTGGTGTAAATGTTCCCACATGGACTTCATACAGTATCATCTCAAGGGGATCAATCCCACGCCAGTGTTCATCTTGCCAGGTATAAGAATGATCAATAACCTGAGAAGGGCCATGCACCCCTTCCGGCTGAAAGTGAGAAGCCGGATCGGGTCTATCCCTTTCATCATCAAGACGGTAATAATAAGAAATATGGGTCACTTCTTCAACCATTGTCTTCCAGTATCCTCTCTGGTCCTTTTCCATGGGAATATTTTTCTGATACGGAGAAACTATTTTTAATGACACCGTTTTCAGAAAAGGAGCCCAGACGGTAAATTCATAACCTTTATTTCCTGAACGACGTATTCCAATCGCCATAGTGTTACGCCTTTCTTTCTCTTGCCAATAACCCTTTCACAATACAATTTACCGGAGAAATAAAAAAGGATTCCTGCTTATGGAGTAACCTGAAAATCTCTTGCTTTATGCATTCATTTGATGGTATCCTTTTGACCAGGACAGGAGATGTTATTCTTAAACTTTTACGGTTCGGGTTATTTACCACTCATTAGAATCATCTTACGTCCCTTTTATCCTTACTTCAATTCTTTTCTCCGGGAATTATAAGATAATTGGAATTCCCAAAAAAATGGATCATAAGCAAAATGGAGTTCAATGTGGGTAAAAAAATACTCATCATAGAGGATGAGAATGAATTTTTCTTTTTTTATACGATGATGCTTGAAGGTGCCGGTTATACCATCATGAGGGCACTCGATGGAGAACAAGCATTTGAAAAGATAAAGGAAGATAAGCCAGACCTTATCATTTTGGATTTGCTCCTTGACCAAATGACGGGTGATACCTTTCTGAAACAGTTAAAATCAAATCCTATAGGCGCTGCTATCCCTGTCATTATCGCCAGCAGTTTCTCGCCACGTTCATACAAAATCATATTTGAAATAGATCCAAATTTAACGTTCCTGGAAAAACCATTTACCCAGGAAAGATTACTCGACGAGATAAAATCCAGGTTAAAGTAGCTGATGAGCCATTCCTTGTTCATATACACAGCGTCATTAATCAGATACGAATATGTCATTCCCGCGGAAGCGGGAATCCAGAAAAATACTGGATTCCGGGTCAAGCCCGGAATGACAGACAGTTGTAAACTTATGTCGCTATGTATAAAACGATTTTGTATCATACTATTACTATGCCTCGCCGGTTGCCAGTCAGTACAAAACGCTGACAAAAAATATTCCGGCAACCTGGAAACATCTTTGCTCTCTGATATAGAAGATGGCCGGCTGGATATGCCATTTGAGCAGGCGTGCCTTATTGCTTCTGGTGTGAACAGTGGTAAGAGGATGCAAGGATATCTGGAGAAAATCGACCTTCTCATCTCCCGTATTAATCAAGAAACGGATATCCATAAAGAAAACGATCCTTCAACGAAGGCAAAGATACTATTTAACTGGTTAAGAGAAAATACCTGCGAAGGGATATACAACGATTGCTACAATTTCAGGGATACTCTTAATCTTAAAGTAGGAAACTGTCTTTCTTACGCAATACAGTTTACCATCCTCTGCCGGCGCTTTGATGTGGACATAAAAAGTGTCTTTATCCCTGGGCACATATACAATGTGTTAGTATCCCATGAACAAACATACTACTTTGAGCATACGCATAGCGACGGTATCGTCAAGCATGCAGACAAGTACCATCTCCAAAAGAAAATAATGAGGGATGAAGAACTTATTTCAGAGCTATTTCTGTATAAGGCCTACAATGCTAATAGCGATATGAAATATGAAGAATCCATGAAATACTGTCAGCAAGCATTGCGGTGTAATCCTCATGATAATCGCACCGTCATCCTGCTTTTAGACAATTACCTTGCGAAGAAGAACTATGAAGACGCATTTCGATATCTGAATGAGTATCTTTCCCGCCATCCGGATGATAAAAAATCATTTAAAAATACATATATCCTATTGCAAAGAGTATGTAAAAAAGCAGATAATAGATTTAAGTAAAAAGCATTACATATATGCAAAATGTAGGGTAAGGCTTTAGCCTTGCTTCCCCGACTGAACACCTGCACCGGGATAGCAACCCTAAAGGTTGCCCTGCAGAATCGAAATTCCTATACATGAAACTCTATGAGCCTGTAAATTCTGTGATTTTATCTCTTTTTCATTACTCTGAAACGCCATCTTTCTGGCATTTTTATTTGAGGAGAAAATGACTATGGCTACATACAAACTCTTGGCAAAAGATTTAATGACAGCAAAGGTAGTATGTGTTTATCCGGAAACGTCTATCCGTGATCTGATAAAAGTCCTTACCGACTATCGTGTTAATGGGGTGCCTGTCGTTGATAGAAAGGAAAATCCTATAGGGGTTGTGTCAAAAACTGATATTCTTGGATATACAAAAGAAAAAACGAAAAAACAAGATCTCAGCAGCAAAAGATCGTTTTATACCGATACCAATGGAAGACAAACAAAAGCCTTCGATACGGTAACTAAGGAGAAAGATTTTGGAAAAGCTACGGTAAAAGATATCATGACGCCCCATGTTATTGCGGCAGAGGCCACCGATACGATAGACCGCCTTGCAAAAATTATGTATAACAAAAAAATCCACAGGCTCATTATTCAGGATAGCGGACGTGTGGTTGGTATTGTCAGCACCCTCGATATTCTTCATGTTGTAGGCGCCTTAAATTATGGCAGCAATGCCTTTGTTAGTGAGAAGGCAATTCTGGGTTTGCGAAAACGGTTAGAAGCCGCAGAAAAATCCATCCAATCGCTGCGCAGTACCTTTGATAAAATTTATAGTTAAAAATGAGCAGAAGACCTCTCATCCTTTTAGGTATTCTCCTGTGTCTGATAATTACGGTAGCTGCCTGTCTATACGCAGAATCATTGCATGTGCAGAAAAACGACTACACCACGGAAAAGAGTTTTCAACAAATTGTGCATAGTATAGGTCTTGGGGCTACAGTAAAACCGACCTGGTGTTACATCAATTTCGACCCCAGGATTGATCCACGCTGTCCCTGTATTGAGTGGCCTATCCCCGGTGGTTTCTGTTACTGTCCGGATCATACAGGCACGGTATCTTATATAGCAGGTAATGTTGAAATGGGTGTGGCAATAGAGATCATAAAAAATCACGAGGACAACTATTGAGGTATAGTAAGAATACCAACGTATTAAAAGAATAAGTTCATGTGTAGGACGAGGCTTTAGCCTTGCCGAGAGCAATGAGGATATACCATAATTCTCATAAAGCTATCTATAGGTATCGAGTTCACTGGTTTTCATGAATTTGTCAATTATATTTTCCTCTTGAAACACAAAATACCCTATTACATTTCACGCTGTATCAATTTTGATACGGCGACATATGCCATCACAAAATGGTGGATTTTTTGTCAGGTAGCAATTGCAAATTACATATTTTCTTTTCAGTACAATTTTAAAATTAAACGGCGCTTTATCCGTTCCTTCGTGTGAGCCATCACAAAACGGCTCTTTTTTCGTATTCCCACACGAGCACCACTGATACGTACCCGGTTCTAATTCAATAGTCATAGGCATTTGTTTACTCATAGGTATTATTCCTTCATTTTTGTATTCCCGGATCAGATTAAGCCCGAAACAAGAAACTCTAAGACGGCTTCGTGTTTACCATCGGAATTGCCTGGCGTAGATAGAGCAACAGACCCGCATAATTCAAATGAGCGATCACTTTTCAATAATGAACAATAGTCCGCAATCAGGACATTCTCTCGCATCGGAACCTACACAGTAACCGCAAGCAGGGCATCTTCCTTGTGATCCCCATTCCTGGGAAGTTTTGATTTCAGGATACTTTTGTGTATAGAATACCTCAATACATTCGTGTGCGGCAGGCGCATCTTTTTTTGGTATCAGAAGAAGATATCGGCATCCACACTTCCCTGTACTGCAGCCAGGGGCCAATACAATTTTCCAGAAAATGCCGTTTCTTGAAAGTAAATCCGATAGCTCACGGATGCCTTCTTTACCCTCTTCTCTGATGGTAACCCATTCGTCGTGGAGAGGTACAGGAATGTCTGATTTTTTATTTCTCTCTTTTTCGATCTCTTCCGGCATTACCAGAGAAATGCCGCAATCAGCGCATATTGAAATATGCGCATAATACTCCGATCCGCATTTTGGGCAAAGTTTTATTTTTTCAGTAGACATATACAATTATCCAGCGCTATTTTCTTTATTTTAAAAAGTGTTCGTCAGTACAATGATACATAACAACAGGGGGCATTTTTCTCTTTATATCATTCTTGGCGGGTTCAATCTTGTGACTTAAACCCCTGTCTATTTTAATCATAATTGACTCAAAATCTTCTTTTGCTCTTCAGGAGAAAAATCTTGCCCGTAAAAACGAAGAAACAGTTCTCTCTTTATATCACTCTTGCTACTCTGCGGATTATCCATTTTTATTGATGCCACTACCTGCTTCCGTGCCATATCAAACATGGAAAATCCCATTTTCAATCTCTCCTGTCCACTTTTTTTCATCACCATTTCTAAAAAGCGGGATTCGATGAGAAGATCTGTATCAGTCATTTCTTTACCCCGTTATATACCTCTTCAAGTCCCAATTCCCTTACCCATTTCTCAATATAATTGATATCCAGATTGTGTACCGTTTTTAAAAGATTCCTCACATCCCTGATCTGCATTTCTGATAAACTTTCTTTTGCCCAGAAAAGTTTTGATAGTATAAGATCTTCTGGTGAAGTAATATGGATCTTCAATCCCTCGAAAACCATACTTCTCCTGCGTTTGAACTCGATCTTACGGTAATTTGAATCTTTCCTGATTATAAAATCGACCTTAACAATTCCTTCATTATGGATAATGTTGAATATTTGCTTCATGCGAATTGCGTTTTTTATAGAATCCTTATTTACATAGAAATCATGAAAAAATAAGGGGAATAATGTCTCGGTATCTTTTTCTTCAACTTCAATAACAATATCGATATCCCTGGTCATTCTTGGCGTTGTATAAAAATTGGCCGCTATCGAACCAGTGATCATATAAGGTATACCAGCCGACTCCAATCTTTTTACAACTATTCTCAAAACATCAAGCTCGTCAATCAAGAAAAGTCCTTTTATCCTTTATACAGCTCTGGAAATACCATACTTTAACGAACAAACAGGGCACAGAGTAACAGGTTACCCGTGAATGCAATTATAACTTTTACTGTATGTTATCATTGCTCAAATGGTAACGATTGATCATTATCAGGACAGATGAATGTCAGCCGGCAGTTTTTGCCCAGGCGGCTTCTAATGACCAGTGAAATAACTCATCCAGCTTTTCCGTGTTGGATCTAAAACTGTTCCCATCGGGCTTTTTACCCAACAACCTTTCAAGTTCTGCCTCAATAAACTCGCTTATAAGAGGTATTCTTGGACCCTTGTCCAGTTCTTGTCCCTCTTTTTTACGCTCCAACAATCCTCTTATGGCTTCCTTTAACTTCCCCGACATAACCATACGGTCAACCAGAACTTCAAACTCCATGGGAACACCCCCATAGCCTGCTTCGATCCATTTACAAGCCAATATCGGACGCAGAACATAAAGACATTTCTTTGCCGATACAATTTCGCCTTTGAGATATTCTCTAAAGTTGCCTTCTGCCATATGGAGATAATGATAGAGGCACGATCTTGGAGAATAATACTCCGGCATCAAGGCTTTAATTTTATCTACAATATCAAACCGATGCTGATAAATTATGGGCGAATTTAACCACTCCAGCAAAGGCGGGTTTGATTTCCGGAAAAGTCTAAGTGCCTTTCTGATATCCCAACCACTAAGGTCTATCAAATCGTTGACGGGTCGTTCGATCACATCTCGTTTTTCATCAATAGAGAGATACCAATTTTTCGGGTGAATGTACAAAAAACGTACATCGTAATCACTATTAGCGGAAGGAAAATCCCAGGCTCTGCTTCCCGACTCGCAAGCGTAGAAGATGCACATCCCCTCTTCTTGCTCAAGTTGTTGTAATCTGGCTTGTATTTCTTTCTTTATCTCATTCATTTTTATGCGCCACGGCCTTGCTATAAGCCTAAGTGATCAAAAAACACATCTATTCTCCCGACTAACTATTCTTTATATAAACCTCTTGCCATGAGAACCTATAGATAAATTCATTAGAATTATGGTATATCCTGGTTTACAATCTCATGTAATGTGTAGGAATTTCAAAGTTTTCGTTATGCCATTAACACACCCCTGCCCCCTCTCAAGAGGGGAAGGAACACACCCATACGCATCAAGCTAAGCTTCTTTACCA
>SULG01000057.1 GCA_005524015.1 Candidatus Jettenia ecosi
TTTTGTTATAATATCTTGCAAAACACTGTTTATATTCTTAACAACATCAATATTTGTATATCTTAACACCTTAATTCCTAAAGCTTCTATATCCTTTACTCTTTGTTTGTCAAATACAATTCTTGAATCATAGTAATGAACACCTCCATCAACCTCTATTGCCAACTTTAATTCTGGACAATAAAAATCAACAGTATAATTATTAATCCCGTATTGCCTTCTAAATTTTAAACCATTAAGTTGTTTTCCTTTTAATTTTGACCAAAGAAATACTTCTGCTTGTGTCATCTTTTTTCGCAAATACTGTCTTTTCTTTACATATTCTTTTTTATTAAATATTTCTGTCATAGTTAATGCCCTCCTTCATCCTTCCTTGTGATAGAGGAAATTGGAAATATTTTGATTCTTTACTTGCCTTTTTCTAACCTTTGCGAAGAAGAAATTGGTAATATCATAATTCTTTACCTCCCCTTTTAGCCCCCTCCTTGTGAAGGAGAAATCGGAAAAATCTTAATCCTTTACCTCCCCTTCATCCCCTCCTTGCGAAGGAGAAATCGGAAAAATCTTAATCCTTTACCTCCCCTTTATCCCCTCCTTGCGAAGGAGGGGAAAGAGGGGTGGTTATAAGTTCAAATCCATAAGTTAGAATTCATAATTGATGTCATCTGGAAAGCTCAACAAGGATTTTTCTTCTTACTTCATCCGCCCTTGATAGATCATTAGTATTATCAAGGACATACTTAGCAAGTGCCTTTGCGGCACCATCGCCTTTAGCTTTTGCATACATGGTCAGAAGCTCGTAGTCCTCAATCCCCATGCGCCAAGCCTCCCAACGACGACTTGAAATTATGGTATTACCTTCACCCTCGTAAATGACTGCGTAATCTGGATTTTTTCCGTCAAAATCGTCCCATGCAGTGCCAGGATTATCACCCGATCCAGCATCAGCGTAAGCCCAGAAGCCAACACCAGTATAGCCATTCAGGAAAGCTTTCCATGACATCATGCGGTAATACGAATACGGGGAAAGAGATTTGGCTGGCCCGTTCGCTTTATAGAGCCAGATTTCTGGACCTGTAGTTCTTATGTCTCCCAGCAGATCTTCTCTGTTCACAACCTGCGCAACATCAAGATAGGGCAGCGCCTGTAAAGCACTCTTATTGTTTATCGTTGCGTATAAGCGGATATCGGATATTTCCTTTCGCACCCATGTTGCAAAGGCAATGAAATCCTCAACGTGTTTGCCATCCATTTCGTCGTATGGATAAAAGTATAAGTTCTCCTTGGGAATACCGGCTTTAGCAGCAACTTTTGTTAATTCTTCAAACCATTTTTCAAACCAGACCTTCCACTCATTCCCCATGAAAGCATATTTTCCATTTACGCTCGAGCGGGTTACCGGTCTAAAATTTGCAAAAAGGAGCACCTTCGTGATACCATTTGAAATTCTCAGATACTCCTCGAGTGGCCCGAAATCCTGGACCAGTTCTCCTATTGGCAGGTATGCAGGAGGAACGTCAATTACATTGGTATGATGCGACAGCAGGTCGTTAACCGCAATTTGCTTACGGTCGCGGATAAGTTTGAAATTAAGTTCTGCCCAGTTAACCGAATTGAGGCGAAGGTTTTTCGGCAGTTCTGTATTAGCGACATAGGTTGTAATAGGTATAGACTTAACCCTGTCTTCACGTTTTATTCGTAGGGTATGACTCCAGGTTCCAGATTGTGTTCCGTGAACTATCACAAACACTAATCGGGATTCCCCCGGTCTTAACATGAAACGCTTTTCAACCGGTACCAGCGGATCTGCAACATATTCCATTGCAGCCGTTTTGATAAACGGTACTTGGTAGAGCACGAGTTCGACTCCTGCCGGAGATTTATCAAGTGAAACAGAAATTCCTCGGGATTTTTCTGAAAGATTGGTTACGATGAGCGCTTGAGAATCATATCCACCTTTTGGGAGCATGAAAGAAAGAGCGAGCGGAGCTACTTCGACAGGGAATATATTCGGAGTTATCTGTGCCCATGGATTGATGGTTTGAATCATAAGCTCGTTTCCGGGAAACCGAGCCCTGAGAACAGCACATCGAAGCGCAAGCATATCCGCTTCCACTGCCTTGACATCGTTCGTAGTTTGCAGTGACGCAATCTGGCGCTTAATCTTTCGAATGTGCTCTTCTTCTGGCACATCGACTATCGTTTTATTCAGGTTGTCTATTTGTCCGTTCTGTAGCTCCTTCTCGATACCTATCCGCCTTATTTGATCGGTAAATGTACGAGACTGGTCGACCGAGAGAGTGCCTTTCTGTCCACTGCCGGAACTTCCCTCAATCACCTCAATCTCATCACAGAATAGATATAAACCCTTAGGAACAACTTCCAAAAAGACATATCGTCCCCGTATCCCAATACCATTGAGTTCAAACCGTTTGATTTGGTAAGATCCCGGCTGATTTTCAGAATTAATGGCTATATCTCCGACATAGAGCAGATGCTCGTGATCGGTACCTACGAAAGCAGCAATATGTGCGGGATAATACACCCCGGCTCCTTCCCCTCTCGCTGTATTGAAGGCAATACTTCCAATATTGTACTCTTTTTCTAAATCTATAATAATTTCTACAGTCTTTGCCCTCTGCCAACCGACCGTTGTTTTTTGAGACCAGAAATAGCCGACCGTATATTTCCCATCAGTAAGTGATGTCGTGTCGGATGCTGGGGCAGACACAGACTGAGTATAGTTCTGTTGTGGAGAAACAATGTACGCTTTGCCATTAGCAAGATTGGGAGTAGCGTGACAAGAGTGTACCATCGAGAAAACACTATAAATAAGCACAAGTAATCTGATTAATATTTTATCCATAATCTATTATTTATTTGATGGTCTCGTAAAAAGTAATTTTCACACGGAGACACAAAGAACGCGGGGATAACGAAGTTGAGAAAATGAGAAGATAGGAAGTTTAGAAAAAAACTTAACCTCTCAATTTCTCGACCTCTTAACTTCATAGTCTTTCTCCGTAACTTCGTGGCTTTGTGTGAGACCAGTCTTTTTACGAATGCATCATTATTTCAATGTAATGAGCGCATCCTTTTCTGCCCTGCTTGGGTAGTTGATCAGCACCGCCTTGTATATTCCTTTGAATACGAATAGACTCCCAGCAGCAGCGCCTATGATCCCATACTTATTAATTAGCTGGCCTATATCTTGAAGCGACCCGGCGCCACCGAGTACCGTTAATGGGACACTAATCGACTCTCGAATTTTGTCAACCAAAGCAAGATCATAACCTTTCATAATGCCATCATTATCAATAGAATTTACTACGATCTCGCCAACTCCGAGCCTTTCCAGTTGCTGCGCAAACGCTACCGCACATTTCTCAGTATTCTTTTGCCCATTGTGTGTCCAGACCTCATATTTACCGCCTTTTAAACGTTTTTTAACATCTAAAACTACAACAATACTCTGACTGCCAACTTGTTCAGCTAATCTAGTCACAAACTCAGGATTCTCAACCGCAGAGGAACTTACTGCTACCTTTTCAACCCCCAACCCAAAAATTCTTTGTGCTTGCTCAACAGTCTTAACACCGCCACCATAGCAGAGAGGCATTCGGCATTCGGCTGCTAAGTATTCAATCATTTTATAATCAGGGCCTCTATTTTCACCAGTTGCATCAATATCAACCACCATCAGCTCATCTACTTCCTTTTCGTTGAATATTCTCACCGCATTAATAGGGTCACCAACGTACTTAGGATTCTTGAAATTGACTGTCTTAACAAGTCCTTTATCCTTTACTAATAAACAGGGTATTATTCTTGGTCGTAACATTATTTTTAACCACTCCGGTCGATTCTACAAAATTTAACCACAGAATACACAAAAGTCACAAAATGAGTTTTTTAAATTGAATTTTTGGAGCACCGAAGTTAATCAGTAGGGCGTGTCGTTGCCCTGAAGCTCGAATATATCCGAACCCTTGGGCAATGTGTTCATTGGCCAAGGTCTTACAGGCTTTCAATTCAACAATAAGCACTTCTTCCACGAACAAGTCTGCAATGTAATCACCCAGTACAGCCCCGTCTTCATCCCGGACATCAAGAGGATGCTGTTGCAGAACTTTTAGACCCTTTTTGCGCAAACGATGAACCAATCCATTCTCGTATACTTTCTCTAAATGACCGTGCCGCAAGAACGTGTGAAGTTCAAAGGCAGTCTGTCGTACCGTGTCGCAAATCTTCAATATCTCTTCTTCTTTCATTCCTTTTGCGCCTTTTGTGCTTTCTGTGGTTAAATGATATCTGAATAGTTACTATTATTATAGATTCGCAAAGTTTTTTAATAGTTGAACGCCATTATGATGACTTTTCTCAGGATGAAACTGAACCCCGTAAATATTGCCGCAATTAACAGCGCTTACAAACTCACCACCATAATCAGATACCGCTAATGCATCTTCTGATTTATTACAATGAAAGTAATAGGAATGTAAAAAATAAAAAAGAGGATTAGAGTCAACGTTCTTAAATAAACCCGGATTTTTCAATGGCTTTACATCATTCCAACCCATATGAGGCAGATGTGTCCTTTGCTTTATTTTTTGCGTATCAAATTTTTTTACTACCCCATCAATCCAACCCAATCCAGGCAGACTTCCCTCCTCGCTCGAATGAGCCAATATTTGCATACCAACACAAATACCAAGTACGGGTATTGATTTCTTTAGTACCAGTTCATCAAGCTTTTCGCGCATACCTGATTCTTTAAGCTTTATCATTGCATGGTCAAAAGCGCCGACACCCGGTAAAATAATTTTTGATACTTCCTCTAAATCGCTCGTTGTTTTAGCAATTTTAACAGGAATATTCAGCCTTTTAAAAACATTTGCAAAAGCGCTAATATTACCCAATCCATAATCAATTATTACTATCATCTAAATAATCTTTTTTCTAATCCTAAAATTTTCATAGCTCTAGCGCCAAGACCAATCAAAAATCTTTTGTTCTTGTAGTCTCGGTAGGTTTTATTTTTTCCATCAAATATTGTTTGTAATTCTTCAACAGACAAACCCAATTTATTAGCGACATACTCAAATTCCTGAATTAAAAATTGTTCATCCATTTCTGGTTTCGAAATTCTTTCAAGCGCTTCGTCTCGTGTCATCTGATTCGTTAAAATTAAACTTGAAAAATGCGCACGGCGTTTCTCATAACCAAATTTTCTTGGCATCCAATAATCTTCATAAAATCGAGTAAAACGTGATTCATGATGTTTATGAACAAACTTTTGCCAGCCAAAACGTTCTTCCAGTAATTTTTCGGCATCTTTTTTAATATACGGCACAAGGTTTAAAGGTTTAACAACATCCATGCCTAATACGTATTTATAATAAATTTTATACGTAAAGACATCAACGATAGGAAAGGTTTTTAAAGGAATTTTACCGAAACGATGATGTATATCTTTAACTAAAGTTTTATCTATGCCTGGATAGGCCCCCCACTCCTCCGGCTCTCTGCAACATTCTGTTGAATAATTTGACCCAGTTAAAACGTATTTTATTTTATGTTTTCTTGCAAATTTGTATAGAGTTGAAAAAAAAACAATATCTTGAGGATCGTCCATATTTGCTATTTGAGATTTAAAATATGCAACTTGCACATCTTTCATTTCTTCCCAATTTATTACTTCCGTATATAAATCCAGACCCAAACCATCGACTAATTTTTCTATATTTCCAACGGCTTGTTGCGTATTCCAACCTGCATCCACATGAAAAATCAATGGTCTTAAACCCATTTTTTCCTTTGCAATATAAGTTGCATAAGAACTGTCCAGGCCACCACTCACGCCGATAATGCAATCAAAATCCTTCCCTTTCCCTTCTTTTTTTATCTTTTCAGCAATCTTCAGTAACTCTTTTTCTCCACGCTCATCCGTGTGCCAATTCGGCAGGATATTTTCATAATAATTGCGGCAATAGTCGCACCATCCGCGTTCATCAAAAGTGATGTTGGGGTCCGTGGTATCCATAATGCAATTAGAGCATATTTGATACGTCTTTGAAGTTGTCAATTTCATATACTGCCTCTTCTTTGTCAAACTTTCTATATAAATAATTCATTTTCATGATATTCGTGCCATTCTCCGCATTTTTCAATCGGAGGATAACGATAAGATTCTTCGATAAAAAGAGGCATGCTTTTGAGCTGCTAATGTAACATCAAGGTTTTTTTGTGCCACACTCCTTGCCTCAGCCCCCATTTTTTGTCGCAATGCAGGATTTGCCAGAAGTAGTTCAACCTTTTCGCTCAATGCCCTGGCGTCTTTTATTGGCACAATGAAGCCTGATACCCCATCTTCAATATATTGAGGTACTCCCCCCACATCGGTGGTAACAATGGCCTTGCCCATGGACATTGCTTCCCATACAGCAGCTGGCCCGGATTCGGAAACTGAGGTAAAAACAAAAATATCTGCTCCTTTAAGAAAGGATGGGACATCGTCCACCATGCCGACAAATTTAAGATTGTTGTCCGTCAACATAGCTTTTGAAACTAACGTCTTGAGATCCTCATAGTATTTTTTCTGACTGCTGAATTCAGCACCTGCAACAAAGAATACCAAATCATTATGATGCTGCAGCAAGTTTGTAGCCATCTCTATAAAGTACTCAAGACCTTTTGTCGGATTAATGCCTGATACGGTTACTATTTTCCTGCCATTAGTCAGACTTGTTCTGTTTTCCGCAACAACAACTGCGGGATCAAAAACTGTTGTGTCCACAGGCACTTGAATTTCACAATACGGTTTTCGCTCAAGCGAAGTACCGCGAATATAGTATTCATAGACCCTCTTGCCAGTAACGATAAAACCTGATGCACAATATTCAGCAATAATAATACATATTTTTTTTACAATGGCGTCCATCATCGTATCATTTAAATGCCACACAACAGGAATCCCTGCCAATTTTGCAGCTAACGCCACTTTGAATTGATACGAACCGTTGACATGTATCAAATCAAACCCGTGTTTGCGAAAAAACATGCAAAGACGATATATTTCAACGAAGAAATAAAAAACATATCTGGCAAATACCTTTTTTTCTTTGCTCAATCTCGTGATATTCAGAGCTGAACTTGAAATTCCTGCTTTTGAAAGTTCTTGTGCGAATTTCTCTGAATCATATCTTGGGTATACCACATGAGTGTCAACGCCAAGTTGTTTAAGGGCTTTAGCTACCTGAACTATACGGCGTTCAGGCCCGCCAAAACGACCCTCTTCGTCTACGTTGCAAACTCGTATTCGTGACATAACTAATCCTTATAGTATTCTGTTTCAGCATTGTCCAGTTAAAATTTTGCATAAGTAATATTGATATCTATCCTTGATATGATGCATGATGGTGTGGCTGATGATGGTACAATCGATTAAAAAAAAGGCTCTCCGATGAAAGATTCTTCATCACTTTCGCAGGCACCCCCCTGCAATTAATATATAATTCTCTTCAAAACTTTTTGAAACACCACTCCCCATACCAACAAAACACTAGCAGGGAATCTCAACGCCAGGTAAAACTCGCACAGATGACCCAATATAGACATAATCTTCAATGATCAGTTCCCGCGATAAGATTAGAGAAAAACCAATATAACAATTTTTTCCTATTGAATATCCTAATAGTCTTAGAAAAGACATCTTCAAGCAATTTGGAAGACAAAGAGTTGTCAGTCGAATGATAAGCGTAAACATTAAATACACCCCATAATTAAATGTTGATTAATCGCTATTATCCCGAATGTCCTGAGACAGAAACGAGCAATCGCTCAAATTTCTTCAGACAGACATCCTGAGAGAATCCGCGGATGGCAAATTGGCGAGCGTTATCACCCATTACTTTTAACCCATCCTGATTGTTATACATTTCGAGAATAGCATTTGAAAGCCCTAAGGCATCGCCAGCCGCTACATTATATCCACATGCCGCCTCTTCAATGATCTTGGCAGCATCGCCCGTAAGATCAACACTTGCGATCACAGGCTGGCCACAGGCCATTATTTCGGCCAATTTACCTGGCACAGTCTGGGGGGGGATATCTTTGCCAAGAGATAGCAAACATACATCAGAAGCATTCAAAACATCAAAGTATTTTTTCCCAGTCTGAACAGGCAAAAGACATACATTGATTAGTTTATAGTCGGCAATGAGTTTGTGTAGCTCAGGCTTTGAAGGTCCATCACCAACTATACAAAATCTGATCTCATTATGATCTTTTAACAATGCGGCAGCTTTAACAATCGTTTCAGGCTGCTGAGCCGGCGTCAATGAACCGGCATACGTAACAACAAATTTATTCTCTAAGTCAAGCTCACGCCGCAAAGCATTCATCTTTTCGGAAGGTTGGATAAGATCGGTATCTATCCAATTAGGGATAACCGCAATTTTGTCCTTATTAATGTTCTTATTCACTAAATACTTTTTATTGCCCTCAGAATAAACAATAATGAAGCTGGCGTTTGAATAATTGAAGGTTTCCATTGACAACAGAATACGTTTCAGTAGTGAACTCTGAATAATGCCGGCGTCAATCAATACCTTTGGATGAATATCCTGAAGATTAATGACATAGTAATTTTTTTTCATTTTAGATATGAAATATCCTGCAACTCCTAAAAACAAAGGCGGTGAATAAACAAGCACAACATCATGCCTCTTTATAAATATGCCCCATATAATAAAGTTTAAACAGGTCAGCGCAAACCGCATAGATTTCCCTCCTATTATTCGAGAAAGGAAGCTGAGATGTGGTACCCTAATAATTCGAATTCCGTTCCAGAATGATCGACCACGTTGGGTTTTATAATATTCATCCGACTTATCAGCAACACATTCTTCTGACGGATGAGTCGTAAGCACTGTAACATCATGCCCTCTTTCTCTAAAAAATTTCGATAGATTAGAATATAAACGAGCCGCAGAGTTAATCTTCGGTGGAAAGCTATTTACAATAATCAATATCTTCATTTGTTTCGAACAATTCAGTATTAAGGGTCTTTGTTAACAAATACTTGCCGTAAATCCTTGCAATAAAGGGAAGCACTAAAATTTACCCACACAAAACTTAGAAGACCCATTAATATAATCTTCTGCTTTTTTAGGTTAGTGCGTGCTTCTTTTCTGTATTCTGCTTTTTGTTCTTCGGAAAATCCGCGGTCTCGCCTAACTATCTTCTTCACAAATTCAATTCCAGGCGTCCAACTGCCTCTTGCCCAAATAGTTTTATATTTAATACTATTATTGCGAAAAAACTCCTCAACAAGAGCGATTTGTGTTCCTTTCCCGGAACCGTCTATTCCACTAAAAGATATCATTTTTATTCCATTTTCCTTACCAACTCTCATATAAAACAAGATGCTATTCTAACATAGGCTTTTTATCGAAATTATATCTTCCGTAAATTGTAACCTACCTTTCGCATCTATTTATAAGTCTTTATTTATTAATAAATTAAGAAACTACAAATTTGGCAGTTAAAAAAATTAAAATGAGTAATTTCAATAAATTTAGGACTTACGCGTTTACTAATAAATACTCAGTAACAGAAAATCTGGTAAGAGAAGCTTTTTGCTCATACCAGGATATGTGCTCTTTGATACGCCTTATTTCCAATTTCAAAAAAGCAAGAAACGAGGCAAATATATGGGTTAGTTGAGAAATTGCTAACGTGGAACAGCACTTCTCTATCCCCATTGTTTGTTTAATACCTCTACGGAACTCTTCTATCCCCCGATAATGTTCGAGGGCAAGTTTCCATCTCTGATGGAAATGTTCAGTAAACGTATCATAATCGGTTAAGGTTAAATCACTACTTGCCAAATAGGTAATGTCTCCGTTCCCCCGATCGCAGTCGAGGACAAGCTATGTGGACTATTTTACAGACTACGATAAACCCATATTCCTCCAGCCAGACTTTTCTTACTTGTTTTTCAGCAAGATCTAAGTCAGCTAAAGAACTATAGGTTCCTTGGCTCATGCTAACTTGTCGATTAGATTTAAGGTTACAGATAAAGTTCCACTTGAGTTTCATCGTAATGAATTTGAGATTGTTTATACTTGAGTACCATGCATCCATCAGAACATAGTGAGGGGTAAATCCTCTTTGTTTGGCTCTTTGGAGCATATCATGAAAGTGATCATTCTTGGTCTTGTCGTCGTTTTCTCTCTGGTATACTCGATAATCAATCGGAATGAATTCATCACCTTTTGTCCAGAGTAAGTTTACCAGAGAAATACCATTAATGATTTTATGCTCTTTTCCACTTACTTGACTATAAATAAGTCGATTGTAAAGACACTTTAATTTTATTTTCTTGAAGTTCTTCCATCAAACACAATCCAGGGAGGAAAACAAATAGATAAAGAAAGTACTCTATCCCGCCAATATTTTTAAGAAATCCTAATAAGATAAAGAGTAATAGGCCTAGTACGTAATAAATTTTTTTTCTTTTTTCAATAAGGGAAAAATGTTTTTTAAATGTAAAATAAAAAGACATAATGAGTGGAGTTATACCAACAAGTCAGAAATAGGCTAAACGATCAGCAAAGTATGAATGGCCACCAATTTCTATTTTATTCGAACCGCCAAAGACTGGATTTTGAAAAAAGACATTCCAAGACATTTTGTAGAGATCACTTCTCTTTCCAACTTCACCTTCGGTTTCACCATATTGTATTGATAAAACAATATCATGAATTTTATTCGCTATTGCAGTACCCTCAAACATGGGTTGTATTGAATTCAGTCCAGAAATAATTAACCCTTTGTTTAAAGAAAAAAGAAGAAAAAAGAAGAAAAAAAGATAAAATTAAGCCTATTACTAAATTACGTTTTTTATTATCTGATATAAAAAATGAAAATAATATACCAAATGTGGCAAGGGGGAAATATTCCCTCATGGTTTTTCGACGTCATCATTTGAATTCCACAATATGTGCGCCATAACATAAAAGTTAACCCCGATCTGTCCCCAAACGCCCTCTATCCCTTGGGAGTAGACCACCTGAAAACCATTTTGATGAAGATATCTGATGTTAAATGTGTCTCTTCAGCCTTTGAGATATAGTGCATCATGTACAATTGATTTTAATGGATATCTTGAGAACATGGCCAACCCAGTGATAATTATAGTGGCGAACCAATGGAAGCCTCCCGTATAAGTAAGCTGAATCATTGAATAAATGCTTATTACAACACCAACATAAAATTCGGGGTGTCTTTTAGCGGCTTTCAAGCAGTACATCAAATTATTAATGCTATTATACAAATAGAAAAAGAGTAAGATTATTCCACCTTTGAAAATTAGATTGGCATATCCAATATGTAGCATAGCACCCCCTGCAGTGTCGGGTGTGGAAAAACCTAGTCCCTTACCGAATACCCAATCTAAAAAAGAAAATTGTGATAAAACAAATACTGCTTCCTCCTTTCTGTCAAAGGAATTAATATCCTCGGCAGTCTCAGTGAATCGATTCAACACATTTTCAAAATAAGACGAAGTTAGGACGAAATAAATTACGCCTATCGCAATTATGGCTGTAAAAAGTAAATTGTTAGGAAGAAATCCTCTTAGTAGTTTACGATAATACAATCCATATAAAATAATTATTAAGAATAACTCAAGAGAAGATTGTCTTTTTTGATAATAGACTGAATATAAAAGTATCAACAATACTCCCGATGCAAATAATAAAAGTAAAAGTGGTTTATTAAATTTAGTATAAAAAATGGGCAACAATAAGAAGAAGAGAAATACTTGTGCAAGCATTATTCCATGTGTATCATATATAACTTGACCTTTCAAGGCACCACCAGCCAACAAAGTGTCTCCAAATGCATTAAGAGTTTTTGCACGATTGAAATATCCAGATTGAACAATTGATATGTCCATACTTGGGATAGTGTAAGCATAAAAAATCAAAGGCACTATTATTAATATTATTGCCGCTTTATATACTTGATTACCAACTATATTTCTAATGGAATACGCAGAGTATATGATGCCAAGAGACGACAAATCGACTATTAAATTAGGAAAATAACCCGATGGTCGGTTAATGAAACCGACAAAAAACATTATAAATATCCAAAACTTTATAAAGATAGTTGCCACTACATTTTTTTCAATAAAAAAAATACTCAATAGAGTTAACCCGACGCCACTCAGAAGTACCAACCTAAGCGTATGAAATCCAAATACCCAGATAAAACTACTCAGAATATTCAAACCCAATAGTAAAAGGATAAGATTTTCCTTGTTAAAATTTTTAAACATCCTGATTACCTTATTTAAATACTTCTTTTAAAAAATTACCTGCCAGTATAGCACTATTACTAATTGTAAATTTATCATTGATATATTGCGGGATAAAATTACCAAAAAAAACACTTTTAGAAAATTCCGGCCATTCTTTTTTTACTTGACGGATAATCTCTTCAGAAGTATATGCTTTGTAAAGTGTTTGTATGAAATCGCAAATTTTCTGATCAGAAACAGGTTCTTCAATAAGCAACTTTTTGAATGGCGGGTAGCCAAATATCATTGAATTAATCCCTAGACAAGCTGCTTCAATACTTGCGGTACCGGTGATGGATATGACTTTGAAAGAATTGCGAATGATATTTCTGGAGTTCAAACCAGGGTCAGCCCATAAGACCTGATTATACTGAGAGATTTCAGCATAATAGTGCTTGCCACGCTTGCCAATCATTTTAGGGTTTTCTTTAAGTAACAAGATATCGCCTTGCTTTAAAGATTGACCTATTAAACGAATTACCTCCAATTGACTCTTGAACCAGGGAGAATAAGCCAAAATAGTCATTTCTGGTTCGAACTGTAAGGGAAAATAAAATATTCTGCCTTTTTCTTTAAGCGATGCTAAATCCTTTTCCTGAATATAGTCAAATTTATAGGGTATGTGTTTTTTTTGCATGAAACGTCCCGGGATAATATTTCTTGGTTTTGCTTCAAGGTATGAAAACATATTGTATGTTAGCTTAGGTCTGTAAGTTTTTTTTATCCGCTGCAAAATACTCGCATGCAGCGTGATCATTTTTTGAGGTTTCATATAATGAATCGACTCCATCGGGCTTTGCGTCAGTGATGCAATATAGGCATCAAGTGGTGTTTCATCCATCGGTTCTGTCCTGAAATAAAACAAATTCCATGGGTTTTTCATAATTACTTGAGTGTTTAAAGGAAATCCACAAGGTTGTATAAAATAGTTTATTCCCCCTTTCATTTTATTGATGTAAGTGCTTATCAAGTAAACAAAATGCTCACAGCTTAATGCAACCATTTTACTCTTTTCTGGTATTAAATCGTGAAGTATATCAATATGTGCATTAATAAAATTTAACTTTTCTGCAGCTTTTGGTTTAAATCTCTCTATCTCATAGATGAATTCAACACCATATCCATAGGTTTCATACATCCAATGATCAAAATCTAATAATTTAGTCTTGTCCTGAATTCTATGTTTAGTAAACTCAGCAGGTAAGTAAAATACATTTTTATGAGACATATTTAGCTGTGTAAAAGCCTCCTTTTCCATTGTAAACCAGACGATATTTACTTCTTTATGATTGCTTAAAAGGTTTTTTTCTAAAAATAGAAAAAAGTCTATGTTCCAGTGGCGGACTTGGAATACGTAATTCATAAAATTATTTTAATGGTTAAATGTGGATTTCTAACTATTGTCGCATTACAATTTTTTTAAATAAAAAATGATAACAAGAGACTAAAACAGTTTTTAAGAACAGTAAATATATTATGAAAACTGTATTTCTAATTTATCATCTTAATCTTTAATAGTTATTAATGAGTATACAAATACCAACATTAAAAACCCGTATGATACAAACAATATATTTTTAAACCAGATCAAAGATTCAATGTCGGAAAAGGTTAACATTCCGAGAAAGTATAATCCATAGGTTAAGAACGATAGCAATGCAAGAAATATTAAATTAAAGCTATTCTTTTTTAACACCCCCAAGATAACAGATGGCCCTACAAATATATACCCTAATCCACCTATTACAGATATTTTTGCATATTCAATGCCATTTACATATTTTGGTAAAAAATTTGTAACCAGTGGCTCTATGGTGAAATAAACAATTAATATAATGGGTATTAAAACAATTGCATTTACTTCCAGCGCTTTGAAGAAAAAGGGTTTTAACACATTCCGCTGATTTCCTGATTTTCCATATGCCGCTGATGCTTTAGGATAAAACACCGTAGTTAAAGAATCAGGAATTATGGGAATAACTAATAATACCAGCCTGGTAAGGTTATAGTAACCCAATTCAACCCTATCAAAAGTTCGTACAATATAAAATTGGTCAAAAATCAGGAAAGTGGTGTACAAATAACTATTCAGCAAAATCGGAAAACCTGTGCTGATCTGATCTGTAAAAGATTGAAATGAGAACTTAAAATTCACAAAACTGATTTTCCCGCAGGCTCTTAAACTTAGCGCAACTATTACTTTTATAGCTGCTTGAATGACAAATCCAATATACCCAAAAAACACAATTAGTAAACTGTTAGCGGAATAGATTGAATTGTCAATGGCAATAAACTTACCTAATTTTTTAAAGTCCTGCCCTGTCCTGTACAACGTGTCGAAAAATATAATCATGGGCTGCGTAAAAGCTGTTAAACATAGCAATAGAAAAGCCCAGATAGCAACTTGCGAATGGTCATTGATAGGGGAAAAAGAGATGCAAGCAACAATTAACAGCGCAATGAACGATACTAGAATAGAAAATACAAATCCTGTTGAGGCGGCCGTTTGTAGTTCATGAATCCTACCAGCACCTTTGTAATAAGATAAATTTCTGTTCAAGCCATTGAAAACGCCCATTTGCAAAAATGATAAATAAGACCCCCAAAGTAAGATGGACTGATACAATCCAAATGTTTCAGGGTCTACATAGCGCATCACCAATATATTTACCAAAAACCCAACTACCGGGGTGCTATATTGAGCACCCAGATAAATAATTTCTCCTTTGTTATCTTGAAGTTTATTTTTAATAGAGACTATCAAATTTTTTAATCTTTCTTCTCTTTTCAAGACCGCCGCAAATCTCTTGCTTTCAGAAAGAAAACTAGTAACCATTTCTGCACTTATAACGACATCTGTAAATTTATTTTAATATTCTAAAATCATTTCTAACTATTTCTATATCTTTTAACTGACCAACATCAATCCAATAGTCGCTGGTTTTATATGCAGAAACCTTAAAACCTTTTTGAATCAGCAAATCAAATAGATTCGTCATGTCTAAGTACTGATTTTTCGGGATTAACCCTCTAACCTCTGCGCTCAGTACATATATCCCGGCATTAATACATACCTTCTGAGATGGCTTTTCTTCTATTGCGATTACAATTGTATCTTTAATATCAACGACACCATAAGGTATCCGGTGTTCGATCTCCTTTACACACATCGTTGCATCTGATTTAACATTGTTGTGAAAATCAAGAAGATCATCAAAGTTCAATGTCGTCAATATATCTCCGTTAACAACTAAAAACGGTTCTTTAATCACATCTTCGATTAGACTCAAAGCCCCTGCTGTGCCCAACTTGTCCTTTTCCTCGATATATTTTATGTTAACGCCAAATTCAGAGCCGTCTTGGAAATATTCCTTAATAACTTCAGACTTATAATTCACGCTTATATAAATATTTGTAAAGCCGTGCTCATAGCAATATTCCATTATATTTTCGAGAATAGGTTTTTTACCGACCATAAGCATAGGTTTTGGTGTATCTCTTGTAAGCTCGCCAAGCCTCGATCCAAGCCCGCCAGCCATGATGACCACCTTATTAGGCTTTGCATTAAACTCTAGATCGTCGAGCAGGATAACGTCAACAAGCCTGTGTTTATCATCAACAAGGGGGAGATGTTTTCTGTGTATAGATTTGAGATACTGTATTGCCTGCTTTCTATGGACTTTATGGTTCATAGTAGCCGGGTTTTTATTAATAATATCTATTAATGCTGTTTTTTTGTTTAAGATTGCCCTGCGTATATCACCATCGGTAAGTATGCCTATAAGCTTGTTTCCGGTATCAACTACTGGTAAGAAACCATTACCATTCTGGTCAAGAAGCCTGATGGCATCCTCAAATGTTGTTCTCTCATCTATTACTAATTTATTTTTCATACCTCTTCCTCAATAGAAATTCGGCATACTCAAAATCATCTATGGTATCCACATCCACAGACCTGTCGGCAGGCATTACATATGCGTATGAGTTCTCGGTATAATACCGCCCGCTTTTTACCACACTAAGCTTAAATACATACACTGCCCCATTTGGATAATATGTCGGCCTTATTTCCTGTCTATTTTGAACCTTCTCCTCGAATAAAGGGGTAATTTTATTATTCTCATCAAGGAATTTGTGCCATGATATTGGGTGATGCTCTTTGGTAAAACTAACTGCAGAATCAGCATCATGCGTTTTAAAAATCTCTATGGTATTGTCTATATCTTCGGCAATCCGTAAGGGGGAAGTTGGCTGTAACACCACAAATTCACGGATATTATATCCGAACTCCTTATTTAGTCTTTCTATCGTATATGTGTATGTATCCATTGCAAGGCTCTTATCTGTAGCCAGTTCCACAGGCCTCATAAACGGACATTTGGCCCCATACCTAACAGCTACTTCAGCGATCTCTTTATCGTCTGTTGAGACTATGACTTCGCTTAAATACCGTGATCGTAACCCTTCCTCTATAGCAGACGCTATCATAGGTTTTCCCAAAAGCTCTTTTATGTTCTTTCCAGGTAAACCCTTTGACCCACCCCTCGCCGGCACAATAGCTATCATCAAACAAGGTCCTCTTTCGATATAATTCGGTCAGCCTCAATAACCCTTTTTGCAGTCCTGCCTATAACAAAATCCTTATACTCAGGTGGAAGCCCTGTGCCGGGCCTTTTGAAATCAATATCGCTTTCTTTGATTACCTCTCCCGCCTTGATCGACCTTGTAGTGACTATGCTCCTTCTGAAGGCAGCCTTCCTTTCTTCATCTTCCTCACACTTAAAGGAATAGCTTCCAATGGCCTTTTGAATCCTCTTTGATTCTTCGCAGATTATTTTCAACTCATCCGGTGTCGCAGATATTTTGTGATCCCAGCCGAACATGTTTTTATCCAGCGTAAAATGCTTTTCGAGAATGCATGCGCCTTTTGCGACGGAAACGAGAGGTATTGAAAATCCCAGCGTATGGTCGGAGAACCCAACAGGGTAGGGATAGAGCTTCTGAAGTGACTCAATATTATTCAGGTTAACATCCTCATCCTTGGGAGGGTAGTTGGAGACACAATGGAGAATAACTATCTGGAGATTACCCGCATTCTCAATGGTTCTTATAGCCCTATCTATTTCATATAACTCGCTGAGGCCTGTTGCGACCACTACGGGGAGTCCTTTTTTTGCGATGTAGTCAAGAAAAGGATAATTGTTGAGATCCATGGAAGCCACCTTAATAAAAGGCGTATTTAGCCTCTCAACGACGAAGTCCACCTCTTTCTTGGAAAACGGGGTCGAGGTGCAATCAATCCCTAACTCATCGGAAAACCTCTTCATACCCAAAAGTTCCTGCTCGGATATAGAAAATTCCTCGACTAACTCCTTGAGTGTGTAGTCAGTTCTGTTCCTATAATCGTCTTTTAAAAAATAGTTGTCCTCGTAGACCTTCCTTGCAAATATGGTATCTTTTGACCAACTCTGAAACTTTACGCAGTCTGCGCCAGCTTCTTTAGCAGCTATGATAAGCTTTTTCGCAAGCTCCATGTCTCCGTTATGGTTAGAGCCGAGCTCCGCAATAACGTACGGCTCACAAAAATTATACACTTCTTTCTTATTAGTAATTTTTATCCTCATCTATACCTCTATATACCTGATTTCTTCCCACCAGAACGGGTTTTCAATCTTCAGAAGGCAGATTGTCTCCATATACTCTTTCAAAAAAAACTTATTGGAAATCTTTTTCTCAAGCGCTTTCATCTGCTCATATGGCCTTTTGTATTCAAAATAGTTCTTTGCCATTTCCCTGAAATGCAGGAGCTTTGCTTTTATAGCGGTCTTCAGTTTTCTCTCATCCATGCTGTCAAGCCCTATGGTATTGCCGCCGTGCTGCCTGTAATATGTTTCAGTCTCGCTCGTAAAAACAGCTTTACTGCCTTTCTTAAGAAGGACGCTAAAGATAAACCAATCAACCGCGATAAGATCTTCGTTTATTGCCAAACTTTCTAAAAGTCTGCTCCTTACTGCCGTGTTTGACAGGCCCATGAAGTTCCTGTCCCTGATATCTTGAATCCCTAATACCTCTTTATCTTTAATCCGTCTGGAAAGATATCCTTTCTTTATCCGCTCATCCCTTTCATTCACAAGCTCGATATCGTTTACAACAATATCGAAGTCTTTAAGCAGCGCCTTTGATACCTCAACCCTATTTTTTGCAAAATAATCGTCAGCATCCCCAAATACAATCGCACCATATCCTACATCCAGAGCCTGTTTAATACCGAACTCCCTTACCTTTGCCGGTGTTTCAGTGAATTCAATCTCAACTATATTCAGACCGCTGAACCTTTTTTTGTACTTCTCAAAACCCTTAAGTCCATCATTTATTATGAACACGTCAAAATCTTTGAAAGTCTGCGCCTCAAGAGATTTGAAAAAATCATCAAGAAACCTTTCGATTGAAGGAAATACAACTGATAAAAAGACAGTCTTATTTTCCACTTTTCATCTTTTTTGCCGGATTCCCAGCGTAAGTGCCAGCCTCTGCGATGATGAAAGTTTTTTTCATTTTAATCTATCCCCAATTTTTATTTTCCCGTCATATTCCCACTCTGTTATTTTTATTACACTCTCTTTTGTCTTAACAAAAAAACCTTCTTTATCAATACCCACAACAGCACCGGGGATACTTTTATATACCGGATACTCTGGGATAATTTTAACTTTATTGATTTTTATCTCTTTACCGTTTATAAAACTCCTTGCCATCGGACCAGGTTTACAAATCGCTCTCACAAAATTAAAGATTTCATAACTTGTTTGATTCCAATCTATAATCTCATCACCATCTTTCCTCTGTGGACAATAAAACCCTACAGGGTGAATGTCTGCTTGTTTTATGGATTCGACCTTACCAACCTGTAAAAGTTTTACAGCTTCATGCAGAACCTTAGCACACCCAACATATGCCTTTTCCAGTAAGGTTTGATAATTATCTTCATCGGTAATAGAATAAGTCCGCTGTAAAATAATGTCTCCTGTATCAATCCCATCATCAACATAATGAACGGTAATTCCAAATTCCTTTTCACCATTAATCAGAACCCAGTTTAAAACATTCCGGCCACGATAAAATGGCAATTTTCCAGCATGACAGTTTATCGTTTTCATCTCTGGTAGATTAATTATTTCTGGTTTAAAAATCTGGTTAAATGACATAGATACAAATAAATCACATTTATAGGGTTTAATTTTTTCTATAAATTCAAATGAATTTACATCTCTATGTATAAAACAATTTATTTTATGCTGTTTAGCCAGTTGCTCAAGGATTTTATCCTGGGTGTCATGACGAAGACAAATAAATTGAATGGCAATTGAATCATCTTTTATTAGTAATTTAAACGCCTCATGTGCCCATTTCCCATCTGCAAAATATCCAATCTTTAGTGGGTTTTTACTATTGAATTTGGATTGATGCTCTTCATTCATTATGCTTACTCCCCCCCAATAATAGAATTTTCGCCAATTTCGATATATTCTTTTGCCATACTATTACTTCCGAAGAAAGTCCCTTCTTTTACTTTCGTACCACCATTTATAATTGCACCTGTCGAGATATGACAACGATTTCCAATAACAGCATCATGCTCAATGATTGCACCGGTATTAATTATACAATTCTTACCAATAGTTGTTCCGGCATTTACAATTACATTGTGCATTATGATTGTCCCTTCACCAATGGTGGCATGCTTTGAGACATGAGATAAAGGAGAAATAATTACGGGAAAATTTGCACCCAAACTTTTCAAATATTCAAATTTCTCTATTCTCTTTTCCGGACTTTTTATCTGCTCTATTGCTATCAGAAAGTTTTTATGCTCTTTAACCAACTTCGGTAAATCTTCATCACATGCTATCACCTCATAACCTAAAACCTTTTGGCGCAACTTTTCCTTTGTGTCCACGATCCCAATTATTTTAAATTTATCTTCGGCTTCAATTACCTCTATGCAGGATTTACAGTGCCCTCCACCACCTATAAGAACAATCTCTTCCATCAAACCCTCGCGCTGCTTGGAATATTCACCACTCGTTCCTCAAACCACTGGGTGTTGGTGAGGTGGTCTGTTTGACAGGTAGCAAACATCGGGAGTTTATGTATGGGACACCAGACAGGACGGGTCATCACCTCCTCGTTATTTGTTAAGTTCAAAAACACATCACGCTCATTCTTGTTTTTCAAAATAAGAACATTCAGCCAATAATTTGAACGGCAATTCTGAGGCTCAATAAAAATTTGTACGCCTATCTGATGAAAAAATTTGGCGTATAGATGGGCCAGTTCCCGCTTGTTCTCAATAATCTCTTTTAATCTCTCCATCTGCGCGCAACCCAAGGCAGCGTTTATATTGGGCATACGATAGTTGTAACCGATATGGTCATGTACAAATTCCCATGCGTGAGGTAGCTTTGCTTGCGTGGTGAGGTGCTTGGCGTGTTTTGCCAACGCAAGATCATTACATAGCAACATGCCTCCACCGCCGGTGGTGATGGTCTTGTTACCATTGAAGCTAAGCGCTCCCACCTTTCCAAAAGTGCCGGTGTGCCTTTCTTTATAAAAACTTCCCAAGCTCTCAGCGGCATCCTCTACCAATTCGATGTGGTATCTATGACATAGCGCAACTAGTTCGTCTAACCTTACCGGATGGCCGAAGGTGTGCATAGGTACGCAAGCTTTTATTCTACGACCGGTTTGCTTGTTGTAGCACTGATCGCCGCGCATCTCGGCGTTTTTCATCAGCCATTCTTCTACTGCAGCGGGCGAGAGTCCCATGGTTTCGCAGTCCACATCCAAGAAGACAGGATATGCTCCACGGTATGAGATGGCGTTGGCTATGGCAATGAAGGTGAGCGACTGGGTGATCACCTCGTCTTCTCTCTCTACGCCTATCAACAGAAGGGCTAGGTGAAGCGCATTGGTGCCGTTTACACATGCCACCGCCTTGCTGACTCCTGTGTAGGCAGCTATCATCTCTTCGAAACGATCTACAAATTTTCCTACGCTCGATACAAAAGTGGTGTCAATGCACTCCGCTAAGTATTTTTTCTCATTACCCGTAAATCGGGGCTCATGCAAAGCAATAAACCCTTCGGGTTGATTGAAGGTTTTCCGTATAAAAGCAGCTATCTCTTTAAATATTTCGTAATCGATTTCAAACATTGTAAATATCTGCCTTATACATTGTTAAATTATCGGGGTTGGTGAACCATTCGATAGTTTCACGAAGGCCTGTTTCAAGGGCGTATGCCGGTTCGAGGCCAGTAAGGCTTTTCATCTTGGCATTGGCTCCCCAGAGGCGGAAAACTTCTGAATTTTCAGGACGGAGTCGCTGGGTATCTTCGACGAAGTTGACATCAGCACCCATGATCCTGGCGATGAGTTGCAGGATATCGCGCACAGAGATCTCGTAATTGCTGGCTATATTTACCTCCTCCCCAATGGCTGCATCGCATGTGGAGAGCGCGATAAATCCCCGGCAGGTGTCTTTCACAAAGTTGAAGTCGCGCGTGGGACTTAAATCACCCAATTTGATCTCCCTCATTCCGTTCGCAATCTGTATAATGATGGTTGGAATCACCGCACGCGCCGATTGACGGGGTCCGTAAGTATTGAACGGGCGCACAATCACCACCGGAAGGCTGAAGGCGTTGTAGAAACTCATGGCCATGGCATCGGCGCCAATCTTGGAAGCCGAATAGGGCGATTGCGGCTGCCTGGGATGGTTTTCATCGATAGGAACATATTGTGCGGTGCCATACACTTCTGAAGTGGAGGTAACCAACACACGCTTCACCCCGCTCTCTTTGGCAGCCTGGCAGATATTCAAGGTTCCCTTCACATTGGTGTCCACATAGCTATCGGGGGCCACATACGAGTAGGGAATAGCGATGAGTGCCGCCAAATGGAAGATGATCTCCACATCGCGGGTAATATGTTTGCAGAAATGCGGGTCTCTCACATCTCCGGAAACTATCTCCAAATGGGAATGCCTTATACCGTCGAGCCATCCCCAACTGTTGAAAGAGTTATAGTAGCACAAGGCCTTTACCTGATAGCCTTGATCGAGCAACATTTCGGTAAGGTGTGAGCCGATGAAACCATCCGCCCCAGTAACTAATACTTTTGTATTCTCAGACAGTCTGTTGAATCTTGACATTTTCCATTTTTTATACAAGGATAAGGTTGAGTGGTTTTGCAGAGAGAATTTATGAGAAAATTCAACTCTTTCCGGATATCCCCAATTACGGATAGGCACGGATAAAATAAAATCCTAAATCTCAAATACCAAATTACAAATAATTTCCAAATTTCAATTTCCAATATTCAAACTTTGGTATTCTGATGTCATTTTTTAAAATCAGTGTTCATCCGTGGCTAATTTGTTTTAACCACGGATGGACACGGATAAACACGGATAAAAAAAACCAAATCCCAAATATCAAATACC
>SULG01000058.1 GCA_005524015.1 Candidatus Jettenia ecosi
TAGGAATTTCAATATTTTGTTGTAGGGGAGAACCTTGTGTTCGCCCCTACGTCGGTGTTATATAAAAGCTGCCGAAGGCCTCATGTAATGTAGAGGAAATGTAAAGTTTTTCATGATGCCGTTAACACACTCCTAACCTCTCTCAAGAGGGGGAATAAAAAAGTCCCCTCTCGGGAGGAGATTGAGGGGTGGGTAACAAGTCGTTGGGTTTTGCCTTTTAAAACCCAACCTCATTTATGGCTATTTATGTTCATTTCTAATGTTGAGACAATTTCCTTGCATAGGCTACCTATTCCACTTTATACTATCGTACTTATAAGTTTATAATAGTTAACATACAGGAGAATACAGCAATACAAGGTCATAAGCAGAAGATAATAAGTTGAAAATGCATGACATGGTCTTTATAATACCTGCAGTCTCTTTGGTCATATGATTAAAAAGTTGGTAATTACTCAAACTAAGGATTTCTTTTAACTGGATATGATATCTACGCGTGAGTCATTAAAAGAGCTGATTTCGAGCAAGCTGAAAGGTTACAAGCTTATAGTGGTATCGAATCGTGAACCTTACATTCACAATTATGTTGGTGATGAGATTCATTATATTGTTCCTGCAAGTGGAATGGTTACGGCTCTGGACCCTATTATCCGTGCAGAAGGAGGAACATGGGTTGCTTATGGAAGTGGAGACGCCGATAAGGAGGTTGTCGACAGGAACGACCGTGTTGCAGTACCACCAGATCATCCACAATATACCCTTCGAAGGGTTTGGCTTACCCGTGAGGAGGAAGAACGATTTTATTATGGGTTTTCCAATGAGGCGCTCTGGCCTCTGTGCCATATTGTGTATGTCAAACCAAAATTTAATGAGGCAGACTGGTTAGCCTACAAGTCGGTAAATCAAAAGTTTGCCAAGGTTATTCTGGAAGAGGCAGGAAATGAAAAAGCGTTTGTTTTCATTCAAGACTATCATTTTACCCTACTTCCAAAGATGCTCAAGGAGAGTAGACCGGACTTGCTTGTTGCACAATTCTGGCATATCCCGTGGCCGAATAGAGAGGCATTTCGCATATGTCCATGGGGTCAGGAAATCCTTGAGGGACTTTTAGGAAATGATCTTTTAGGATTTCATATACAATACCATTGTAATAATTTCCTTGATACAGTAGACAGGAATCTGGAGTCAAAGATAGATTATGGAATATTTGCAGCGACAAAGGGTGGGAAGACAACACATATTCGTCCCTTCCCCATTAGTATCGATTTTGATGAACTAAACACGCAGGCACAGGGAAAAGAGGTTGAGTCTGAGATGGTCCGTATCAGGAAAGAACTGGGTTTAAAGGGACAGATTATTGGGATAGGACTGGACCGGGTAGATTATACCAAAGGCATTTCAGAACGATTTATGGCGATTGACCGATTTCTTGAAAAGTATCCTGAGTACCGAAATAAATTTACGTTTGTTCAGGCTGGTACCTTAAGCCGGATTCATATTGCAGACTATCGGGATTACAACGATACGATCTACGATCTGATGAATGAGATTAATCATAAATATCATAGTGGCAGATGGACACCTATACGGCTGGTAAAATCACATTTTAATCGGGTAAGTATCCAGGCGCTGTACCGTTTATCAGACGTCTGTATTGTGAGCTCATTGCATGATGGTATGAATCTCGTTGCGAAAGAGTTTGTAGCTTCCCGTTCTGATGAGCTTGGAGCGCTTTTACTCAGCAGGTTTACCGGCGCTGCTTCAGAACTTACCGGCTGCATTCAAATTAATCCTTATGCCACAGATACCTTTGCAGAGGCAATAAAGGTCGCCATAGAAATGCCTGAGGAGGAAAAGAGAAAAAGAATGCAGCGAATGAGAAAATACGTATCTGAACATAACGTGTACCATTGGAGTCAAAATATTGTAAACGAATTGACAAAATTACACCAATGAGATATCTGTTCGATAATATTCAAACAATTCATGAACTTCTTCACAGCAAGAAAAGGATACTTCTTTTATCCGATTATGACGGCACCTTAGCGCCGATTCAGAAACATCCGGATCTCGCCATACTTTCAGAAAAAGTTCGGGAACTCCTCATAAAATTTTCTTCTCACAAAGCATTTCGTTTAGGCATAGTTACAGGGCGCTCTTTGCAGCAAATAAAAAAATTAATTAATATACAAAAAGCGCTGTATGTTGCAAACTATGGAATAGAAATAGAAGGACCTAATATATGTTTCATTAGTCCGGAAGCTAAAAAAGCACGCTATATCCTTTGGAACACCTACTTGCAACTCTTGAAATCTCTAAGACACATTGAAGGGGTATATATAGAAGATAAAGGTCTTTCCATCAGTTTGCATTACCGTTTAGTGAAAACAACCCATGATATGGAATATATCACGAAAACCTTCCATACTATTACAAAACCTTTTTTAGACAAGGAAATGCTTTATCTAAGCACAGGAAAGATGGTTTATGAAATACGGCCTCCCGTGAAGTGGAACAAGGCAACAAGAATTACATGGCTGCTGGCAAATTATTTCCCCCCAGAATTCAGCACCAATGCACTTATTATATATTTAGGAGATGATAGCGCAGATAAAGAGGTATTTACTACACTACATGGGAAAGGAGTAACGATTTTTGTAGGAGAGCCTTCAAATACGTCTTCAGCAGATTACTTTGTTCATTCCCCTAAAGAAGTAATTGATTTTTTAGAGTATCTCTATAAACAGAAATCACAAGCTCCTTTATGAATACTCAGCAACAACAGGATCAACGTCCAGGGAAAAACAAGTATCAGATACTAATTCAATCCTTTCAATACTGTAAGACAAGGAATAGAAGATAATCATCGGTGATAACACATCTAAAAAAGGAGCGCCCACGTGCAAATCATATTCAGTAATGAATCCCAACACATTCGTTGCAAAAAGATTCCGTATAATGAAGAATACATACAGCATGAGAGCAACAGCCTTATTTGCGGCTAAATATTGACAATACACATACACAAAAATAAGAGGAGAACAGAGCTTAATTATGTCATTCAAAATATTCAACGCAAAGGATGCTATTGTGGTATTCTCAATAAAGATTACCTCTAAAATAGGCGAGAAAAAATACCTTGAGAAAAAATATAATCCAAAACCTGCAATTGTTGTAAAAAAGAATCTTTTTGACCTCTGAAGACCATCCTCTAAATGTCGGGTGACTCCTCTATCATACAAATACATCGGTATATCAGTAACGGTATTTTTTAAGCGTGCAGATGTATGAAACAAATATGCAATAGTAAACACGATAACCATTACTGTTTCTCCACACATATCGGGTATGCTTGGTGTATGTATATCATACCTTTGATTCTGATCCTGAGGCCGCAAAATATTAAAGAAAATAAGGGCATTCATGATATTTTCCGTAATAAATCTTAGATTAATGCCTATAAACGTTAGTAAATCGCTTATTCTTAAATTCCTTAAAGCAGCATTGATAGTTGTGTGTTGACCAGCAGGAGCTGGTATGCCAGGCACTGATTCCTCAGTTATATATGTCCCATAAGTTTTCATGTATTTTTCAGATACAAAAATTGAATTTTTTATACGATCCTATGGTAATGACAGATTAAGTGACACCTATAGAAGCAATATCAGTGATATTGAGATTAATACCTTTTTTTATTAATCCTAACCCTTACCGCACAACAGTAATTTTTCTATTTTCTTCAGGTATTATTGGATGAGTTGCGAAAGGTGTAATTACTCAGGTTTTTTACAAAGATAGATAAACATGACGAGTAAACTTTGCAGCAGGATTGTTGTTCTTTGATAATACTACTACCCCCCCATTAACGAAAATTTAATGGAGAGTCAATGAGGGTGTTTTAATACCCTCTGTGGTCTTTCTGGATTGCTTGTGAACTGTGGGAATAAAATTCCGGATTCGACAAAAACATTCTGCCATTTCTTTATTGTGAAATGTTTCTGATATCTTTTGTTTTAACCTGGCCATTCTCATATCGCGTTTGGCCAGTTTATTATTAAAAGACAGAAGCTGATAAGCTCTTAAATAAGTTGACATAGTTTTCAGATTTGTTTCATATGGTATTGAAAATGTATATTTCCAACACTTCTTGTGATATTAGGATTTTTATTTTAATCGTTTAAGTTTAAGAAAATTCTCTTTCTGTATCCAGTAAAAAATTTAAAATATTTCGCCTTATATCTGATATTCGAGAGGTTTTTTTCTTAAGCTAAAGGAAGTAGTCATTTCTGTTCCTGCTTTTATGAGGATAAACTTCAACAGGAATCCAGAAGAGGAGCAATAACAGTATCTGAATTCCCCTTCTCCGTTTCTCTACGAGGACAGGTTGCTTGGAATGATAATTTGAATCTTCATCGGTTCTTCATGTCATTATGTCATTCCCGAACGTCTTTATCGGAAATCCAGCCGACGGAAAAAAACAGGGAAAGATACTGGATTCCCACTTGCGTGGGAATGACAAAAAACATTTCATATCGTTTAAAAAATGTGTCAATTCATCGCCAATCTCTCGATTCAAACTCATATGAACGATGAGAAGCATCTTTAGACATCCCATGCTCAATGAGTTTCCAATGATCTAACTCTTTTTCATAGGTGATTTTATAAGAATAATCAATCATCCTCCAACGCCAGAAAAAGAAATGGGATATGCCGGTTACAAATATATCAAGGCGTTTGACCTTTGGATCTATATCTTCAAACATAGCTATACAATGCTTTGTCATTTTAGGAGCTAATTCCCCTTTTGCTATGATAGCACATTGATATTTTTTACCTTCCTGATAATCCTCATCCAGCTTTGCTGCATGTTCCATAATGTCTGGGTAGTAAGTATCCAGGCATTTCTCTCCGGTATCCGTCATTAAAAACACTTCGATCGGTACCAGTATAGGTTTTTCTAAAGTATTTCCCAAATTATAGAACCATATTATATATCTGATTTCTCCGCTTGTACCTTCATTATGTACATACGTTTTCGGCGCATTCCATGAAAAATCAAGTGGAGAAGCATCAATTCTGCATGATATACTCAGGATAATCATCAGAAATCCTATCAGTATTATTTTTACTTTCATAAAATTATTCCTTCATTAATTCCCGAACCTGTTTTTTTTGTTCTTTTTTTTGTTCTACAATAATAAACCTTGTTGCCTTGTAAACATAATCACCCATAGCAGTACCATCATTGTCAGCCTCGATTCCCATCGCATAAAACCTTACGGGGTTGGCGACCCAAAAATCAGCAGGAGGCGCTTGCCATTTTACATGCCAAAATTTTTGTTGTGTTCCTTTCTTTGTATGAGTTGCATAATTTCCTCTCGCTTCCACCTGTGTATCTTCGTCATCCCCTACGTTAACAAATGTACCCACCAGTCGATTATAATACCGGTCCTGTGCAGTAATTTGAAAGCCATGAAAGTCTGTATCTGTTTGTTTAAAAGAGACAAGGATGTCAACAACTTCTCCCGGCTCGCATTTATCCAGTACAAACAGCATAAACTTACCCTTTCCGGAACCAATGGGATATTGGTAGTGACAACCCAAATTACCACAAGTAAAATTATCCGGAGCATAAAATCTCCAACTATATCTATCAACCCCGCTGCCAAGGCAGGCCAAAGGAGAACCATCAGAATGTGCATATAAAGAGTTACAAAACATACCCAAGGTAAAGATCCATAAGATTGCAAAATACATCTTCCTGAATCTCCTTTTTGTAAGCCCCGCGCTATCCCTACCTTTATTTTTGATCAAAAAAGACAGATAACTATTTCTCATTTTAATCCTTCTTACTTAATGATATTGATGTAATTGATTTAATCAGCTCTATACCATAGCTGATCGGAACACCAAAACTCGATCCCCGAAATCCTGGAAAAATTCCGTAACTAATCCCAATAACCTTTCCTTTATTATTAAAGATAGGCCCTCCACTACCACCGGCAGTTGTTTGCGCATCATAGACAATCCTCTTCAGAAATCTTTTCAATTTTTAAAGAAAAATGAACGAAAATGGCTTTCAACGAGTGCTTTCCTTATATTTTAATTCATTCCGATACTACAGACTTTAGCGCCGGTAACATTCATTTTTGAGAACACCAATAAAGGGAAGATTCCGATATTTATTATTATAATCTAATCCATATCCGACAACAAAATCATCCCCAATATCAAAACAACAGTACTCTGGATGAATGTGATGCTGCCGCCTGCTCAACCGGTTTAAGAGAACACAACTCTTGAGAGTTTTTGGATGATAACCCTTAATATCATCAAGAACCCTCTTCAGGGTACTACCCGTATCAATAATATCATCAATCACCAATACATGTTTATCTTCTATATCAATTTTAAATTGATGTACGACCTTCGTCTCTCCTTTGGGAAAAGTATATTCACCATACGTAGCGGCATCAATAGTATCTAATCTGATAGGAAAGGGAATTAGCCGAATTAAATCAGCAAGAAACACAAGACTTCCATTGAGGATTGCAATGATCGTCCACTCTTTACCATGATAATCATGAATTAGCGTTTTTGATAATTCGTGAAGTTTATTCCGAATCTGCTCTTCTCTGATTATTACCCTTGCAATATCCTTCTCCATTCCACGCCCTCCACTTCATTTCATATTTTTAGAATTTAACAAGACCAGAAGCACCTTGACACTATCGCATAATAGACCCATTACGATATCATACTGCTCATTGATATCACCTGTTTGCCTCAGTTTCTGGAGCAAGAGATTGCTCAAGTATTTTTAAATCATTCTCTCTATTCCTACTTTTTTGAATATCTTTCATCGTTCTCCCTTTCAAATGAGAGTTGCCTCAGGATACGATTTTGTTCCATAACCTCGTTAACCATTCCAAGCTTATCATAAATTACAGAAAGAACACTATGTGCCTTTTCTGATTTAGGGTTTAACTGAACAGCTTTTTTAAGCTCTGCTATAGAATCATCAAACATATTCTTTTTAAAATAGCAAACACCCATGAAATAATGTCCATCCTCCAGGTTTGGATTAATCTCCAGAGCCTTTTTACATGCAGTAAAAGCCTCTTCATTCTTTTCAATTAAACTATACGTAATAGCCAGGTATAAATATCCCTCCGCCTCTTTTTTGTCCTTTTTTGCTGCAAACAGATCTATTGCTTTTTGGTATTCAGAAATTGCATCCTCAAATTTCTTATTGGCTACATAAGCAAAAGCAATATTATAATGTGCCTTTGGCTCAACGGGATTTGCGTCAATTGCCTTTTTTAGTTCCGCTATCGATTCATTTACCATACCTTTTGTATAATAAGCAATTCCTAAATCGAAACGGGCATTGTAATGGTTGGGGTTCACTTCTAATGCTTTCTTAAATTCTGCAATTGACTCATCATATTTCCTCTGATTATAGAGGGCAAGCCCTTTCCTGTCATGGTAACTTGCTTTATCCCCGCAACCTATTACCAGGAAACACATCAGAAGTAATCCAGCGATTATCTTCACAAGAATCATATTTTGTTTTACCATAAATTCACCTTATAGAGTTATCTATTCAACTTCAATAATTACATCTTCCTTAAAATAACATATATTGATAATCCAAGTCCAGTCCCTTTCCAATCCATCTTTGTTGTAAAAATAGATAATATTAAATTCCGTATCATAAGTGTATCCTACATAAGTAACGCCCTCACTCTTTTTGTTATCTAAGTCCAGGTTATTTCCTATAGAATTACCTGAAAATCGCAGGTAGTTTTTTATAGAAAGTTTTAGATTTGGGGATATGTTACAGAACGTTTCAGAGAAAGTAAAGGGGGGAAACACAAATATCATGACAAGGATATAGGGAATCTTTTTTATCATAACTACTATAGTTAAGACAAAAGGGTATATTTATTATAAAATCCTATATTTTTATACACAAGATTGGCAGCTAAAAAATTTGGCGCTTCATTTCCCGGATTGGGTTTCAACTCAACCACATCGAATCCAACCACTTTTCGATTCGTATATACTTTGCGTAAAAAATCCAGTGTCCGATACCACCCCAAACCACCAGGAACAGGCGTCCCTGTAGCAGGCATAATCGATATATCGAAGCCATCCACATCCAAAGTAATGTATACATAATCTTCTAATGTTTCTATGGCTTCCTCATGCCAGTCATCATTATTATAAATATCTCTTGCATAAAACACAGACACGGCATTTTTACTCTTTTCTACAAATTCCTGTTCTTCCTTCGATACTACTCTTACACCAAAACTGGTCACTTTACATCTCAGGTCTTCAGCCACCCTTCTTGATACACTCGCGTGGCTGTAGGGAGTACCGCCAAACTGCTCCATTAAATCAAGATGTGCATCTAGTTGAAGCACAGATAATTTCTTATATTTTTCTTTATATGCTTTTATTACCCCTTGTGAAATCGAATGTTCACCACCTAACGTTACCAAAAACTTACTGTCTTTTACAATTCCTTTACTGACATGGTAAACTGCCTCGATTACCTTTTTTGCATCAGTATGAATTTCCTCTAAATTAAGTATTCCCACAGTAAAAATACCTGCAGAATAGATATCACCTAATTCGTCATCATACGGCTCTACATTAATAGAAGCATTAAGTATCGCATAAGGACCTACTTTGGTTCCTGTTTGATAGGTAGCTGTACCATCAAAAGGTACCCCCATAATAATGACCTTAGAATGTTTATAAGCATCACCATCACTTTTAAAATCGTAAGGAAATGCTCCAAACTGTGATGAACTTAGCACATATTGTCTGATATCACGCAGCATAGGATTCTCCAGCATAAATAAAACAGCTATAAAACAAAAAAGGCATCTTCAACAAAGATGCCTTTTTTGCCTCTATTATAAAAACACTACTCTTATTCGTGATTAGTCTCACGTCTCTTTTTCCACATTGCAGCGCCAATCATTAATACCGCAACGATTCCGATAATACTTCCTATAATACCAGCAAATTTTTTCCTGTCCTTAGCTTTCAGGATCTCATGGAACTCTTTATCATGTTTAAGCGCAGCGGCCTGGCTTTCCAGTATATTAATCTTCTGATATACCTTGGCAGCGCCATACCACCATGAAATATCCTGCTGACCGTGAGCTACACCTTTATAGGCGTGAGCTTTATCCCCAAACCACATATCAGCATAGGTAATTTCAATTTCTGAAGGATTATTCCTTCCCGTTGCAAACAAACCATGCAAGCCAAGGATAGGTCCAATGACAGGCACTTTTCCAGCTTTTGTCTTGAAGGCTTTATACACTGACTCTCCCAATAATCCAGGTCCAAGCGCATCGGCAAGTATATCTCCAAGCGGGAAGATGTCTCTCTCTTTAATAGGTACCTCAAAAGCATCTAACTCAACAATTTCGTCTAAGATAAGCTGGGCTCTATCCTGTAACTTCCACATTTCGAACATAAAATCATTTAAATTTTCGCGATATAACCTGGCAAATCTTGGGCTGTGACATTTGCTACACACTGCTACCCACTGCTCTGACCTTTGCTTATTTTCAGGAGAATAAATATCAAGACTATAATTCATAGGGGGAAGATTGATACCATGCGGGTAATCTTTTAACGATGATTTGTAATCTACCCCTTTTGGTGGAACTGTTCCCATCCTCCACACACCTTTTGTAACCGGGTTGTGGGCGAACTTGCCATTTCCTTGGTCAAAATGGCAAAACTGGCATGTTGGTGTTCTGTAGTCTTTACCAGGCACAATTTCTGCCAACGGTTTTTCCCAATCCCAGTGGTCTCCTTCCAAATGATAAATATATCCCATCTTTGATTCACCATAGGTCTCTGCATCTGGATGATCAAAACCCATATGACAACTCATACAGGCCTCCGGTCTTCTGCCCTCTGCTGCTGCAAACTTATGTCTTGTATGACAAATGTTGCATCGATCGGTTGCATGGCAAAGATCACATCCAAATTGAGCTGCCGGATATCCCCTACGGAACATCTCGGGATACCAGGGAGGAATAACGTTTGCCGCCAGTCCCTCAATATGATTTGGACGCCCACGGTCAGCCTCGCTCATAAATTCAGTTGTTTCCTTAGGATGGCATTCTCCACACTTAGCTGGCGTAGGCATAAAGAGCTCTTTATGATCCTGGCCATGGCAATCTTTACAGAGCACTTGTTTTAATTCTCTGCCAATTAACTTTTCTATTTGTTGCGTTTTTTCTGCAATCCTAGGATTTTTCCGTAGATTTGCATGGGTAGACTCTTCCCAGTCGTGTACAGAACCAGGTGTCACCTCTTTATGACATTCTATACAATCAGAGGGTTTATATTTTTCCAGCAATTGATCATAATAGGTCCCGTCAGGCTTTACGTAATGCCTTACAGGAAACCAATACATATGTAATGGTACAGGCTTATAGATATTTTGCCAGGGCCCCGCACCCTTCTCCAGTCCAACATTATTAACAAACCAATCTTTTAATGTATCAGTTGGATACAAAGTGTCATAATAGCTCATAGCCTTTTTCTGCATTTCTTTTAATTCAGTGTCTGACTGTGCTTGTAGGCTTCCAGTCAGGGAACCCCACATTAAAGGGGCGGCAAGTAAAACCGCTCCCAACCTCATTAAATTCATTATAAGCCTCCTCCCCTTAAAATCCGCAAATAGTATATACTAATTCTAAGTAGTTCGTTGTAGTTCGTTTTTAGCTAGCTGATCTTTACAATACACACATCGATTTTTAAAAGATTTTTGGCAATGGCTCTGGTCCAGATGCTTCTTTTTTTTCCATAATACCCGTTTTATACGGCCTTGTATGTTCGGGAAAAAACCACTCATCAGGACTATTTTTTTCCTGGAAAAATTTCAGTCGCATTTCATGGTTACGCGTATGATGGCAAGGCCCGCATATATTAAATGCTGTACCGTAGGTTCCTACCTTAGCTATCTTCTGCCCTTCCGGCGCCTTTCCAATATCCATAAAATAACTAAATACTTCTCCTGCTCCGTGACAGGCCTCACAAGTAACACCTTCCTCTGAGTATTTTCCCGTACTCTCATCATAACCAGTTGTATGACATTTTAAACATGTCTTTCGATATGCATCATCTCCTGCAATATAATCAGGAGCTTCTTTTACACGATCAAAGGTTTTAAACTTGATCCTCATCCATCTTTCAACATGCGGGGATGTTAACCCTATATGGCACTTGAGACATTTTTGACTGCCTACATAAATAGCTTTATCTCCCGTAATGCTATATTTTTTAAAATTGCCCATTTCAACCCTTTCATTAGGGTCGGTCTCTTCTGGCGTTAAAGTTGCTAATTCTTCCCAAAAGTCAAACATCGCCTCAGCCACAACGAGTTTCTGCTCCATCTGCCTTTTATGGTAATACATGCCCTCATGTGCGCTTTCCTCGCTCAATGCTCTTCCATTCCCCCCATGGCATACAGTACATCCGTAAACATCAAAGGGCAATTCCCGTGTGTTAGGATGATGTGCTTTCAGCTTATCTTCGTCAATATGACAAGTCATACATCGGTCAACCTTAACACCATTTTGCTTTTTTTCCCAACTGTAGTTGCCTTTGAGAAGGATCTGTTTAATCTCATAAAGGGGATAACGCATTGCCGTAAGGCGCTTATCCAACAACTCCTTTTCTTTTACAGATGAGGCTGCTAAAAATTCCTTCTCAACCTTCAATGCCTGTTCTTCATAATACTCCTTTTGGTATTTTTTCCAATTTGGATTAAATTCATCTTTAATCCACATAGAAGAGCCTATAAAAAACAAAACGCTCAAAACAAAAAAAATAAACCTTTGTAAGCTCATAAATCACCTGTTCTAAAAATACTCAATGTTAAGTATCTTGAAATAAATTATATATTGATCCAGGGTGTAGCAATAATGTATTTTACATTAAACACTAATCTAAAAATCATTTTAATTACAGTTCCTAACATGGTAAGAAGAAGCCCCATCGTCAATACGTATCTAACGATACCAAGTTTATAAAAAAAATCTTTTTTTACAAGCGCAGGAAGAACCAATCCTAAGAAATAAAACCCTATCATGAGCGCAATTCCCAATAGCAAGGGTAAATCATGTAAAGGTGGTGGGGTAGGAAAATCGTGTGTCCACTTTTCCCAAGGCCAGAAAAATGCCCAGAATGGACCTCGAAGCGCAGTGCCAATGTATATCAACACATACCAAAAAACATAGCCAAAAACAAAGACAGATACCGCAAATTTTCTCTCTTTAAATGTATAATAACCATTCCCTTTAGGATTATTGTCTAAATAGGGAATGAGTATTAAGCCAAGAATGATAATGCTGGGAAGTATAACACCAGCATACCATGGATCAAAATAAACTAATGCCTCTTGCAAACCTAAAAAATACCACGGCGCTTTTGCCGGGTTCTCGGCCTGCCCGGGATCTGACAATTCTCTCAACGGGGCGTCTACTACATACGAATAAAAAAGTAGCCCTACCGTAACAAAAATAGCCGCTAAGAATTCCTTAGCAACCAGGTTGGGCCAGGTAAAAACTCTATCATCTTTAACTTCTCTTCCCTTCTCCTCCATAACCTCCATGGAATGACTCCTCAGAAATATCTTCAATTAACTATAGAAACTTCAACGATAGAACTATAATGGACCTGAAATACCACCATCTTTACGCACTCTCCAGAAATGCACCATCATCAACGCTGAAGCCATCACAGGAATTGCTATACAGTGCCATACATAGGCCCGCAGTAAGGCAGGAGCTTCAATCATTGTTCCACCTAACAAAGCAAAGCGAACATCATTGTCAGCTCTCATTCCCAGTATGTAGGCGAATGGTCCTTCATGACCTAAAAACGGTGTCGCACGCGCCATATTCGTACCAACAGTAATAGCCCAGTAACCCAATTGATCCCAAGGCAACAGATAACCGGTAAAACTTAACAAAAATGTAAGAACTAGCAGGATCACACCAACCACCCAGTTAAACTGCCGTGGCGGTTTATATGAGCCTGTTAAGAAAACCCGAAACATATGGATACTCACAGTAATAACCATTGCGTGAGCACCCCATCGGTGAGAATTTCTTAAAAATCTGCCAAAAGGTACTACATACATTAAATCTACAATGTCTGCATACGCCCTGTTTACATCAGGAACATAGTAAAACATCAACAGAATACCTGTTATTGTCTCAAACAGGAATATAAAAAATGTAATCCCTCCCATACACCAGGTAAAACGAATCTTCGTACCATGCTCTCGCACCTTTGCCGGATGTAAATGCAACCATATATTGCTGATAATCTGAAGAACCCTGTTTCTGGGGGTATCTGCATATCCATGGCGAAATACAGATCTCCAAATTTCATTATCTGTAATTTTCTTTATTAAATCAGGAATTAATTTCATGTGAGCAACCCTCTCTCCTTTTCACTTTTTCGCAATTTCCCTTCATAACGAAAAAAATTATCTTTCTGCTTCTCCCCTTTCTTATAACATTTTATTAATTTCTTCATTAGGTTTCCAAAGCACACGCTTTAAGGATATCACACTTACCGGACAATCCTTGCAATTTCCACATCGAATACACTTATCAGTATATTTAATTACTATGCCGTCTTTACTAACGAACGGCTGATACCCTTTATTTTCATCATATACATCAACTTGCTTCAATGCGCCAACAGGACACACCATACTGCATCGGCCGCACAGTACGCATTCATTCGTTTCTACATTAATATTAAGATCGCATTTCAAACAACGTAATGCTTCAATTTTTGCCTGAGCTTCGGTAAGGCCGAGTTCTACTAAATTAAAAGTACTCTCCCTCTCCTCAACAGGCAGCATTTGCATCTGCTGACGAGGAACGGCATCATAATTTTCTTCACGTAAATCAATGTCGTTATCTAAGAGTGTAACCCAGGCTTTTTTCTTAGGTTCCTGAACCTCTTCTCCTCTTATGAATCTATCAATGGCCTTTGCGGCAACATGTCCTTGTGCGATACATTCAATGACGGTACTTGGCCCTAACGTTACATCACCTCCGGCAAAAATACCCTTTTTATTGGTCATAAGAGTATCACCAACAGCAAGTGTTCCCCATTTTGTAACATCTAAACCATGATTATCTCCAAGAAACTTCAGGTCTGATTCCTGACTAATTGCGGTAATGATGCAATCTGTTTCAATGGTAAATTCAGAATTAGGAACTGGCTCTGGTCTCCTTCTTCCGCTATTATCAGGCTTACCTAATCGCATCTTGATACACTCCAAAGCCTTTACCTTCCCATTTTCAGTTAAAACCCTGACAGGCGCTGCTAAAAAATGGAACTGGATCCCTTCATGATCAGCCTCTTCGACTTCCCATGGTAAGGCTGGCATCTCTTCTCGTGTCCTTCTGTATACAATGTAAACTTCCGGGCCTAGCCGGTGAGCAGTCCTCGCTGCATCTATAGCAGAATTTCCACCGCCAATAACAACTACTTTTTTACCCGGACTTCTCATATCGCCATCATTCACATTTTTCAAAAACTCCAAACAATCTACGACTCCTTCTGTTCCGTCTTCACCGGGAATTTCAAGCCTTTTCCCTTTTTGTGCGCCGACAGCTATGAATACGGATTTATATCCTTCGTTAAATAAATCAGAAATCGTTTTTCCCGGCCTTCCAATCGGCGTATTCGTCCTGATATCAACACCGCGCTCTAAAATATGGCTTACATCAAACATAATTTGATCACGGGGAAGTCTATATGATGGAATCGCCCACATCATCATGCCGCCTACCTGGGATTCTTTTTCAAAAACAGTTACCTTATACCCCATACCGGCAAGGTCATTGGCAGCAGTTAGTCCTGCAGGACCAGCTCCAATGATAGCAACTTTTTCTTCTCTTTGCTTTATCTTTGGAGAGGAAACCCTTATCTTATTTTTGTAAATATAATCAGTAACAAACCGCTTCAAAGCATCAATTGCTACAGGTCTGTCAAAATCACCACGTTTACATCTGCTCTCACAGGGATGCGGGCATATGTAGCCACAAACGGCTGGAAATGGATTAGTCTCTTTCATCAATTCGTAAGACTCCCGGTACTTCCCTTCCTGAATCAAACGAATATAACCGGGCACATCCATGTGCGCCGGGCATCGGTGCTGACAACGAATATTTTCCTTTAACCAATCCAAATCAACAAGCGCCCGTATTCCCCGTTTTGGTAATGTTGCTTGTTCCATAAATATAACCTTCTTTAAAGAATGTCTATTGAAATTTCATACTAAACAATTAATTCTGTCTCAATAGGTACAATTTTACTTGTATCTACAACTAATTTTCCATTATCGGATAAAACAACTTCAAAGTGACTTAAAGGACGAGGAGCTGGTCCGGCAAAATTCACACCGTTTCGATAATATTTACTTCCATGACACGGACACTCAAAGATATTCTTTTCCTTTGAAAACTCCACCGCACACCCCAGGTGTTGACATACTACCGAAATCGCCTTAAAACTATTGCCATCCCGCACAACAAATATCTTTCTCGATTTAAGCGTTGTTACCGAATTTTCAAGAAAAGATTTAGGCTCCCCTACAGCAAATTTCGGTGAAGGCTCGAAAAGCACCTTGGGATAAAAAAACCCCTTATATCCAAGAATTTGCGATAAATAAGCACCTATAGTTGCAAAAAACAATCCCCATCCTGCTACTGTTAAAAAATTTCTACGGGAAAAATTAAACCAAATCCTTCCTTCGGTTTCCGACGTATTGCGTCTGGTCTTTTCTTTCGCTTCCATACTATAAACCTCCTGCTAAAATCCTTATCTAATTACTTAAATTGTATTATTTTTTATATTTTTCTAAAACAAAATTTCTTGTAGCACTTAAAAGCCGCATATTATATTTAACAATGAAAAAAGTCAAGTACATTTTAGAGAACTCACATATAGTTTATGCCTTTTTAACAAGCAAACGGTAAGCGCCTTGAAGATTTTCTACCCTAATAATTTTATGACCCTCTTCCTTCAAACTTCGAGGAACACTTCTTATCGGTTCTCCATCGTCTAATATTACCTCTAAGACCTGACCAGAATCCATCATTTCCAGTTTTAACTTTGTTTTTACAAAGTTAATAGGACAAAGCACCCCTCTTAAGTCAATCTGCTCATCAGGATTAATGTTTCCATCTTCTACCATGTATAAAACTCCAAATATTTATGTTATATCCTCGTTATCTTTTCTTCTTCAAATTGCTTCTCTACTTCATCATAAACCCATGATCTGACTTCGATCTTTTTGCCTTTTACGATAGCAATAATCATGTAGGAATAACCAAACCATGCGCGTTCTGTATCAAAAGCAGATGGTATCGCAGGATGGTCCGGGTGGGAATGGTATATTCCTATAATCTGAAGACCCTTTTTTGCTGCTTCCTTATCAACCCTTGCAAACTCTTTGCCGTCTATTTCATATCTATCATGGGTTCTTTCTGTATTTTTGTTCTGTACAGGATAAACTTCAACCACCTTTTTTTCAGATGTATTTGTGCCAATTAACAACCCGCAACATTCCAGAGGATAACTCTTCCTAACCTCATTCTCTATGTCGCGAAGTTTATGAGCATCAATACACAATAATCCCATGGGTACCTCTCAAATTTTACCTTTACACACCTGCCCAAAAACTTGTACTCAAATAACGGTCTCCTCTATCAGGAAAAATTGTAACAATCAGACCTTTCTCAAGTTCACTTGCTACTTTCAATGATGCCATAAGCGCAGCGCCGGAAGAATATCCCACAAAAAATCCCTCTTCGGCTGCAAGTTTCTTGATAATCGTATAAGCATCTTCTGTCTCTACTGCAATTTTTTTGTCAGGGAAATGATCATCATAAATACCAGGAACAACTGTGGTGCTCATGTGTTTCATACCTTCCAGCCCATGAATTGAGGCAGAAGGCTCAACCGCTATCACTTGAATGCAAGGATTATATTCTTTAAGGCGCCGCCCGGTACCCATAAGGGTACCACTTGTCCCTAAACATGCAACAAAATGAGTTATCTCACCTGCCGTTTGCTTCCATATCTCTACACCTGTAGTATCATAATGCGCTTTCCAATTTGCAGGGTTATTATACTGGTCGGCATAAAAATATTTTGAAGGATCTTCATTTACCATTCTTTTCGCTTCTAACATTGCACCGTCTGAACCAAGCAATGGATCAGTAAATATAATCTTGGCTCCAAAGGCACGCACGATCCTCTTCCGCTCCTCACTAACATTCAAAGGCATCACTAAGGTTACTTTATACCCTCTTGAAGCGCCAATAAGAGCATAGGCAATGCCCGTATTTCCCGATGTTGAATCTATAATAGTCGTATCGTAGTTAAGCTTTCCCGTTTTTTCAGCTTCTTCTATAATTCGCAAAGCTGGACGATCTTTTACAGAACCTCCCGGATTGAACCATTCGGCCTTAGCATAGATCTCCACATCTTTATCTCTCAATTCCTTTGCAATTCTATTAATTCTTAAGAGAGGTGTATTTCCTACATTATCCAAAAGTGAACTATTCGGAATCCGCTTTGATATGTCTTTTGTATTCTTTATAGCAATACTCGCCATGACACTACCTCATCTTGCGTCATATAAATAATTGTGTTTCTGCACCATCTGATAGTTCCAATAAAGTAGTTAATCCCACAATATCATCTACTTTAGATTTGACTACAGATTCCTCTAATTCCATAAGCTTCACGGCTGTAGTGCAGGCATAAATTTTTAAATTTCCCATCGCCCGCACATCATCAAGTATTTCTTTCAGTGAAATTGGATTGATCTCACGAATCCTCTTAGATAGCTGTTCGCCTTCCTTGCCAAACTCATTTGATAACTTTGTTAGATCAAAATCTTCATTCACGAACCTCTTCAATGCCCAAAAGAAGAGGAAAATATACGTATCCCTTCCCATAGAGGCCGCTGTAATAGCTAAAGTAACTATCTGATAGAGCTTATCATAAGTACCGCTATGAGCAAATATAATAAACTTCTTTCTGCTTTTCATCGGGAGTCCTTCATTAGGTTTTTTCAAATGCACTCACAACTTCTTTTTTAAATTTATCTAATCCTACGCGTTCTATAGAAGTACCGACTCTTTCCTTCGGCTTGCCATTCTCTTTATACCATTTCAAAGTTGCTTCAATAAAATCATTTACTTTGTGATCAGGTAGAAAATTAATTACTTGATCAGCCTCTCGGGGATGTCTGCCATGTTTCCCGCCGGTACGCACAAGCCAGCCTTTCTTCTTATCCTTCCAGGCATCAGTAGGACATGCTCTTATACAATCCCCGCAATAGACACATTTCGATTCATCGAAGACCGGTTTGCCCTCTTTATCTGCAATAATTGCACCTTCCATGCAGGCTTTGGCACACAAGGTGCATCCCGTACATAAATCTTTACTCCATTCCGGATACACCACGCCCTGAAACCCTAAATCCATCTCCCTCGTTCTTGTACAATCAATAGGACAACCAGAAAACCCCATCTTAAACTTATGAGGGCATGGTATACCAAAAAACTTCTCATCGACTTCCAGGGCCTTTGCTTGTGTATCCATAATCCCGTTGGGATTATATTCACAACCCCCACATGCCGTAGGAACCCTTACCCTCGGACCACAGGATGCGATCTTTTGCCCTACTGTAGCCAGCTCCTTTATTACTGCATCAAAGTCATCAATATGAACACCAACAATCTCCACAGATTGCCGAAAACTCAAATGACAATAGCCTAACCGACTATATTTCTTTGCAACCTCGGCAATTTTTGTCAACTTTTCAGGTGTAATTCTCCCGCCCGGAACTTTTAATCGGACAGTAAAAAGGTCTTTCTGTGTCTGTTTTATGAAACCACCTGATTTTAATTCATCGAGATTAATTCTTTGCTTTCCCTTATTTTCTACCATTCAAACTCCTAAATCGATACAAGTATCTATCTTTATAAATAATTAAGCAAACGATAATTATATACCTATAATTAAACCAATATCTAATAATTTTTAATATTAGCACTTCATAAAAAATCTTGCAAGAGAAAATAAGTCTATAGACATTGTCAATTTATTTCAAAATTTTTTCAGAAATAATCTCTACCATCCTTTTTTTTGCTTCAAGGATACCTCTTTCTTTAACAACTTCAAGCATATCAAGCGCCGCAATCTGTTGCAAGATATCGCGCCTTATAGATTCATCCATTATCTCAGAAAGCACCTTTCTTCGCATCTCTGATAAGAGTTTTGTAAATTCATCATACTCATTCCCAAATTGTTTTTCCAAATACTCCCGGATATTCCTGGCTAATGCAGGACTTGCGCCACCCGTTGAGATACTAATACGGAGATCGCCCCGCACCATGGATGAAGGCACAATGAAAGAGCAAAATTCAGGTTTATCAACAACATTTACCAATATTCCTTTCTCCATGGCATCGGAATAAATCCTCTTATTCACTTCTTCATCATCCGTAGATGCAATAACTACCAACGCTTCTTTTAAAAATTCCTTATCATACTTTTGTTTGATCCGCTCAATCTCTGTTTCTTTTTCCAATTCAGGACAAAATTCAGGGGATACTACCGTTACCTTTGCGCCTGCTTCTTTTAGACTGCACACCTTACGCCACGCAACATTACCACCACCTATCACTACACATTTTTTATCCTGTATATTCAGGAATATAGGATAATATTTTGCCATTGCACCTCAACACCATATAAAGTTCCTGGTAATAACTTAATAACTTACTGTTATAAATTCTCACCCTTGACTAAATCCTCGTATGTCTCCCGTTCCCTGATAATACGATACTTATCCCCCTCTACCAGCACCTCACATGGACGGGGACGGGAATTATAGCTGGAACTCATGGTAAAACCATAAGCACCGGCGCTGAATATTGCCAATAAGTCTCCCGCTTCAACTTTGGGTAAAGCTCTTTTAGTTGCAAAAGCATCACTCGTTTCACAAACAGGGCCAACAATGTCTACGAAGTACATCCCCTTTTTTATTTCAGGTTTATTAGGTATTTCCACCTTTGGCATTTTTACACGCGGATTTACAGGCCATATCCTGTGAAAAGCATCATAAAGGGCCGGACGTATTAAATCATTCATAGCAGCATCACAAATAACAAACTTTTTACCATGTATGGTCTCTTTTGTATAAGTCACACGGGTAATTAAAATGCCTGAATTTCCCACGATAAATCGTCCCGGCTCCATAATAAGATTACATTGCATTTCTTTCACAAATGGTAAAATTTTCGATGCATACTCTTTTGGCCGTATTACCTTTTCTCCCGTATAAGAAATGCAATAGCCACCTCCAATGTTCATGTATTCAATGTCAAACCCAGCATCTTTACATCTACGAGCAAACGCAACGATCTTCTTAAGGGCATGCACATAAGGGGCAACCGTATAAATAGGAGAGCCAAGATGTACGTGTAACCCGCAAAGATTGATGTTTACATATTTTGTTGATTGCCTGATAATTTTTTCAGCTTCGGTAAGGTCTATACCAAATTTGTTCTCTTTTTTTCCCGTTGTAGTCTTTGCATGAGTTTTTGCATCGATATCCGGATTGATTCGCAAGGCTACCTTAGGTATCTTACCCATCTCACCTGCTAACGTATTGATATGTTCTAATTCTGAAACAGATTCTACGTTAAACATAAAAACATCGTTTTCCAGAGCATACCGTATTTCCTTGTCCGTTTTCCCTACCCCTGCAAATACGATCTTTGACAGTTCGCCCCCCGCCCTCATAGCGCGAAATAACTCTCCTCCGGAAACTACATCAAAACCCGATCCTTCCTCTGCCAGTATTTTACATATAGATAAGTTCGAATTAGACTTTACAGAAAAACAAGTCAAGGTATTGGCATTTTGAAAAGCTGATTTTAACTCACGATACCGTGCTAAGATTGCATTTTTACTATAAATATAGGCAGGAGTTCCTACCCTGGAAATAATATCCTCTACCTTTACCTTTTCACAAAAAAGCGACTTATCTTTGTATTCAAAATCATCCATTAAATAATCATCCATTAAAAATCATACGAAGAGACATTACGAAACTACAAACAAAAGATTTAAAATCCTAAGGGTTAACGGTCATCAAACTTAAACATCTACCAGGCGCTAATTCGCATATTTCAGTACTGAGTTGTCACTTAGCTTCTTCTCCCAGTATGCAATTCGTTTTTTAACAAAACCCGGCGCCGTAGAACCGTAACTTTTATAATTCTTAATACAGTTTTCAACCCCCAGCACTTTATAAACATCCTTTTCTATGATAGAAGAAAATGCCTTAAAACCCTCCAATTTCAAATCCATCAAGGTACAATGTACCCGTATGCATTCTCGCACAATATTTCCTACAATCTCATGAGCCTTACGAAAAGGTAAACCTTTCTTGACAAGGTACTCTGCCAGGGCTGTAGCATCAATAAAACTCTTCTCACAAGTCAACATCATCCGTTCTTTATTAAAATGTGTGTTTGTCACAAGCTCCGTAAGAATAGACAACGAGGCCTGAACAGTATCTGTCGCATCAAAGAGCGCTATCTTATCTTCCTGCATATCACGATTGTAGGTTAATGGTAATCCCTTAAGCAGGGTAAGCAAAGATACCAAATGTCCAAACACACGACCACATTTACCCCGGATCAATTCCAGTACATCAGGATTCTTCTTTTGAGGCATAATACTGGAACCCGTACAATAGTCATCACTTATCTCAATAAACTTAAATTCATCATTGCACCAGATAATCCACTCCTCACAGAGGCGGGAGAGATGCATGGCAATCGTAGAAAGACAAAATGAGTATTCAACGCAAAAGTCTCTATCACTTACAGCATCCATGCTATTTTCGCAAATCCCTTTAAAACCAAGCAGTTTTGCCGTAAGCATAGAATCGGTTTGCAGTGTCGTACCTGCAAGGGCACATGCCCCGAGAGGCGATTTGTTAAGCCGGGTGAAACAATCTTGAAGACGCGTTTTATCCCGTTCAAACATCTCTATATATGCTAATAAATAGTGGGATACTAAAACAGGCTGGGCATGCTGAAGATGAGTAAAACCAGGCATAATAAAACTAAGATAATTTTTCGCTTTTTTAACAAACTCTCTTTGTAACATTACCAGGAGCTTTATCGTTTGCTGTGTCTGGTCACGTGTCCAAAGCCGGAGATCAAGGGCAATCTGGTCGTTTCTACTTCGTGCTGTATGGAGTTTCTTGCCAACTTCACCGATCCGGTCGATTAAAGCAGATTCGATGTTCATGTGGATATCTTCAAGAGATTTTTTAAACTCGAACTTTTCAGCAAGAATATCTGATAAAATCTCTTTAAGGCCTTTAACGATAGTATCTTTTTCTTTTTCCGTAATGAGCTTGCACTTAGCAAGCATAACTGCATGGGTAATACTTCCTTCAATATCGTACTTATAAAGTCTCCAATCAAAAGATATTGATTCAGTAAACGATTCTACTGAGGCTGCTGTTTGTTTTGTAAACCGCCCTCCCCATAATTTTTTTTGTCTCATGTCATTCGTCTTTCTATTAAGCCTGCACAATGAATCAAATCTTCATTTCACCTTCAATAATTATCTATTTCTTAGCCTGTTTCTATTTCCATTGCAAAAGAGGCAATTTACTAATGTTTTTGAATATAA
>SULG01000059.1 GCA_005524015.1 Candidatus Jettenia ecosi
TACACATCAGCTATTACGATTGGAGTAAGGGTAACCTCAAGTACGCGACAGATGTTTCTGGCTCATGGGTAAAAGAGACAGTGGACAGGAATGGATATGCAGGTCTGTGTACCTCTCTGGCGTTGGATAGTTCAGGCAAGACACACATCAGCTATTATGATGCTACCAATAAAAACCTCAAGTACGCAACGAATGCCTCAGGATCATGGATAAAGAAGACGGTAGATAGCAGTGGCGATGTAGGTATGTATATCTCCCTGGTGGTGGATAGTTTCGACAAGGTGCACATCAGCTATTATGATGCTGCCAATAAAGACCTCAAGTATACAACGAATGCCTCTGGACCATGGGTAAAGAAGACGGTAGACAGTGGTGGAGATGTTGGCAGGTATACCTCCCTGGCTGTGGATAGTTTCGGCAAGGTGCACATCAGCTATTATGATGATATTAGGGGCAACCTCAAGTATGCGACAAATACCTCCGGATCATGGGTAAAGAAGACTGTGGATAGTGGTGGAGATGTGGGTCGGTATACCTCCCTGGCGTTGGATAGTTCTGATAAGGTACACATCAAGGTACACATTAGCTATTATGATGATACTAATAGAGACCTCAAGTATGCTCGAAAGCGTTAGTTAAGGAAGAATAAATCTGATGCATATTTCATAATCACTGCCATTGCTGCTTCATCCTTATTCGGGAAAAGTCCTATCTTGATATTATGCCCCCGTTAAATAAGTGATCAACGAGTATTCGTGGGTTTGTGACTAGCCATAGTCTATTTTTACACTATGCAAAGCAAAGATAGAGCGTAGATGAATAATACCTCAATTCGTGATAATCATAAAAATGGATCAGTTGGTCAATTCCTCATTGATAATTTGAAACAAGGCGCTGATTTATCGATAGTCTCCGCATATTTCACTATTTACGCATACAAACAATTAAAAAACCAACTTGACCAAATAAATCGCCTAGAATTCCTCTTTGGCGAGCCAACCTTTATCAAATCTCTGGACCCAACAAAAACCAACAAGCGTGACTTCAAGATTGAAGACGATAAACTGGTTATTCCCATTGAAAGCCGTTTGAGACAAAAATCTATTTCCAAAGAGTGTTCGGATTGGATTAAAGAAAAGGTTGATATCAAGTCAATGGTTAAACCAAACTTTCTGCACGGCAAGCTTTATTTAAATGGAACACCTTGATAATAATGGATTGTTCTACCGCAACTTAAAGCTATTCGGCAGTTTTATCAAACCTATCCACAAATCAGGCAGTCACTGACTGCCCGATTAATGCTGCCACAAATTTGTCAGCCAATGACTGACGAATTGCATAATATCGATATGCAAGTTCCGCCGGATAAACTCCCTTTCGTCGATAACCTATAATCTTTGCCATATATAAATGGTATTTTTCAAAGTAAAATGAAATCTCAAGCCAAATACAAAATTTGGCTTGATATATTGAAAAAATGGCTTATATTTATGTGGTCTAAATCGACAATTCAGTAAATCATACCACCAAAAATTTTTTAACTGATTCGTTAAAATGCCAATTGAACTTCTATGAATAAGGAATTCATCAAAGCCTTAAAGTCTGGAATTAAAGACAACAGGGATAGAGGTTCTGTCGGTGAATTTTTAAAAGAAAAAATCCTGCCAGGCTCAAAACTCCTAACGGTTTCAGCATATTTTACCATTTATGCATACGAGGCGTTAAAAAATCATTTGACCCAAATAGAACAATTAGATTTTCTCTTTGGCGAGCCAAGATTTATCAAATCCCTTGACCCCAATAAAGTTGATAAAAAATCCTTCAAGATCGAAGATGATGAAATAGAACTCAGTAACAGGCTTGAGCAGAACAGAATCGCTAAAGAATGCGCTGAATGGATTAAGCAAAAGGTTAAGATAAAATCGATAAAACATGCTAATTTACTTCACGGTAAATTATATCACGTTGATAATCATGGTGTAGAAGAAGCTATTCTGGGAAGCTCAAATTTTACCGTAAAAGGGTTGGGGTTATCTACGAACAATAATATTGAGCTAAACCTTGAAGTAGATAGCAGGCGAGATAGAAACGATTTAAAAGACTGGTTTTATGAGATTTGGAATAACGATGAAATTGTAGAAGATGTAAAAGATGAAGTACTGGCGTATTTAGATCAGCTTTATGCAAATCACTGCCCTGAATTTATTTATTACAAGACACTTTATCATATATTCGGAAAATTCCTTGAAGATCAATCCAGAGAAGGACTGCTTACGGAAAGAATCCAATTGACCGAGACAGAAATCTGGAAGACACTGTTTGAATTTCAGAAAGACGGTGTTAAAGGCGCGATTAATAAAATACTTACCCATAACGGTTGTATTATTGCCGATAGCGTTGGCCTGGGTAAAACCTTTGAGGCATTGGCAATTATTAAATATTTTGAATTGCTTAATTATAGGGTTTTGGTGCTTTGTCCCAAAAAATTAAGGGAAAACTGGACTGTTTATCAGGCTCATATCAACAGTGAACTAAATCCCTTTATAAACGATAGATTTAATTACACCGTTCTATGCCATACGGATTTGAGCAGGGATAGAGGGAAATCCGGCGACATAGACCTTGCTACTATAAACTGGGGCAACTATGACCTCGTGGTGATAGATGAATCCCACAACTTCCGCAATAACACAAAGGGAAGAAGGGACGAAGATAATAATATCATCCGCAAAAGCCGTTATGAGCGGTTAATGGACGATATTATCAAGAAGGGAATAAAAACAAAGGTTTTATTAATCTCTGCAACGCCTGTTAATATACATCTGCGTGACTTAAGGAATCAAATCTACTTTATAACGGAAGATAAAGACGATGCCTTTAAGCAATCTATGGGTATTCATAGCCTGAAAGAGACAATTGCAGTAGCGCAGCGTGAGTTTACGCACTGGGCAGACCACAGGAAAAATCCGGAACGAAACGTTAAAGATTTGCTTGAAAAATTACCTTCCTCATTTTTCAAACTCCTTGATGAACTGACCATTGCCCGTTCCCGGAAACATATACAGTCATACTACAAAGAGGAAATGAACAAGATTGGGGCATTCCCGGAGAGATTAAAGCCTGTTTCAATCTTTCCTCAGATAGACACAAAAGGCGTAACTATTCAGTGAAAATATTTTAAAATTTGTTTGACAGGGAATTCGGGATAAAGAGGCATTGGGATTAGATTGTGGTATATAAGGCCTGTAAAGGCGGTTAACACAGTCTATGTAAGACGATAGCAAAGCTATGGATGGACTGGGAGTCAGCAAGAGAAATTCGTGCCTTTGTCGTATCTTATAGCGTCAAAAAAATGGATGAAAAAGCCTGTGATATAATAGCTGCAGGAGATAAATGAGTGGCTCATTATAGAGGCGGATTCATTGACGATAGACAATATAGACATAGAGGTAACGCTCCAAAAAGTAGAGAAGCTTCTTTCTGAAGAGAAAGGGCTCTCACCAGCGATGAGGTCCATGGTAGAGTTATTGGTGTTACTGATAACGCTGCTAGTTGGTCGTTTAAATCGTACAGTCGCAACAGCAGTAAGCCGCCCTCAAGGGATCCGAACCGCCGGAGAGAAAGCAAGGCGAAGGGTGAGAGGAAGGCAGGAGGACAAAAGGGCCGTGAGGGGATGACGCTAGAAAGGGTTAAGAACCCTGATAAAGTGGAAGTGATAAAAGTAGACCGGAGGAAGTTGCCGCGTGGGGAATATAAGGAGGTGGGTTACGAAGCGCACCAGGTGTTTGATATGAAGATTTCAAGGGAGGTAACAGAGTATCGTGCAGAGATAGTTGAGGACACGAACGGGAACCGGTTTGTTGCACCTTTTCCTGTAGGGGTAACAAAGGCGGCGCAGTATGGGGCGGATTTGAAGGCGCATGCAGTATATATGTCACAGTATCAATTGATACCCTATAAAAGAATCCAGGAGTATTTTGAAGAGCAGATGGCGATACCGGTGAGTGAAGGTTCCCTTTACAACTTTAATCAGGAAGCCTATGAATACCTGGAAACTTTCGAGGGGAAAAGCAAGGCAGAACTGGTCAAGTCAGATGTGTTGCATGTGGATGAAACGAGTATTAACAAGAACGGGGACAGGTATTGGTTGCACAGTGCATCCACTAGTTTGTGGACGCACTTTTTTCCTCACGAAAAGCGTGGGACTGAGGCGATGGATAGTATCGGGATACTTCCCCAATTTCGGGGAACTCTTTGTCACGACCATCTGAAGTCGTATTATACCTATACCCACTGTACGCATGCGCTGTGTAATGCGCACCACCTGAGGGAATTGGAAGGGGTGTGGGAAGAGGATAAGAAGCAGCAGTGGGCGAAAGAGATGAAAGCATTGCTCGAAGAGATAAACCGTGCGGTAAAGGATGCGGGAGGCTTGTTGGAAAGCAGCGAGTCTGAGAAATACCGGCAAAGGTATCGGTCGATATTACAAAATGCAGAAGCCGAAAGCCCTCTCCCTGATGAAACGAACCGTAAAGGGAAAAGGGGGCGGGTGAGAAGGACAAAGGCGCGCAATCTCCTGGAACGATTACGGGAGTATGAGGATGATGTGCTGAGGTTTATGGACAACAAAAACATTCCCTTCACGAATAATTTGGCTGAAAACGATATCAGGATGACGAAGGTTCAGCAGAAGATATCGGGCTGTTTTCGTTCTCTGGACGGAGCAAAGATTTTCTGCCGCATTCGTAGTTATCTCTCGACCTGTCGAAAACAAGAGGTAAATTTGAGCCAGGCATTACAGATGGTATTCCGTGGCGAATTACCTGATATCCAATTATCAGCTTTCCTTGTTCAACCCTTCCAAATATGTAAAAGATGAATATAAGGATATCTACGAAGAAAGGGCTGGAGCAAAAAAAGTGAAGCAGCTTGAGTTGTTCCCTTTTACCCAATCTGAACGTGAACACTACTTAATTGGCATGATGAAGGTAAATTTCATGAAGCGGCTCGAAAGCTCCATCTGGTCTTTTGCAATAACGATGAACAGGACTATCAGTAAAATTGAGGATTTGGAGGACAGAATTCGGCGTTTTAAACAATTTCAAAGCGAAAATCCCAATCTGGATTTTGATGATTTGGCAAATATTGATAGAGAAGATGAAGAACTGAAAGAGGCAATGGAGGTTGGTAAAAAATTTACCTATAAACTGGCGTATTTAAAGTTAGACGAATGGCTTAGAGACTTACAAAAAGACAAAGCACAGTTGAGTATTTTACATTCCACCGTAGATGGTATACATGCAGAGAGAGACGCCAAGCTTAAAGAATTAAAAGGACTTATAGAAGCGAAGGTGAAAACCCCCAGCTTTACCAAAGATGGCAAACCAAATAAAAAAGCGCTTATATTTATTGCCTTTGCCGATACCGCCGAATATCTCCATGATGCCTTAAAAGATTGGGTTTTCGATGTGTTGAAGGTACATGTCGCCTTAGTAACAGGAGGCGCCAGTAATTGCAAAACAACCTTCATGCTTAAAGGGTACAAAGGGCAATCTGAGTTTAACCATATACTAACGAACTTCTCACCGGTTTCCAAAAAACGCAACAAGATCCCTTCGATGCCGCAAGATGAAGAAATTGATATTTTAATCGCCACCGATTGTATTTCAGAAGGTCAAAACCTGCAGGATTGCGACTATTTAATCAATTACGACATACACTGGAATCCTGTAAAAATAATCCAGCGTTTCGGCAGGATTGACCGCATCGGCTCTATCAATGAAGCAGTCCAATTGGTTAATTTCTGGCCTACCGATGATTTAAACAAATATATTAACCTCAAAAACCGTGTGGAGGCGCGCATGGCGCTGGTGGACATTGCCGCTACAATTGAGGATAATATCCTGAACACAGAGGCAATCAGGGAATTGATAAAGGACGATTTAAAATACAGGGATAAGCAATTGCTGAGATTAAAGGACGAGGTGCTCGACCTCGAAGACCTGGGAGAAAGCGTTACCCTGAACGAATTCACTTTAGATGATTTCAGAATCGAGTTGAGTAAATACATAGAGGCAAATAGAAAGGTATTGGAAGATGCACCGCTGGGTCTCTATGCCGTAGTGCCTTCGCCGTCTGGGAAAAATGCACATCTGACAGACTATTCCAGATTAGATAAAACAGCAAAAGACTTTATTAGTAGCGGGGTAATTTTCTGTTTAAGGTAAAGGGGTGATAGCTCCGGTAATGAAAAGGTAAACCCATTACAACCGTATTTTCTGGTCTATGTAAGAGACGATGGCATTGTAAGGTATACGTTCACCCAGGCAAAGCAGATACTGGAAATGTTCCGGTTGCTCTGTTCCGGAAAAACAGTTCCCTACGAGGCATTATGCCGTTTATTTGATGAGCAGACCAATAATGGTAGTAATATGAGTCACTACAATGAATTGCTGAAAAAGTCCGTTGTTGCTATAGTAAGCACCTTCAAGAAAAAAACGTTATATCATTTGCTCTCTGGTAGAAATGCCATCCTGCCCGACAAACAATCACAGGTATCAGAAACAACAGACTTTGAATTAATTACCTGGCTGGTGATAAAATGACAAACTTTCATCTATTACTCAACAGTATTAAATCCATTCACCAGCAGTTGCAGGACAGCGCCGCTAAAGCTGTAAACAAACTGCTTACCATTCGTAATTGGCTGATTGGTTATTACATAGTTGAATATGAACAAAATGGTGAAGACAGGGCTCAATATGGAGAAATGTTATTAGAACGATTAGCAGAAGATTTGAATCAGCCCAGCTTATCATTCAGAAACCTTAAACTTTACAGACAGTTTTATCTTACCTATCCTCAAATATGGCAGTCGGTGACTGCCATTTTTAAGTCGGGTCAAATTGGGCAATCACCGATTGCCCAATTAAAAATACCTTATTTTCAAATAGTTAGAAAAGGGCAATCATTGATTGCACAATCTTTACCATCAGATTTGATGGTACCACCTGATAAACTTATCACTAAACTGTCATATACTCATTTGGTTCAATTGCTTTCAATTGACGACCCCCTCAAACGCACCTTTTACGAAGTGGAAGCTATGAAAGGTAACTGGAGTGTACGAGAGCTGAAACGCCAGATCAACTCCCTGTACTTTGAAAGAATGGGCCTTTCTCAGGATAAAGATAAGCTGTCACGTTTGGTGAAGGAAACGGTTGAATCACCGATGCAGCCAACCGATTTTATCAAAAATATGTATACCTTTGAGTTTTTGGGCTTGCCGCAGAAGGCATTGGTTGAAGAAACAGATTTGGAACAAGGTCTCCTGGACCATTTGCAGGAATTTGTTTTGGAAATGGGCAATGGTTTTTGTTTGGAAGGCAGGCAAAAAAGAATATTAATAGGCGATGAATACTTTTTTATAGACCTTGTTTTTTATCATCGCATTTTAAAGTGCCACGTGTTAGTAGAACTGAAAATTGAAGAATTTAAGCACGCCAATATAAGCCAATTGGTAACCTACCTCAATTACTATAAAGCCGAGGTAATGCGAAATGATGATAACCTTCCAGTGGGTATCTTGTTGGTAACAAACAAAAACGATGCATTGGTGCAATATGCTACCGCAGGAATGGACAACACGGTATTTGTATCAAAATATTTAGTGGAATTACCATCGAAAGAGCAATTGGAAAATTTCGTAAGGAACGAATTAAAACAATATTGAAAATGAGTAAAGACGTCAAGTTCATATGCCATTTCAATATGTGTTTAAAACAGCTACCTTTATAACTTGACAATAACAAGTTATAATATATGCAAAGTACCTGAAATTACTTTGTAAAATACGCCAGGATTCTTATAATCTATTAACAAGGATCGAGCAAAATGCTTAACATCGTAGTTTTCATCGACAACCTATTGTCTTTGTCTCATATAAATGGTGTTTTTCAAAGTAAAAAATGAAACCTCAAACTAAATACAAAATCTCAGGCCACGAAACATTTCCATTACGCTACACCTGGCTGCCGAAAGCTGTAAAAATAGTAAAGGATAATCCAAAAATTTTTTCTGACGAAGACGATGCTATGGTATCGTTGGGAGTTGGGAAAAACATGGTACGGGCCATCCGCTTTTGGTCAGAAGCAGCCGGTATTATCAAATTTCAAGGTAAGAATGGTTTTATCGTAACTGAGTTTGGAGAAGCTTTATTTGGTGAAGATGGTCTTGATCCCTATTTAGAGGATATTCAAACTCTCTGGTTAATCCACTGGAAATTATCTACTCAGGTCTCAGAGCCACTTTTTGCCTGGGATTATTTACTTAATCAGTGGCAAGAGCCAGACTTAACACGAACAGCGGTTTTGCGCTTCCTCCAACAAAAGGCAAATACTTTTGATAAAAAACTTTCCTCTGTGACACTAGAGCAACATTTTGATACATTCCTGCATACCTACTTTCCTACAAGGGGACGAAAGGGGCACATTCAGGAAGATAACCTTGATTGCCCATTAGTTGAGCTTGAACTCATTCAAAAGATAGGTGAACGAGAAGTTGATAATGCTTCAAGGAAACGAGAGTTAATTTACGCATTTCGTCGGGAACCAAAACCAGAAATTAGCGATAGACTTTTTGCATATTGCCTCCATGATTTCTTTATTCAACGAAATCCAAATGAAACAACACTCTCTTTTCGAGAAATTTCTGTTGGTCATGTAAGTCCGGGACAAATTTTTAAATTACCAGAAGATGATTTACGTGAACGCCTTGAATCTTTGAATTCTCAAACTAATAAGCTTTTTAGTTATCAGGAATCACAAAGTATTCAACAGGTTTCTAAGCATAGTACTTTGCAGGAGACAACGTTAATAAAAGCAATCTATGATCATGAAAAAGTCTGTTCCTAATAAAAAAATATCTGACTTGCTAAGACTCAATAGTAGGTTCTTTAGATCAGTACATTTGGAAAGGGATTTTAGAGATCCTGATGCGCTCTCTGGTTATATTCTTACCGATCATACTCGCTCATGCTTAGAACGTATGGCAGAAGGGCTGAAAGAATATTCAGGACAAAGGGCCTGGCGTATTACAGGTAATTATGGATCAGGTAAATCGAGCTTCGCTCTTTTTTTGTCCCGGTGGTTTTCTGGACAGGAATTGCCATTACAAATTCAAAAGGCAACTGATTACCATCAATTTACTGGAGTTAAGCCTGATTTTGTTCCTGTTTTAATTACGGGTTCACGTGAGCCTCTTGGTTTAGCAATTTTGAAAGCTTTACATTATTGTGTAAGTAAACTTTATGTAAATGGCAGAAAGCCATCGTTGTTAGATGAGTTGGAAAGCTGTTTACAATTGAAAGAAGAAACAACGGATGATCAAATTCTTAATTTGGTTTTAGCAGTAAGTAGCAAAATTATTACAGATAATAAGGGGAAAGGCTTGCTTTTGATTTTAGATGAGCTAGGCAAGTTTCTTGAGTTTTCAGCACTTTATCCAGAAAGGCAAGATGTTTATCTTTTGCAACGTCTGGCCGAGATCGCATCACGTAGCGCAGAGAAACCACTATTTATTGTGGGATTGCTTCACCAGGGTTTCAGCACTTATGCAGACCAACTTTCTCAATCTGGACAAAGAGAATGGGAGAAGATATCGGCACGTTTTGAGGAAATTGTCTTCAATCAGCCAATAGAGCAAATATCAACACTTGTTGCGAATGCCTTAAGCGTTCATACAAATCTCTTACCAAAAGAGCATTTTATCGAATCTCAGAAGAGTATGGAGTTGCTTATCCAACTTGGATGGTTTGGATCGGCTCCTGCTAAGAAGGTATTGCTAGAGAATGCAAGTAAACTTTATCCAATGCATCCTACCGTCCTGCCAATTCTTGTTAGGTTGTTCAGCCGTTTTGGTCAAAACGAGAGATCGTTATTTAGTTTTTTGCTCTCGAATGAGCCTTTTGGCCTTCAGGCGTTTGCAGAACGTTACGTTACATCTAGTGAATATTATCGACTCCATAACCTTTATGAATATATAAGATTTAATTTTGGCTGTCGCTTGGGTGTTCAAAGCTATCGAAGTCATTGGAATCAGATCGACTCTATGATAGAAAGTTTTGCTACTGAACATGAATTAGAGCTAAACATTCTTAAGACAGTAGGAATTTTAAATCTCTTCAATTGTAACGATCTTCTTGCAACAGAAGAAACGATTACTTTGGCTATTGCTGGAACTAATTCATCAAATTTAATTACAAAACAAATCAGAGCAACGCTTGATAACTTACAAAAAGGTAAAAGAGTACTTTATCGCAGAGGGGTTGCTAGAGGGTTCTGTTTGTGGCCTCATACAAGTGTTGGTCTTGAGGAGGCTTATGAGAGGGCATCGCAGGTGCTTGGCACATTAAACCGCATAGCAGATATGGTTAAAGATTATATTGAGCTACGACCGATTGTAGCACGGCGCCATTATATTCAGACCGGTAACCTTCGCTATTTTGAAGTGCACTATTGCTCTGCGGCAGAATTGGTTACAATCTTTAATATGATAACTTCCGATGCTGATGGAATGATTATTGTGCCACTTTGCGAAACGCCTGAAGAGCGTTCTCTTGCGTTAAAGTTTGTTATGCAATCAGAGCTTAAGGATCGACCAGAGGTTCTTATTGCCATACCACCTCCACTAAACGCTTTGGTAGGGTTATTGCAAGAAGCACAACGCTGGGAATGGATTGCCAGTAATACCCCGGAATTGAATACAGATCACTTTGCTGCTGAGGAGGTCTCCCGCCAGAAAAATGCTTCACGAACGTCTTTGGAGAATCGAATCCAAGGTTTTATTGGTTTACGGCAATTAACAGGGCATTTATCATTGGAATGGTATCAACAAAATAATAAACTCAAAATCTCTTCTGGACGAGAACTCCTTTCAACCTTATCAGATATTTGCGATAAAATATATTTTAATGCACCACAAATTAAGAATGAATTAGTAAATAGGCATTCAATAAGCTCCTCGGCAGCAGCAGCACGGATGCGTTTAATAGAAAGGATGCTTACAGCAGCCTCAAAACCCTTTTTAGGCATGGAACCAAATAAAAAACCGCCTGAAATGTCCATTTATTTATCATTTCTTAAAGCATCTGGTATTCATCAACAATATGGTAAAGATTGGAAAATTGATATTCCATCATCAAAAAGAGAGGATCCGTGCAATACAATACCTACACTTAGGAAAATTGAAGAGATTGTTAAAAAAAAGCCTGATAGTAAGATACCGACTTTAGAAATTTTTAATACTCTAAAGAAGCCTCCTTACGGTGTAAAGAGTGGAGTTATTCCTATTTTTCTTGCTATTTTTGTAGTTGCGAACAAAAACGAAATAGCTCTCTATGAAAATGGAACTTTTTTGAAATCAGTTGATGCTGAGGAATTTCTCCGCTTGATTAAGAGACCAGAATCTTTTGAAATTCAATATTGTAAAATAGAGGGAATCAGGACTGATGTATTTGAAAGGTTTCTTACTCTGCTTGAGTTAAAGACTTCTGAAAGCAAAAAGGCTGAACTCCTTGATGTGGTGAGACCTCTTTGTATGTTTATTGTAAAATTGCCTAGTTACGTCCACAACACAAAGAAACTTTCTCAAGAGGCATTAACTGTTCGAGATGCAATACTTTCAGCACGTGAACCCGTTAAGCTTCTTTTCGATGATCTACCAAAAGCTTGTAAATTTAATGCATTTACTATAGATAGCAATATAAATAGTGAATTAATTAGAGACTTTGTTAAAAAACTCAAAAAAGTGCTTGATGAATTGAAATTTGCTTATCCTGAACTAAAAGAACGTCTTAAGAAACACTTGCAGGATTCCTTTTTCATTCCAGGATCTTTTTCTCAAGCTAGACAAACGCTCGCTGAACGATCTATGCGAATTTTAGTTACTATTACAGAACCGAAGCTTAAGGCCTTTTGTCTAAGGCTCGTGGACGATAATTTACCTGAAGATGAATGGATTGAGTCTTTAGGAAGCTATCTTGCATTAAAACCGCCTAGTAAATGGCATGATATAGAAGAAGATATGTTTGATCAGGAATTAACCCAATTAATAACAAGATTTCACCATGTGGAAAGCATTATCTTTTCCAAGGTAAAGAGTGCAAAAACTAGTACTGGAATTCGTTTGTCTATTACGCAATCAGATGGAACTGAACATGAACAGGTTATCTATTTCAGATCTGAGGAAGAAAATCAGTTAAACCAACTGCAAAATGAACTAACTGATATGCTCTCAAAGCATAAACGACTTGGTTTAGTTGCTGCATCACGGGTAATGTGGAAATTATTATCAGAAAAGGAAGGGGGAAGGCGATGAGCACTGGTCCGCGTCATATTTTAAGCCTTTCAGGTGGAAAAGATAGCACTGCTTTGGCTATCTATATGCGAGATAAAGTTACTGAAATGGAATATGTGTTTTGTGATACGGATAAAGAATTGAAAGAAACATATGAATATTTGAATCGTATCGAGGCGTTTCTTGGTAAAAAAATCATTCGTCTTAATGACAATGCAGGTTTTGATCATTGGCATAAAGTTTTTGGAGGATACTTACCAGCCCCCAATATGCGATGGTGTACTAAGTTTCTTAAGCTTAAGCCATTTGAAGAATTTGTTGGGGACGATCCTGTTATTAGCTATATTGGTATTCGAGCCGACGAAGATCGGGTTGGCTACATTAGCCATAAACCAAATATTAAGACAGTTTATCCCTTTAAAGAAGATAAGATTGATCTTTCAGGAGTAATTAAGATTTTAGAAGATAGTGGTATTGGAATGCCTCCATACTTAAAATGGGGAAGAACTCATTCCGGCTGTTACTTTTGTTTTTTCCAAAAACCGATTGAATGGGTTCGTTTACTTGAGAACTATCCAGAAGATTTTGAAAAAGCTCAGGCTTATGAAAAAATTAGTGATGAACCAGGAAAGACTTTTACTTGGATACAAGGTATGCCTTTAAACGAACTCCGTAAATCAGAAAATATTGAAAAGATTAAGAAACGTTATGATGAAATTAAAGAACGAAGTCGAAAGAATCGTAAAAACAAAAAACTTGTTGAAGTTCTTACTGAGATTGATGAGGAAGAAAATGAATCAAGGGCATGCCTGATTTGTCAATTATAAATTTGATGCAATGAGACTTGCAAACAATGCAAGCAGAGGAAAATACAAGTAATAGCAGACGGACCGACTAGAAATACTTTCATTATATTTATAATAATGGTGAAGGACAGCGCCTGAAGTTTTTGAAAAAACATTTTTGTCATTACTGCGGAGAGGATAAAATCAATATTCATTAATCTCGTAACTACTCAGGTAGTTTTACAAAAACAGCATAAATAGCGAGCAGATTTTTTAGTACGGCTCTTGTTCTTTGACACGTTTATCCAGAAACCGGGATGAATGGCGAACCGCTCAAGAGAGTTCTAATGGACTCCATAACCTTTCAGTAATATAGTAAAAAGCAGCCCTATTAACGGAACTATAATCTTATTGAGCGGCTTTGGAAGTTTGTCAAAAAACAGTGCTTATACTCAAAGTATTATTCAGAGTTTATAAAATTTAAAAACACAATTATAGACTGCTTGCAAAAAAACCATTCGCAGCACAAACAAGAACTTGCTTCGTTATTGACGCTTAATTTTCAAACATTTAATAAATCACAATTTATGAACCCTTAGAGTATAGATATCATAAAGATATATTTGATAGTTATTTTTCAGTGACTTCCTTTTAAACTTTGGAATGGAATAGTTAATGGGAGTTTTAGTAGAGCAATAGATATGCTAAACAGTGCTTTTCATTTAGGGGAAGAAATCAAACTAAAAACAGTGCAGTATAGATTGCATCAAAACCTTTGGAAAAGGTATGATTTATCGACATTGGACTTAAGTTTTAGTAATTGGATAACAATAAAGTATTTGAATGATGAAGGAACAGACTTTAATAATGACATTGATTTACTACCTTCAAATCGAGGAGGATTATATATGTTCTCTATAAGATGTCCAATTATTCCGGGTATAACAGAGTTCCCCGTTTATATTGGAAGAGCTTTATTAACCGAAGGCCAAAATCTCAGGAAAAGATGTCGCGAATACTTTACCAAATATTCGAGGTCAAACGAACGACCTAAAATAACAATACTATTTAATTATTGGTCTAAAGACTTATATTTAAGTTTTATGAAATTAGAGGAAAACAACGATATAATAGATTATGAAAAAAAACTAATCAACTCTTTATTATTGCCTTTTAATGATGAAATACCTGAAAAGGAAGTACGTCAAGCAGTAAAGGCATTCCAAATATGAAGATTCCAGCATTAAGAGCTAAAATAGGCAATTGGACATACTATGTAACTACCCTCACATTTGAGCAAGTAGACAAATATGTCTCACGAATAGGCAAGCAATTACATAACTCAGAAAGTTTAAAAGATTTAATCCAGCGAAGTATTACAAGCAATTATCTCAGTATAAAAGATTATATATTAAATCAAACAGAATTGTTTTTTAACTCGCTAGTCTTGGCAGTCTATGATGAGTATCCAGAATGGAGGGAAATTGAGTTTACGTATAAAGATAAAGAAAGTTATCAAATGGGGTTGTTGGAATTTCCGGGGAAACATAAAATATTTCCTGTAGATGGGCAGCATCGAGTAGAGGGTATCAAGGAAGCACTAAAAGTGAAACCGGAATTAAAAGATCAAAGTATAGCTGCAATTTTTATAGGACATAAAAATGATAAGCAAGGAAAACAAAGGACAAGAAGATTATTTACAACCTTAAACAGGTATGCCAAACCTGTTAGAGATGATGATATTATTGCGCTAGATGAGGATGATACTGTTGCGATTGTTACTAGGAACTTACTTGAAGAGTATGATTTATTTACTGGTAAAAGAGTGGTCTATGCAAAACAAAAGGCAATATCTCAGAATGATAAAGAAGCAATTACATCTATCATAACTTTATACCAAGCAAACAGAGAACTATTTAAGGTTTTTTATGAAAATAAATACAACAAAAAACCAACCAAGAAGAGATTAGAAGAGTTTCTAAAATTTAGACGATCAAACGAAATATTATCTTCCTTTCAGAAATTCAGCATTTCGTATTGGGATGCTTTTAAAAGAAAGTTATCTTTCATAAATGATTATTTGTTAAAACAGGAAAATCCTGCTGCTGATTATAGAAACAATGAAACAGGGGGCAATCTTATATTCAGGCCAATTGGGTTTTTACCATTTGTCAAAGCATGTTTAGAAATACATAAAAGAAATAGCACTTCATTCAGGAATTTGTTTGAAAAGTTTAACAACATTAATTTTAACTTAGACAGTAAACCTTGGCATTATGTACTTTGGAATCCAATAGAAAAGAAAATGATAATGGGTTCTGATTCTGTAACGCAGTTATTACTTATTTATCTATACGATAAAAAAATATTGGATGTGAAAGAATCAGAAAAATTGAGGAAGGGATATGCCTCTAAGATTTCTTATAAAGATACGAATTTGGATAAGGTTTTAGAAGATATTAAATAAAACAATTAGTGTATATCTCTTTCTTATATCAGAAATAACCATGCAGTAAATCCATTGCATACTATAATCATTCTAAGGTAACGAGAGGTTAAAATGACTTCTTCAAAATGGATTGCTTTTTTACGACAATACGGTCCAATACCTCGCAACGACAACATGTATGACGAAACGATTCAAAGATCGGCTCAGAAACACGGAATTGCTCCAATTGAATTTGAGCATCCAGCATATAGTAAGGTTATTGCATGTTTCGATAAAAATAGTACTTCATATCCTGTTTCGGTTATTCTTACCGGGACGGCTGGAGATGGCAAAACATATCTTTGTCGACAAGTTTGGAAGCAACTAAAAGGAGACGATAAAGATTGGATATCTGACAATCCCTATATGAGTATCCAATCTTATTATCCAAAGGTTCAAAACACACATTTTTCTTCTGATTGCACAGAAAATTATCGGCAATTTACTGTACATTTTATTCGTGATTTAAGTGGATGGGCTCCACAACAAGGCGCTGAGTGGGAGTCTGATAAAGAGGAATTGTTACAAAGATTTTGTAAATCTCTCTTTGATCCTGAATCTAATGAAATCTTCTTAATAGCTGCCAATGATGGTCAGCTCATTGAATCCTGGAGACGCTTAAAAGATACAGAGTATGTAATTAAAGCTCGCAAGGTTTTCGAGGACTTGCTTGTTGAAGACCGTCAAGAACAACCTGGCGTAAGGTTGCGATTTTTCAATTTAAGCCGCGGAAGTTCTGCCGAGTTATTTGATCGAGCTATTAAAAGTTTTCTTGATCATCCTGGTTGGCAAGAGTCTTTTAAATATAAGGCAGGAGAAAATGAGGCTTTCGGCTCAAACTGTCCTATTCGGCATAATTACGAACTTCTTCAAAATCCATTAGTCCAATCCCGGTTATGCTCGTTGCTAGAACTTTGTGATAGTAACGGATTGCATGTCCCGATTAGACAGATTTTGTTATTACTTACAAATGCTATTTTGGGCCATCCAGATGTTAAAGACCATCTCATGGTACCATTGGACATTCCTAAGATATTAACTGCTGGTAGTGTTTCAAAGGCTAGCCTCTTTAACAACATTTTTGGTGGTAACCTTTCTGAAACACGTCGACAATCAATAACAGTATTTGACTATTTTGATCGTTTTCAAATTGGCTACGAAACCTCCCATCGAATAGATAATATTCTTATATTTGGTGATACAGACGAAACATTACGTAAATATTTTACACAATTAGTTGCAGATGACCGATTCTACGGTGCAGACAAAAGATATGATGCTGCTAAATACCAATATATCGAAGGAGATGACGAAGATCAGGAAAAAAGCAAAGATTTTTTGCAACTTTTGATCAGTCAACGCCGAGGTCTCTTTTTCAAAATTCCTAAGGACTCAGAAGGGGAACTTAATCTGTGGGAACTAACTGTCTTTAAGTTTGCTGGCGAATACTTAAGTTCTGTAGTCGATGTACTAAGAAATGGTGGAATTGTGAAACGACCTATTCTTTCGCGCATCGTTAAAGGATTAAACCGAATTTTTACTGGAATGTTAGTTAACAGTGACCGAGAAATTTTCCTCGCAACAAGCGGAAACTACTCTCAAGCAAAAATTAGTAGAATTCTTATTGATCGAATTTCAGTTGATCCAAATAAAGGTGAAAAAATTATTCTCAAATATGATTCATCAACAGGACACATAATTTTAGCCATTTATCTTTCTTCTAATATTATCGAAGAACTTGTCCTCAATCTTATAAGATATGAGTTTCTTTCTCGAATTGCATTGGAGGGTGCACTCCCTACGAGTTTCTCTAAGGAATGTTATGAGGATATTTTAGCCTTTAAGAGCAAGTTGATTACTGCATATGAAAAACGCAAAATAATGGATGGCACTGCCGTAGGTACGACTTTGGAGTTAAAAATTCTTACCCTTTCAGAAGAAGGATTTCCCAACGAACATTTTGTTGAGATAGTCCAATGAATTTGTTGCCAAAACCATTACCTCCTTTACCTAATCCTGATACATCAATGTGGGTTGATGAAGCCATTTGGGGACATCGCCTTCACGATGAACAATCTCCTTGGTTGGTTTTCTTGGAGTTTTTAAATATACTTCATCATGAATATGGTAAAGGCCGTGCGTTTACAGAACCAGATGGATTTAATACTTTATGTTACTCTCCTGCCAAGAGGCTATGCTTACGGAATATCCTTTTCAATAATCCAAAATTAGATGGAATTCGCATTATGCATACAACTGATTCCAGTAGATGGGGTGAATGGTTCGAGTACATAAAAACTACCGTACAGGGAATTCATAATCCTACATTTGATTATCTAAAAAAGCATTTTCATTCATTTGAAGATTTTTGTGAGGTAGTTTCCCTTGCTCGTTCAACCAATATTGAGGTGAACAGTAACAAGCGTTGGACTTCTAAGTTTGTTTTTCCTTATGGAAAAGATTGTTTGTATGAGGACTTGGATAAAAATGCTAGTTCGAATGATCGGCGTTTCTTTGGAAGAACTGGTGAGGTACTTTATCTCATGCTTTGCCGCAGTCAGCTAAAACAGGAATTACTGTTTGAACTTAAAGGAAAAGTACTTCAGGATAATTCAAATTGGAATACAATTATAAAGTGCTTACAACCTGACGATGACGATTCTGACCGATCTAAAAGAGCAAATGCGTTTTTACCTTATGAGAAGCATTCATCTTTTGATGATCTTGCTAAAGATTGGCTTGCTATTCTGAAATTGGATATGCCAAGCTTTGATATGCTGCCACATATTGTAAATTTAACAGGATTACATCTTCTGAAATATCAACTTACTATTTCACAACAAATTCTTGGTTTGCTAAGGCCAACGAAAATTGTTTGTGAAGTTGTTGCGCCCAAAAAAAACGTTGGTGCGTGAGATTTCCTGTGAGCTTTATCAAGAAAACAATCTTTTATCTGCACGAGCGGTTGAATCTTACATTTCACAAATTGAAAATTTTGAAGAATGGCAACGAGCGATTACAGAGAGCGGGGCTTTCGCTAGATGTCGTCAAATATTAAAAGATAGAGTTCTTTGGGGGGAAGATTATGAAGGTCCAAATGATCCTGTAATTTTAATTAAAGAACTTCGTTCTGCAGCACTAAAACGACACCGTCAGCACGTTGGCAATATCCACCGTAATTATGGTCGCGAAGTGGGTCTTATTTCCAAACGAGGAACGATTAAGTTAAGATATGCTCCAAATGATAGTCTCTTGAGAACCCTTATATTTGCTACTGTGGAAAGGAGAATGGAATTAAATCAGTTCCTTAACCAATTGTATCAACGATACAATCTCATCTTTAGTGACAAAGAGGCGGAACAATTTTTATCAAAGAATGAATTTGATAAAAAAGCTTTCCAGGCAAATTCACATCGTCTTGAACAACGCCTTGGCAGTTTAGGATTGTTACAACGCCTTTCAGATGGTTGTGCCTATATCATCAATCCCTATAATCAAAAATTCCATGACAAGTACTGAACTTATCGGCAAAGTGGCCGTTTCATATCTTCGGGATAGACTTTCTGAAGAAGATAACGTTGGAACAGCACGTTATCTTCTTGATTGTTTAACGGCTGATCAAACAGCTGCAATTGCAAAAGCAGCTTTGGCTGATCCTTATCTTTCAGAGTTGATTGACATTAAACTTCCACTTCACTTTGTTGGTAAATATGGGTTGCCTGAATCTGCTTTGACAGAACAAAGAGCTACCTTTTTTAGAAATGCTTCATGTCAGAAGGCTGCATATTTACTTGCAAATGTTGGTGATGACGAACAACAGGGACTGAAAGAACTAATACCTATTGGGGCAGACCAACTACGAGATCATCCAGATTTATGGGTAAACGTTGCTTCGACTGGTTTACCTCTTAATGAGGAGTATCAAAAGTGGTGGATTAAGGCCTTGCAAGGATTGCTTGAAGTTCGTTCTTTCTCCCTGGACCAATTTGCTGAATATATATTACAGACCCAAAAGGCCATTATGGATGGACAACCTATTCTCTGTGCCTTAGGAGTTGCATTTCCAGCACTTCGTATTCCTAAAGATACCAATTATTTTAAAAGTCTTAATACAAAAACTGCGAATCATTTATCAAAATGGAAGGGACTTTATAGCCATGCTATGAAAAAGCGTGCTTGCTATCTAGTTAAACAGACGCCAACTCAAACTTTACTTACAGAGGATGATCTTAGAGAAGCGTTTGAAAAGGTAAAGGATACTATTCCAGAAGTTATTCACCCTCAGATAGAAAGTTTTATTAAGGAAGATAATGGATGGAATAGCGCAGCAGAATCACTAGCGCATTGTGAATGGGAATGGGTCAAACCTCTTTTCGATGGCCTTAAAAGAGAAAGGTTCAATTTAGGTCAGGCAACTTTAGATTTTTATGATGAACGTGAGGATGAACTAATTACCGATGCGGAACGTGATTATCTAAATCGTTTAATCGATCGAAAAATAACAGAAGCGCAGGAAGAAGATGAGCAGTTTTATCGAGATCATAGGACTGAACTCAAAGAAAAGCCTTCTTTAAAGGCAAAATGGGATCACTTTATTTACGGAGCTCCTGTTGAGACAGATGACTTCCTTGTTGGAATTGCTATGTGTCTGGAAGCTTTATTTGATCAAGATATACAAAATTCGAAAAGAAAACTACGAATTCAATGTGATCGCAAAACGCAAAAGGATCTTAAGGAGCTAAATGTCGATGCCGGACTATTCTTTGTTCGGCGCTACCGAGGATTACAAAAATTATTTGGAAATAAGGTAGTATGGGAAGTTGGGAAGCTGTTTGACTTTGAGCAGCTCAATCAAATCTGGAGATCCGCAAGAAAACCTTATGTTAACCGATCTATTGCTAAATCGTCTCTTCAACTCAAGTTTTTTTTAGAACTCGATGTTGTTCTTTTAAATGGAGAAACCGATACATATTCCAAGCAACTTATTTGGGTTTTTAATCCAAATGCGGTTACCAGTGAATTTCATGAAGATTGGTCACGACTGGTTGATCATCCTTTCGTTTATTGTCGTGCGAATCGCGAGCCTGTTGGTGGTAAAGGGCATTTCCAATCGCTCGATCTAAAGAATGTAAAAACCTTGATTCCTACGTATGATAGGGATAGAGGTTCGCTTGTTTCTGTCTACAAGAAGGATAATGATATTTCGCTTTGCTGGCCTGCAAATTTAAATAAAGCTCTAGAATTGGGTATTGTTCATGAGCAAACAGCGAGTAAACTTCTCAGTTTATTTCAGTCATTTCAGGCAAGTTACTCTGCTGCAATAAAGGAATTTGTACATGAAGGATTAGCTAATGAGTTTCTTCTTAAGCAGCTTACGGATTACGGCATGCTCTTGCATACAATTTGCAAAGAAGCAAAAGGGGACCGTAATCGTGATTTACTCCTACGACCTCTTCTAGAGATCGGGACTGTTACTGTTGAAGGCGGCAGAGTAACTGCAATCGTAACACCTTGGAACCCATTGAGGCTCGCAGCAATAGCCATCAAAGTTTATCAAGTTGCATCTTTAGTTAAGCATTTACTAACATCCGAAGAAATATATTTTGGCGACACTCGCTTATTTTTTAAAGAACTCAAGGAAGAATTAGAGCATCCTTACTATCCCGAAATCATATTAGGCTGGAACAAGAATAAGCCCGAACTTCTTTCACTTACGGATTATTATCTCGATTACAGCCTACATGAATTACCAATAGTAACTCATGAAGGATTTGATGATACAAATGAGAGTCCATCGGAGAGTTCATCGCTTATTCTGGATCTTATTAAAAAATACCTTTTCCTTTATCCCCACGAGCAAGCAAACTTTACGGTGGTACTCTATAATTGTGACTCAGCCCGGCTACCACAGGCCATTGTCGATAAAATCCACGAAATTTACGAAGATAAAGAGGATATGCGTTGTCAAGTCATTTTGCGGCATAGAGACAGGCAAAAATTACGTGACCTTTATGAAAAAATTATTGAATCTTCTGAAAATAATGCTGACTCATTCGTAGCTAGCGAAGCTACCAGGGATTTTATGGCAAGGTTGAGAATTGGTATTATGGTTGATCAGGCGCCTGTTCCCGATCCTAAAGACGGGCTACCCGCTGATATTGTTTTTTTACAGGATGTAATTGCACGCCATGCACGGTTAGAGTGGTACCCAGAAATCGCTAAACCGGTTGAAAATGAATTGCTTATTCCTGCACGGTGGTCGCGCCGCAGACCCTCGGCTGTTGATGACATGAAATCAGTTGTTTACCTTTGCTGTCCCGTTCAGAGTCGAGAAGGATGGGCATTTATAACGGCTATCACAACCTTTTTCAAAGGAGATTGGGATGGGATTGAAGATAGGCGTTTGTTACCAGCTCGCCAACTAGATTTTATTGATCCCGAGACCGCAAGTATTTTCAAGGAAATCCATAACCTGGGAAATTGGGTCGTGAATTACGATGAATTACTGGATCGCCGTCAATTATTAAATCAAAACGTTAAAGTTATCCGCTACAAACAAGCAACCACGCAAGGACGGAATATACTTATCT
>SULG01000060.1 GCA_005524015.1 Candidatus Jettenia ecosi
ACAATTTTAAACCCTTGTCAAAGGAAGGCCGAAGGGTCGCATCTTAAAAATTAAGTAATCATTTCTTTGTATAATTAGATAATTCGAGGGACACCTTACTTAATTATTCATTGATATTGGACAAAATGAAGATCTTGGCATAACCAATCACTGAAGCCGACCGAAAAAGTGCAGCGGCTGATTTTTGGCGTTAGGCAAGTAGGATGAGTTAAGCAGGACGAAATCATCAATGCCTTTTTTTGTTTGATGTGCTTCGCCCTTCGATAACCTCAGTGCAGGCTCACCCAACCTTTCTTTGATTAACTCATTGAACTCCTCAAGAAGAATAGAAATATAGGCATTTATTATGTTTATGTCTATGGTCCAAGCCAGACAAATGTTTATGTGAGTGTGATATTGCTTCATGTTCATGCGAATGAGAGTGCCATAAACCATGTGGTATATCAGGTAGAATATGGGCATGATGCTCATCATCATGTTTGTGCCAGTGATCATGGGTAATGGCATAATGGATATGTTCGTGTTACTATGATTGATATAAATAACTCTCAAATATTATGCTTAGCTCAGCAGCCGGCGGGGCTGGAGAGCTGTAGCGTCCCCGATAGCCTCATACCCCATCGGTCTGCTGCGTCGCCTTGTTCGGCGGCTGCCCTTGCTCAAGCCGGCTCACCTGAGCTTCTTGGACTTTCTTCCGGCGGACCTTGCGAACCACAACTCGCACAACACCCCTTTCGATAACATCGCCTCCGCGAACTTCCCTTCCCAGATGACCGCTGACCCAATCATTGAGCGTACGAGCACCGGCCGCTGGAGGATCGGTACTTAGGTCGATGCCGGTTATGGCTTTCAATCGGTCAACGGAAACCCCGCCACCTGCAACCCAAGAGGAACCAGATTCGACAATGTGGGCAGGAAGGCGATCGTACTCGTCCTCAATCTCGCCCACCAATTCCTCCAGGATGTCTTCGAGAGTAACTATCCCCACTATTCTGCCGTCAGCGTCACGCACCAAGGCGATGTGTGTGTGCTCGCGCATCATCTGCTCAAGGCATACGGCTATCTGTTCGTTATCCTTGAGGGACAGGATCGGGCGAATGATGGAACGGAACGTAGGTTCCTGTGGGACCAGGCGCATCGTGGTAATGATGTCCTTGAAGTTTGCGTAGCCGATGATAGTCTGCGGGTCGCCCTTCCGTGCGACTACGGGAAAGCGTGTATGCATGTCGAGGTGGGCTGTTATCAGGTTGTCCGCCAGTGAGGCGTTTGCATCGAGTGTGGTCACATGTTCAACCGGGAGCATGATAGTGCGGACTGAGCGTGACTGCATCTCCATTGCTCCCAGAATGATACGCTCCTCCCGGTGCCCAATAAGCAGCGAGGCACGGGCTATGGCGGCTATGGCGCGAAGTTCTTGAAGTTCCACCGTCTCAGGCTTGCCCGCACCGCCCGAGCCAAGGCGGCGCTCACCCCACGACATGACACCCATGACGACCGTTTCAAACAGCCACACGGCAGGCCATACACTGAAGGAGAACCAACGCATAAAGGGTGAGAGGGTTAGGCACACCCTCTCCGCATTGCGCAGCGCGAATACCTTCGGTATCAACTCTCCGACGATGATTGTCACGACGGTAAGAGGGACAACCACAAGTGCAATAGCCAGAACCTCAGCCGTACCCTCCGAAACGCCCAAGCGGCTAATAAGAGCAGGAGCTACATCCTCCGCAGCGCCGTTCCCACCGACAGCCGCCGCGATGGCGCCAACCAGTGTAATCCCCAATTGGACAACGGCCAGGCTCGCCTCCATGTTCTGCTTCATGTACAGGGCGACTTTCGCCCCGCTCCGGTGATCATCCGCGAGCCTCCGTAGTCGGGCAAGGCTCACGGACGCCAAGGCAATTTCGTACGCTGCAAAAATGCTGTTGATGCCGATCATGGTTACCATGATGGCGAGTTCAAATCCCCACATGTGCCCTTGTATCAAGCCTCCTGTCGGCGAGCGGCGATCCACTGCTGTGAGCGCCACAAGCAAGCACACTGCTCCGCCGCTGAACATTAATTAGATTGGTCCGCATACTATGCAGAATACAGATTTATAGTATATATAACATGCCTTTGATATGACAAGTACTATGTTGAAAGGATAGAACGCTCCCTTAATTTTAAGGCAAAACAGGAAACCAGTCCAATATCAAAGACTTAAGAATTTTTACTATTTCTCCCTTTCAGGGCCATAAATTTTCGTATGTTCTTTTCCCCAGGGCTCATTGCCCTGGGCTGTCTTATATTAGCCTTCTGGGATTTATCTTAGAAGTTATCTGGAAAGATGAGTGGTGGATTCGCTAAAAAAATGGATGTTCCTACGATACCTGCTTCTACCCTTATTGCGAAACGTGGATTATTATTAATATATATATATTATTGACAAACAGAATATCGTCTGCCTCTGATATAATCCAGAAATGACAAGACCTTTACGAATACAATACGAAGATACATCATATCATGTAACCTGCCGGGGTAACGAGCGCAAGGCAATATTCGGCAATGACTACGATAAGAGCATATTTCTTGAGTTGTTGAATGATGGACTGAAAACGTATAACATCATCCTGTATTGTTACGTTCTCATGGATAATCATTTTCATTTGCTTTCTTGGGAATGATATGTTTATCAAATGAATACGAGACACATTTTTAGCGGCGAAATCACGTGAGATTCCAGCAGTACAACGATTAAAAGATATACTGCAAGAGAGAAAATAATTGCTGCGTTCTGTAAAGAAAGGAACGAAGCATAATAGGGCAAATAGCTATGGACTTGCTATATCGGGTTGGTGGATTAAGCGGAGCTGAGATAGGGGAAATGATGGGAGTAGACTATAGTACTGTAAGTGTGGGAAGAAAACGACTGCGAGAAAAAATGAAAGGTGACAAGCATCTTTCTCGGATTATCAAAAGAATTGAAACTGGTCTGTCAACGATAAAGATTTGACCCCTTTGACCCTGTTTCGGTTTTTCCTGGGAAAGAACGGCGTCAAATCATTCCTGGTTATCGATTACCCGAGAATTATAGCATCTAATAGATGAAACCGAACATACTATAATAAAACCAAATAAAATGAACCTTAATTTGGTTATACCATCACGGACAAACAAGTTTGTCCATGCCACCCTATCTAAAATACTGTTTGGTTTCATCCCTTGAATACTATAGTACTATAGTGTTTTGTAAATTCCTGGCTTGGCCTAAGGCAATTTTCGCAGGGCTTCGACACCCAACCAGAATGCCGCTGCACCAGGGGGAACGATATCTCCTGGGTTTAGAGACGCACTATGAAATAATTCCGCATCGCTATCGAATTTCCTGGATACGGATTCTTTACGGCTTCCTCTGCACTCATGTATCGTTGCAAACTCTTCATTTATCTGAATACGCTCACCGGGTCTCGTATGGACTGAAGAGTGAATTGCGTACCACTGGAGAGTCTTGATGCGGAGCAGCATACAAATTTCCGGACGCAAATTCATAAGGTTTACAACCACACCCGTAAGCCATATTTCAGCTTCCCCAGCCTCTAGCATCTTATCCAGATATTGAATAGGTTTGTGCTGAAAGAACCAGCGATAGGAGGCGCCTTTCGGAGCTTTCACTCCAAATAATTCTTCCAGGAACTCCCGTCGAACATTATGGAGCAGACAAAACTCTTCATTCCTGTAACCCTGTTCTGGTTGAAACATAAAAGATGGTATAACGTGCATCTGTCCGGCATTGAGCCCTTTTATTGATTTGCAACCCAGGAGAAAGCTTTGATCCTCTTTATTAAAGAAAGATGTTAGCACAGAAACTGCAATAGCAACGCTTCTGCCTGTCCCATTTATGAGAGGGTTTTTAACATGCGCATGTAAATACTTCCTTAGTTCGAGCCTTTTGAAGAGCGCCTCAAACGACATTGCTTGCCAATAAGAGGTTTCAGACAATACCTTCAAGATCTCCCACTCCAAACAGTCGCACGTATCCAGCATCAGGTCATACCGCCCTATATCACACCGGATTATTACCCCATGTTCAGTTTGCTTAATATTAACCATCCGGTATGTTTCATTTGGTATAATGGAATCTCCCGTGAACTCACGAAATGCCCGGTACGCTGAATCTCTGATGATAAATCCTCCTGTTTCCAGACTCCATTTCTCTGGAGCCATAACTATCGGATCACGATAGGTAATCTTGCGAATTGTCTTATCGAGAATGGCAACCGGATATATCTTTCCACAACGCTCAAGAATCTCGTAGTGAGAATACCGGTGAGCCAGGAAATCGTATAAACGGGGTTCTTGCAGTACTTCATGAAACTTGTCGATATGCTTCAAATAATGCTGCGATTTGATTTGATGTTCTTTCTTCAAGAGGTTTAAGCTGCCTTCAGTAGCGGCTTCGCCAGTTCAAGAGTCTTCTATTGAACCAGCAAGGCAAGTTGAATGGCTTTTTGCACTTTGTGCAAAAGTAAGAATCCACACATAGGTTATTGCCCGCATGGATTCCTACTTTCAAGGAATAAGATATGATGATAAAAATTCTTTTAAATACCAGACCACAAGTTTTTGTACATGTGTTTATCAGGGAAAGACATTTTCTCCGCATCAGGCTCAATACAATTGACGTGTGAGCATCTTACCGGGAGCATCTTGTTCTCAAACTCTGTTTGGGAACACAGTTGCCTCGAAACTCTGTTTCGAGTTTCATCGGGAAACAGAGTTTCCCGTACGTGCGTGTTCCCAAACCATGTCCTCATGTAAATGGGGAAGAGTTTGGGAACAAGAGGGAGATACCGAAGCTTCCTGCATAAGGAAGTAAAGAAAATGTGTTTCGCTCATAATGAAAACTATACAAAAGATTTGTTGTGAGATACCTATTCTGAAGGGTTTTGGCGATATCTATCTTAGCCTTTTAATAAAAACATGAATCTCTCCCTCTGCTTCTTCGATACCCAATAGCTCATTCCCTGTGGTATTACACCAGGAAACAATATCCTTCTTTATGCCTTCATCTGTGGCAATAATCTCAAGCACCCTACCTATTTCAATATCTTTGATTTTATTTGCCGTCTTAAAGATAGGCATAGGGCACATAAGCCCAAAGCAATCTAATGTTTCATCAGCTTTCATAATATAATCTACATTTGTTTATATTTACATAGAAAGGAGTTATCAATATTTATTTCTTTTTCAAGCCTTCTCGTGCTCATGGTGTTCATCGTGTGGAAGCTCCTTCTTCTCAAGGCCTTTACCCGTAGTCTTCTTGAGATAATCATCTATGGCAGCCTCAATTGCCTCTTCGGCAAGCACAGAGCAATGCATTTTAGCCGGGGGTAATCCTCCTAACGCCTCTGCTACTGCCTTGTTGGTAAGTTTTAAGGCCTCATCTAAGGTCTTCCCCTTAATCATTTCTGTAGAAATACTACTGGTAGCAATGGCTGCACCACAGCCGAACGTCTTGAACTTTACATCGACAATTACATTGTCCTTAACCTTGATAGACATCTTCATAATATCGCCACAAGCAGGATTTCCAACCTCTCCCACGCCATCGGCATCAGAGAAATCTCCCACATTCCGGGGATTAGCAAAATGATCCATAACCTTTGGACTGTATTGCATACAAAACTCCTTATTAATTATTCTAATTTTCCATCTGTTTCTGACTATACAGAGGAGACATTTGCCTTAAACGCTCAACAATGGATGGCAGTTTTTCCAAAACACAGGTAACATCGTCTTCGGTATTGTTGATCCCCAAACTAAAAAGCACTGTCCCCTGAGCAAGCGCAGCATCGACACCTGTAGCCATGATAACGTGCGACGCCTTAAGTGACCGCGAGGTACATGCAGAACCACTGGAGATGGCAATCCCCTGCATATCCAGAAATAATAAAATAGATTCACCCTCAATATACTCTATGCATAAACTGAGGTTTCCGGGCATGCGATTCGTTGCATGTCCGTTAACGTAAACATGGCTAATATTTTTTAAAATACCATCTCTTAATAGATCCCTCAGCTTCTGAACTTTATTTACCCTTTCTGACATCTCTTGTTTTGCCAGTTCGGCTGCTTTACCCATAGCAACAATACCGATACTATTTTCTGTTCCTGACCTGCGTCCTCCCTCCTGCACTCCACCTTCTATGAGAGGAAGTATCCTTACTCCTTCCCTGAGGTAAAGCGCCCCGACTCCTGTTGGACCGTTAAATTGATTTGCCGACATACTGAGAGCGTCAATGTGAGTATCCTTAACGTCAATGGGTATATTTCCCACTGCAGCAACGGCATCTGTATGAAAAAGAATGCCGTTCTCTTTTGTTATAGCTCCAATCTCCTTAACCGGCTCGATAGTCCCAATCTCACCATTTGCATACATAATAGACACCAATGTTGTTGTAGGGGTAATGGCTTTTTTGATATCAGCGGGGTTTACCATTCCATATTTATCAACGGGTAAGTAAGTAACTGTATATCCCGATTTTTCCAGAGATTTTAAGGGATTAAGCACAGAGAAATGTTCGATCTGCGATGTAATAACGTGGTTTCCCTTTTTTTTATGAGCAGCCAGTAGACCTTTTAAAGCAAAGTTATTGGCCTCAGTACCGCTGGAGGTAAATATAATCTCGTTGGGTTTTGCATTGATAAGATTTGCTACTTGCCCTCTTGCCTCCTGTAAAGTCTCATAGGTAATCCTTCCGAATTGATGCAAGTTGGAGGGGTTTCCAAATCCCTTGTGTAAGAATTGAGTAATGATTTCTATTACTTTGGAATGCATCGGCGTACCCGAGGCATTGTCCATATATATTTTTCCCATGGAGAATATTCCTTATAAATATCTTTTACCGTATCTTTTCTAACTTCGCATATGCTAACATAAGACTCTTTATTCCACCAACATTAAAATTGATCTTGGCACATATCTTATCCTTGCTACCGGAAACCTCAAGCACTCTTCCTATGCCAAAAACAGGGTGTCTAACAATTTCTCCGCCTGAAAGGGGCGCCAAATTTTCTTTTAATGAATCATCATGGACAGTTATATCGTCTATTTGAAACGCTGTATCATACGATGAATTGCTTTTGTTGTAAACGTCATCAACGTAACTATAATTTGTTTTATCAACGTGAATTACAATTTCTTTTGGAATCTCATCCAAAAATCTTGACGGGACACAAAAATTCATTTGTCCGTACCGCATTCGTCTCTTGGTATGGGTAAGAAAGAGTTCACTCATTGCCCGGGTAATTCCTACATAGCAGAGCCTTCGCTCTTCTTCAATCTTATCATCTGAGTCCGTAGATTCCGCATGTGGTAATAACTTTTCTTCCATACCGGTGATAAAAACAACGGGAAATTCCAGTCCTTTAGCGGTATGAAATGTCATAAGGGTTACTGCTTGGGTACCTTCTTGTAGTTCATCAGCATCAGAAACCAGGGCTACTTCTTCTAAAAATCCTTGCAGGGCGCCTTCAGAATAGTTTATATCATATTCATGGGCAGCATTAACAAGCTCCTCAACGTTCGCAATACGGTCCTTTGACTCTTTTTCCCCGGATTCTCTCAGGAATTCTATATACCTTGTCTCCTGGATGACCTGTTTAATGATATTTTCTATAGGAGACTTTGGTAGTTGTTGCAGATGTAAAATGAGTTCAGTGAATCTTTTTATGGACAAGGCGCCTTGCCCCTTAATCTCTGGTATTAAATTGACCTGCTGTAAGGCATAGAAAAGGCTGGTGTTTTGTGCTGTTGCCCAGTCTTCAAGTTTTTTTATGGTGGTATTTCCTATACCTCGTGTGGGTGTGTTGATCGTGCGTTCCAGCGCTACTCTATCCTGAGGGTTAATACAGAGCCTGAGATAGGACAATACATCTTTAATCTCTTTTCTTTGATAAAATTCTACGCCTCCGATAATCCTATACGGGATCCCGTGATTTCTCAAGGAGATTTCAAGAACTCGGGATTGAGCGTTGGTACGATAGAATAATGCAATATTCGAGTACTTTACCCCTTTTGTGCTAAGTGTTCTAATTGACTTTACAATTTCTTCCGCTTCTCCGTGTTCATCCTCGCAATGAATTACCTTGATCTTCTCACCCTCTACATTTTCTGTCCAAAGTCTCTTTTGCTTTCTGTATCTGTTTTGCTGGATTACGCTGGAGGCTGCGTGAAGAATACGCTTTGTAGAACGATAGTTTTTCTCCAGCAACACGACTTTAGCATCAGGATAATCTTTCTCAAAATCCATAATATTTCTAATGTCAGCTCCACGCCATCCATAAATGGATTGATCGGGATCTCCTGTTACACAGATGTTTCTGTATTTACTGGCAAGCATTCGTGTGATGGTATACTGAGTATAATTAGTATCCTGATATTCATCGACAAGAACGAACTTAAATTTTTCCTGGTACATCTCTAAAATATCGGTATGTGTCTTAAATAGCTCTATAGTTTTGATGAGTAGATCATCAAAATCAAGGGCATTGTTAGTCTTGAGGATTGTATGGTATTTTGTATAAACTTGAGCGACAATACGGTGGTAATATCCTGATGCGGTGGACGCAAAGGTTTCGGGGTTTATGAGTTTATTTTTAGCGTGGCTGATGGTGCCTGCTATCGTACGAGGTTTCCATTGAGCAGTGTCAAACTGGAGTTCTGCCATGATGGATTTAATTTGATTTAATTGATCAGTGGTATCGTAAATACTAAAGTCCTTTGAGTATCCCAGTCTTTCGATATCATTTCTGAGTATCCGTGAACACATTTTGTGAAACGTGGATATCCACAGTCCTTTTTGTGACAGGAATTGTTTTATGCGCTCACACATTTCATCGGCTGCTTTATTTGTGAAAGTGATGGCTAATATATTATATGGATTTATACCTTGTGATATCAGATAACCAATGCGACGTGTGATTACACGGGTTTTGCCGCTACCGGCTCCTGCTATGACGAGGAGAGGACCTTCTATATGAGTGACAGCTTCGCGCTGATTTTCAGTAATATCTTTTAATAGGGACATGGGTTTTATTTTTTCGCAATCAAGCTTGAGATAGCTTTTTTATTGTCTATAATGAGTTCCCGATAGTAAATAATTTTAAGATCTGTGAAAAAATGCAAAAGTTCATTTGATTCTAACAGATAGTCTTTATTTTTAGGCCCTTCAAAACCGCGTTCTTTATTCTCCATTGTATAGGTTTCATAAATAATCATTCCGCCGGGTTTAAGAGCTTCTTTAATCTGGGGAATAATATCCCTTTGTAAATAGTAAAAGCACGCTATTACATCGTAGGTATTCTTAGGCAATTTGTAAGTTTCCATGTCGGCTACAAATGCGCGTATATTTACGTTATTTTCTTTTGCTAATTTCTGCGCCTTATTAATAGCTACTTCTGAGATATCACAGCCATCTACATCAAATCCGTTTTTCGCAAGAAATATAGCATTGCGCCCTTCACCCATAGCGATATCCAAAGCCTTTCCCTTTGGTAGGATATCAATATGCTCTTTCAGAAATTCAACAGGTTCTTTGCTGTAAATAAAGGCCTCCGTTCCGTATCTTTTATCCCAAAACAATTTATCTTGTTCGTCTGCAGATATTAAGGAAATATATTTCACAAAGATACAGGTAATTATAAATAAACAGATCGTGGAATAAAGAATATATTTCTTATGTATATGCATATTTTATTTTGTTGTTAATGTAAGGGTACTATACCAAATAAACGATATAGTATTTGTAATTCCAAAAAGATCGCTGATATCTCATTTCTGTAAACCGATTCAAGATTATAATGTCTCTTTATCTACAATACAAGTTTTTTGATTATCTATTATTCTCTCAAGTTTTATAAACAGATATCCATATTTATAAATTATATATTTTAAAAATATCGTAAAAGTATTATACAATGATCATAAAGCGCAAAATGAGTATTAAATTATTGTAATATAATGGGATATATGACTTAATTTATTGTAGAAAATATGTAGATGATCTCATAGAAAAGTATTTACTGTTTGTAAATTCAGTCTAAATACCCTGAAGGAATAGAATAATCTACAGGCTATGAACATTAATTTTAATTAGCTCCCTGATTGTTATGAAACACAAAATCGATATGACTTTTATAAACGTGCGGAAGTTTGATAGGGGTATTTAATTACGCCGGACCCGTATAACGTTTTTCAATCTTCTCTTTTATCAAGGAACGGCTCTTATCAGGTGAGATGTCCTTTGTTTGTTCAATACATCTTACTTCGTGTGCGAGATCATCGTCTTTTATAGCTTCATGAAGCCATCGGGAATAATCTCCTCTTTGAAGATGAAACATCCAGGTGTCATCATCAATACCATCAGCTAAGTGCATGAATAGTATAAGATTATGAGCACGCAGATTAAGCTTTTTTTCCGGGCCTCGGAAGTAAAAACTTTTATCTGTACCTAATTTGCCCTCTGCATATTTAAGAAGATGGCGCCTGCGTTCAGACCGGGGGGGAATACTGCGAAACCAAAATGGGCCGGCTTCCGGTTTTCTCCACCAGGCTATAGCTTCTCCCGGTTTGAGTCTGCTCACCGGAACCGACGGTGGAATTTGGCCGAGAATTTCACTAAAGGCGCGAATAGCCTGCCCTGGAAATTCTCCTATAACTATTATTACACTGATTTCTGATAATATGACACGGGCAAGGTGATCGGGATGAACAGTAATAAATAACATTCCGCTTAAGTCCTCAGGAATTATCAGTGATTCGGGAGTGGTTAAGGATGATGGTAACATATGGTGCGTCTCATCTATTATTATCCAGTGAGGTCTCCCCGTCCTTGATCTTAACTCTAAAAGAGCGGATAGAAGAACCTCAAAAAATGCTGGCCTATCTGCAAGGGTAATTCCAAGCATGTTTACTACACAATTTTGTTCAGGCTTATCAAGGAGTTTTATTACCTCATCTACACTCGGCGCTTGCTTGCTATTCCCCATTACGACGGCATTATCATATGTCAGATAATCGCCCTCAGGGTCGATAATGCAGAATTGATATCCATGCTCGGCTACACGCTCTAAAAAACCCGTTGCAAAGGTCGATTTTCCACTCCCGGATGTTCCGGAAAGTAAAATACTCAAACCGTAGGGTTTGATTCGTACCTCTTGCCCATCTTTACGCTTACCAAGTAAAATTACGTGTCGGTCCAACTGCGGTTCAAATTCATCAAGATCGCTGTCAATAAGTTTGTTAACCAGCTCAGTAACACCTTCACCATGGTCTGAACGAGTAACAAAATCGACATGTTCTTTTAATTTAGGAAGGGCATTAGCAACTGCTACTGAAAACTCACATACATTAAGAAACGAGTGATCATTCTCGGCATCGCCTATACCAACAACATTATGGGAAGATAAGCCAAGTTCATACAATGCAACACACAGCCCTGTGGCCTTATTAATGCCTGAAGGAAGCATCATTACCGCTTCCCTGTTAAAGATAAGTTGAATTTCAAGTCCAAGATCGCGGATTACTTCAAGCACCGTGGTCTCATGTGGTCGTAAAGTAGAAACGATTGAGTGGCCTACAAAAAGCGGGTCTACCCCTCTTTTACGAAGCTCCTGAACAAATTCTTCTGATGGAGTTTCTCCTAAAAGCCGCTCTTCTCTGGTAGCCGGTCTGTAGAGTAACGCCCCATTCTCAGCTACAACTCTATCAAACATACTGATCTGAGGAAAGATGTGAATAAGTTCTTCTAATATACGACCCGTGATCAGCACTAGCTTTCTACCAGAATTTTTCAAACGCTCAAGGGCTGCTAAAGTCTTTTCACCAACCAGGCCTTTTGATGCCAGCGTCTCATCATAATCACAAGCAAGAGCATAATATCGCATGTTTTACTCTACGAAGACCAAAGGAAGTGTTTCATAAATTCCGACTATTGAATCTGAATAACACTTTATTGAGAAACTACCCCACCATACCCATAGTAACTTATCTAGCATAATATAGCCATTGACAGAAATTTTTAATTTACTTGTTAGGAAAAAGATGTCTACGTTTATTATTATCTATAGAAATGGTCGTTTTTTCAATCACTTTCTGGCTCTATGTTGCGATTAGCTTTTATCCTCAGGCTGATTTAAAAGCCCTATTGCGCATGATATACCATTTGAAGATTTCAGGATGTAACGTTATAATACATAGTATAAAAGAATAAAATCTACGGCAAAACCCATGCTCCTTTGAAATTTATAGAGATTTTATGAACACGGTTTTAACGAACAATATAAAAACAGCACAAGGTATCATTCAAAAAACACAGCAACAAAAACGACCCATACTCGAGCCTGAGGCTAAGGAATTCATCAATGCTTTTGGGATAACAAGTACGAGGTATAAGGTTGTGTCCTCTGTAGCAGATGCTATACAAGCAGTTACGTTTTTCGGATATCCCGTTGTCTTAAAGGTTGTCTCGCCTGATATTAGCCATAAGACAGATGCAGGTGGTGTAAGAATTAATATAAGAGATGAAGAAGGTATAAGAGCCTCATACGAAGAGATCGTAAAAAATGTAAAGAAAAAACAACCAAATGCAAGGATCTATGGAATTCTTGTTGAGGAGATGGCTGCGCCTTCTGCAGAAGTTATTATTGGCGGGTTGAGAGATTTCCAATTTGGCCCGGTTGTTATGTTTGGACTGGGTGGTATTTTTGTGGAAATCTTTAAAGATGTGTCTTTTCGCATTGCCCCGATAGAAGAGCGAGAGGCTTTAAATATGATCTATGATGTGAAAGGAGCTAAGGTATTAATGGGCTTCAGAGGCACAGAACCTCTGGATATTCCCGCATTAACCCAAACGATTTTACAGATATCGAGGATTATGACATCTCTGGAAGAGATAAGGGAAATAGATCTAAATCCTGTTCTTGTTTATCAAAAAGGCATAAAAGCAGTAGATGCAAGGATCGTTTTAGATCAGGCTTATAGTGAGTAGTTTACCATATGCATAAAAAATTTCTTATACAGGGAGATTATATTTAGGTGAAATTAAAAGAGACCGCATTCACCGTGAGGGCTGAACGCGCTATTTTGTTCCGGGCTATGTTGTCCGGAGACCGTAATGGAGGTGAAGCATCACTGGAAGAGCTTCATCGGTTGGCAGAAACTGCGGGCGCACGCGTTGTCCATACGGCAATTCAAAACAGAATACGTATCGATCCGGTGTATTACCTTGGAAAAGGAAAAGCATTGGAATTAGCAGATGCTGCAAAGGAATTGGATGCTGATGTGCTTATTTGTGATGATGATCTTACTCCGGCTCAAGTTAGAAATTTGGAAAAGGTAATCGGTAAAAAAGTAATAGACAGAAGCGAATTAATCCTGGATATATTCGCTACCCGCGCAAAGACATTTCAGGCAAAACTCCAGGTCGAATTGGCTCAGCTAGAGTATACAAAACCCAGATTAAAGCGGATGTGGACACATCTCTCCAGGATCGAAGGCGGTATTGGAACAAGAGGGCCTGGTGAAAAGCAATTAGAGGTGGATAAGCGCATCATATCCAGAAAAATTCAATATCTCAAAAAGAAATTATACGAAGTGGAAAAAAGGCAGGAACGGCTTGTCTCTTCACGGAAGGAATTTTTTACAGTATCTATCGTAGGATACACCAATGCCGGAAAGTCTACCCTAATGAATGCGTTAACAGATGTTGATACGCTTGTAGAGGATAAGCTTTTTGCAACGCTCGATACGAAAACGGGTATGTGCAGACTGGAAAATGGGAAAAAAGTCTTAATTAGTGATACCGTCGGTTTTATACAGAAACTACCGCATCATCTGATTTCATCATTTAAAGCTACACTCGAAGAAGCCCGGCACGCTGATTTGCTGCTTCATGTCGTGGATATTAGTTCACCGGTAGTCCAGGAACAAATCGACGCAGTGAATGCCGTGTTGAAAGAGCTGGGATGTGATAACAAACCCGTGATCATGGTGTTTAATAAAATAGATACCATAACGAATGAATCGATTGTGCCTCTGCTTCGGAATCGCTATGGAGGTTGTGTTATGATTTCTGCAAAAACACAACGGGGAATAGAAGATCTAAAACGGAGAATAGAAGGGGAATTGGAGCAAAATTTTGTGGAGATAGAACTCTCATGCAGTCCGGGTAATGGGAAGTTGATTGCGTATCTTCACGAGCATGCCCATATCATAAGCAGTCAGTTTCACGAACAAAGCGTTACGTTTAAGCTTCTTATAGAAAATAAGCTTATTCATAAATTGCGCATGATGGATAGCGATATTCAGATACAGGGGGCGTCTTTATCAGATGGGGCAGACATGGATATCTAAATTCTCTGTTGCTATAGTATTTCAAGGATGAAACCGAACATATCCTCAGCAGAGGAAAGGCTACCTCGCAATGGCATGTTTAGAGATTCCGTAACGTTCCCTATACCAGCATACAACCAAAGACTTCATGCACCACATTTTGTTCGGTTTCATCTCTTGGATGCTATAACGCTCTTTTTGGCTATACCGCATTGTGAATTCTGGATGTTTTAAGACGAAGCACGATAAAAAGTGGTAATGAAACAAGGAACAGGGAAATACTGATAATTTGAGCTATGGTAAAACTATCGAAGAGCAGCGGATTATCTCCCCGTAGTAACTCCATAGAGAATCTTATAACGGGATAGAGAACTCCGAAGAGCAGAACCACTTCTCCGTTTCTTCTCCGGTATTTGAAGAATGTGCTGAGAATAAAGAAGAGTACGATATCTGAAAGAAATGAATAGAGTTGTGTAGGATGTATAGGAAGAGCATGCGTATCGGAGAGATGGATCAATCCAAGTTCGTATTGATGAAGGAAGGCAGGGCTGCCATCAACCATGCCCGTTTTGTCTAGTGTTTTTGGGAATTCAATTGCCCAGGGTATATGTGACGCAAGCTTCCCAAAGCAGCATCCATTCAGAAAACATCCAATCCGGCCAATGCCTAATCCTAATGCAACAGAAGGCGCAATAATATCCAGGATCTTAAGGAAAGGTAATTGAGACTTCCTGATGAAGATGCATGCTGCGATAATACCAGCAAATAGTCCTCCGTAGTAAACCAAACCACCTTCATATATTTTAAAAATACTTAAGAGGTCGTTTTTATAATTATCAAAAAATTGGATAACAAAAAAAAGCCTGGCGCCGAATATCCCTGCACAGACTATGTATATTCCAAGGTCTGAAATCTTGTTGGGATCTATATTCTCCTTTTTTGCCATCCGGCGCGCAATGAAAATGGCTACGAGAAAAGCAATCATCAGCATAAATCCATAGGAATAAACAGGTAGGCTTTTCTGAAGAAAAGGTATGGGAATTTCGAATAAGGTTTTTCTCATGATTAGAGCATTTTTGTGAGTTTGTTATTCCCATCTACGAGAATAATTTTTGGTTTCCAGTTCCGTGCTTCTTTATCTTCCACGAGACAATAAGAAATGATAATGACCCGGTCGCCTGGCTGCGCCCATCGCGCCGCAGCTCCATTTAAGCAAATGACGCCTGAACTATGTTCTCCTTCAATGACATAGGTCTCTACCCGTGTTCCATTATTAACATTAAGGACCTGAACACGTTCGTAGTGCAAGATATCTACTGCCTCAAGAAGGGCTTTATCAATGGTAATGCTGCCATTGTAATTGAGATTCGTTTCCGTTACTGTTGCGGCGTGAATTTTGGATTTGCACATCTCCCGTAGCATGGTTTCTCCAATAGCTTAACCGTTAAGCAAGCAAAATAATTAAAATATACGATCAAATTTTATCTTAAAGCGCTGTAAAATCAATAGGATTCTCTTGCTTATTGCTCTGGCTGCGGATAAAAACTTCTCACACATGTTTTGACAAGGTCGACAATCTCCTCATTCTGTAGCTTTCCTTTATAACCGGGCATCTTTCTCTTCCCATTGGCTATCGAAATAATCAATCTTGAGTCGGAAGCGTTATCCTGCCATTTGGTATTTGTAAAATTTGGTATTTTAAAAATGAACCGGCCAATAAGACCTCCTTTTCCATTTGCCCTGTGGCATTTCTGGCATTCCCTCTCATACACAACCCAAATACCGCCTTTTTCAGACAAAGCAGGCTGTTTCGAGCATCCATAAAATAGCAAGGTACAAAAGATACTTGCAACTATAACAATAAAAGATGTATACCTTTTCATTATTTTTCCTCATGCGTAGTATTGTTAAGATATAATTTCAACTAGTATATTATTCGAACATAAAAGTCTACCATAAAACCCTATATATTCAAGCCTTATCCTCTTATTTTAGAAATAATAGGTCTTCGTTTTTATTGAAGAGGCTTCTTCCTGCCTGAACGTAGAGGAACTTCAAACAAACTATGTAAGGATAGTTGATACTATTCATTATATTTAGCGCTTGTTGATATTATCAGGAACAACCTGAACCTGTGTGGAAAGTTTATAGGTATCGCCTGCCGGAGAAACAAGCTCTGCTTCTGCAAAGAAGGCTTTGAAGCCTGTTCGGGGCGTTGCAATATCCACAGAGGCCTGAAGATGGTTTTTTTCTATCTCCAATTCACAGTTTGACCAAATATCGGTGCGGAAATCACGATCATCAGACAGAGCAGTCCATAACTGGAATTTTTTTACTGGCTGGTTTGCTCTCATAGTAATTGTGACCGGACCATCAGCACCGCCTTTTATCTGCCACTCCACTTTCGGCAGTTTCTGACCATCAGCAATCATTTGAAACCAGGCTGCCAATGTCTGTAATGCATCTTTACCATCTCCAAGGTTATGGCCAGCATTGGGAGTTTGATAAACCAATTTGGGTTCCGGCAAGTCATTCCAGTAATGGCGGAGAGAATCAACAACCCAGTAGGGGTCGTTTGTTCCAAGAAGAAGCAACTTCGGCATAGTATAGCGCTGTCGGTAGCTATAAGGGTCTATCCATTCCCGCAATTTAACCATAAGAGGACTATCCATGCGCTCAACAAGATTGAGATTGGTATAGTCAGAAATTTGTTCGCTTTGTCTGCCATACATCTTTTTGGCCCACCCGGTCTGCGCTTTCATATTTAACATATCGATGACCATGGGAGCGATAGCTACAACCCGTGAGTCAACAGCGCCAGTAAGCCATGCAGTCCAGCCACGTTTAGAGGCGCCAGAGACTGCAAATATATCAACCTTTTGATGATATTCTTTCCGGACAAATGATTGAATTGCATCCATTCCGCAAACAACGCTTTTAACCATCGGGAACAGTAATGGCCATGTTTCATCTTCTGTTTTCAAATATTGATCGAAGGTATAGGCAATTAACGCATCTTCTTTAAGATTATCGAAAAGTGGTTGGTTAGGAATTTTAGTAATAACAGCAGCAACGGCGCCTGCCCTTTGAGCAATCAGATATAATAATTCGAGATCTCTGTTTCCATCACCATCTCCCGTAACAAATAGAAATGCAATCTCAGGATGACGCACAACATTAGGCCGAAGCACTTGTAGATGGTGGTTCCAGGGCAAACCTTGCCATGTTTGCGATATCATTTCTAAATGGCTGACCGTAGCATCGCGCATTTTTTTCTGCTCGATACACTTCCATTGAAAACAGGCATCCTTCTGATGAATATATTTTTCCAGCGCCTGTGAGTGCACAGGCGTAATAAAAAATATGGGGATAAATATCAGAATGAAAAAAACGATGTTACTTTTAATTAACCAGGAGTAACGAATAATTATATTTTTAAACAGATACATACAAACTCCTTATAATTCCTTATTTAAAAAGAGGGAAAAAGCAAAAGTCTTTTTCAGGAAAGATAAACGTATCCAAACGGTAGCGTTATAATAATCCCGCCCGGTCTTTATCCGTCTTTTCAGAAGGCCAATAATAGGCATCCGGGGTATTTCTGACGCCGAAGATGGCCGTGCCGATACGTACCATATTTGCGCCCTCCTCAATTGCTATCTGATAGTCGCCTGACATACCCATAGAAAGACACTTCATGTGTACCCCATCAAGACCCTCTTTGATAATAGCGTCGTGTATCTCTTTCAGCGCCTTAAAACAAGCGCGGATTTTTATTTCGTCCTTTGTGAACAGACCGATGGTCATGAGCCCATATATCTTTAGCGTTTCGTATTTGGCAGTCTGTTTTACCAGAGAAATTGCTTCTTCCGGCGCTATGCCATATTTGCTCTCTTCATGAGAGGTATTAACCTGAATGAGAATATCCAAGGAGCGACCCTCTTGCTGAAGCCGATGATCTAACTTCTCAACTAAAGGTAATCGGTCTACAGAATGGATCATATCTGCAAATTTCAGGACGTCCTTGACCTTGTTCGTTTGAAGATGGCCGATAAAATGCCATTCCGCATCCTCATTTTTTAGTGTCTCATATTTCTTCAGGGCCTCCTGGATCTTATTTTCTCCGATAATATGTCCACCTTCCCGAATGGCCTCGCGTATCCGTTCAGACTCTACCGTCTTGGTAGCCATAACGAGAGTAATATCTTCTGGTTTCTTCCCTGCCTTTATAGCGGCATGGGCAATGTTTTGCTTCACTCGTTCCAAATTTTCTTTAATTGACATGTGATCTCCCAAAGCAGCGATAGTAGTATCAAATTAATCCTGAATCTTTTCTCTAGACTTATACCTGTTCATCTCATTAAGATTAAATATAGAGTGCAAGTTCAAGTGTAGACATTTATAATAACTTAACGTGGCATGTCGCTCCGTAAAATACCATAGAAATACCTAAAAACAAAGGCAACAGGAGAAATACCCTGAGGATTACCGTTAGGATAACAAAATTGGTAGATTTAATCAAGATAGTACAGAGGTGTTCATGTAAAGATACTGTGTAATCCGTATGAACATTCATGCGGTGGATTCGCTTCGCTAAATTCACCCAACTCATAAACGCCGTTTTCAGTCATCGTAGATTAAGCAAAGCAAAATTGCTTTTTCTCTAAAAAGGGTTAGGAGGATTATGAGAAATATAGTATTTGGTATTGTACTGGCCACGAGGAGGTTTTTTACTTGTTGCTTCTTGTTTCGCCTGGCTGATGTATTTTTATTTTGTGCACTATTCGTTACCGCTAACCCGTTAGTATATGGTTTGCCCTTATTACAACCCGTAGTTTATGATGCGCAATCTCCAGCCTATAATCAACAACCTGCCGCAAGCGCACCAAGGGCAATTACCGGCCCAGCTTCGAGTATTACCCATAACTCAGCAACACTCAGCGGAACGGTAAACGCTAACGGATTAGAAACAAAAGTCTGGTTTCAATACCGTGTTATCAATGGATTATCCTTAAATACGTTCTCAACACAGAATGTAATTGGGACAAGCGATACAACGGTAAACACCAGGATAATTCGATTACTTCCGGGAACGACATACTATTACCGGCTTGTAGCACAAAACGAAGCCGGTATCAGTTATGGAGACGAGCTATTGCTCACCACCATACATGTTAAGCCATATATCACGACAGATATAACCCCGCCTGCTGGTTCTATAAGCATTAACAAGGAAGCCTACTATACCAACTCTTCTACCATAACTTTAAACCTTTCCGCCAGCGATGATATAGGCATCATGGGTTATTATCTCTCTACAAACCCTATTATGCCGTCTGCTTTGGCGCCTGGCTGGATATCGGTTCCTCCTTATGCTGCGTATACTGAAAAGTTTACAGAAAATATTCCGTTTACCTTAAGCGATGGGGATGGCCGTATTACTGTATATGTGTGGTATAAGGATGCTGCCGGGAATGTATCCGACAAAAGTAGCGATTCTATTATGCTGGATACAACGCCACCATCAATAACGATTATCAGTCCTACCACGAATTCCACCTATAGCACTACCAGCGATACGATAATTATTGGTGGCAGCGCATCAGATAGTATAAGCGGAGTAAATAGTGTAATCTGGAATATCGACAAAGAAGACGGCATAACAGAAAATAAAACTGTTGATTGGACTACTTCAGACATACCGCTATCAAGCGGAAATAATATGATAACCATAAAAGTCACGGACGGCGCCGGGAATATAGGGGCGTATATGATAGCCGTAACATCTTATCCCGATAATATTCCTACCGTAGTAACGGGTCCTGCAACGAATATGACAACAAATCTGGCGACACTTCATGGAGCGGTGAATGCAAAGGGACTGCCAACAACAGCATGGTTTCAATACGGTACGGCGAGTGGATCTTACAACAGTAAATCATCAGTACAAAGCATTGAAGGAGGGACTGATGATACCTTAATAACTATTCGCATAAGCGATTTAAAGGCAGGAAAGACATATTACTACAGAATTGTCGCCCAGAATAGTGCGGGTACTGCCTATGGAAGCGAGATGCTATGTAACACCGTAGCATCGAAAGGTAAGATTTATGGGCATGTAGTCTATTTTGCCAGTGGTAAGCCCATTGCCTTTGCGCGGGTAAGATTGAAAGGAACTTATGCGAAGAGAAAGCCTTTCAGGACGATAGTTACCGATGAGAATGGATTTTTTAGATTTAAAGATCTTGATGCGGATAGATACGGTATCTCTGTAGCAAAGAAGGGCTTTGTGAGTACCACCCAAATGGTAGAGCTTAAAGAAGGTGTGAAAAAAAAGATAGATTTCCCATTGAGAATTCGCTAAGGTCGTCGTGCGGAAATTATAGAAATACAGCAGGAATTTTTATTTTATACAAGCGGTTTTCAGGGTGGCACTGACAAACTCTGTTTGTCAGTGCCACCCCTGACTAAACAATAACTTGAATCCTTAGGAATTACTGTTAAAATCAAGAAGCGCGGAAAAAATAAAATAAGAGGCAGTTCTTATATCTCTTTGTGTATTTACTATAAATCTGATAGGAATAAGTTTATGAGATTTACAAAGATGCACGGTATTGGCAATGATTATGTTTACATCAACTGTTTTGAAGAAGAAGTAGAAGAACCAGCGAAGTTAGCTTCCCGTATGAGCGATAGGCATTTTGGCATTGGATCAGATGGGATCATACTTATCCTGCCATCAACGGTAGCGGATTGTAAGATGCGCATTTTTAACGCTGATGGCAGCGAGGCGCAGATGTGTGGAAACGGTGTCCGTTGTGTTGCAAAATATGTATATGATCATAACATTACGAGAAATAATCCGCTGACGGTTGAGACCCTGGCCGGCGTTAAAAGCATCGAGCTTTTTACGGATAACAGAAGGGTATCCGGTGCAAAGGTGAATATGGGAAAACCACGGCTTTTGCGATCGGAAATCCCCATGCTTGGCAAGGAAACATCGGTAATCGATGAACCATTGACCATAAGCAATGGAATGTCATGGAGAATTACCTGCGTCTCTATGGGGAATCCGCATGGTATTATTTTTGTTGATAATTTGGATCTCGTTAATATATCAAAACATGGCATAGAAATTGAGCGTCATCATATATTTCCGGAAAGGATAAATGTCCATTTTGTACAGGTCCACAGCCCTAAAGAAGTTGCCATGAGGACATGGGAGCGCGGTTCGGGCATAACACTGGCTTGTGGTACCGGGGCTTCGGCTGTATGCGTTGCAGGTGTTCTGAATAAAAAGACCGAACGTAAAATTCTGGCGCATCTGCCAGGTGGTGATTTAAAGCTTGAATGGGCTGAAGATGGGAACGTTTACATGACAGGCCCGGCTGCAGAGGTGTTTACGGGCGAATGGCATTGATATATTCAAGCGGGGGAGGCAAGGCTGAACAGGCTGTCCGAGAATTCACTTTTTGTGATTTCTCATGCCATAAGTTCTTATAAACGTGTTGCCTTCCTCTGAATCCCTCTCACGGAGGAGGACAAGCGCTATCCCCCGCTGGCGGGGGTGAAGGGGGTGGATCAGTGTCGGGAAACCAGGTATTTTAAGTCTAGGAAATTCAAAGTTTTTCGTTATGCCATTAACACACCCCTAACCCCTCTCAAAAGGGGAATTGGAAAAGTCCCCTCTTGGGAGGGGATTTAGGAGTGGGTAAAAAGTCGTTGGGCTTTGTC
>SULG01000061.1 GCA_005524015.1 Candidatus Jettenia ecosi
AGAAGTGCGGAATGAAGAACTTCAGAATGTCCAACAAGAAATATTAGAATCTCAATCTAAGTATATTGAACTTTACGATTCAGCCCCTGTAGGATATCTCACCTTTAATAAAGCAGGGATAGTCGTTGAGGCAAATCTCACTGCTGCTAATTTATTATCTGTTGAGAAGCACCATTTAGCAAACAAGCCCTTTATATTTTTTGTTGAGGCAGATTTTCAGTCTCTATTCCATCATCACTTACACAAGGTTTTTGTCAATGATATGAGACAAACGTGTGAGCTAAAACTCATAAGAGAGAACGGTGCTTCATTCTATGCTTCAGTGGAGAGCATAGCTATACAGGGTTGTAATAAAAATGTTCAATGCCGATCCATCATAAGTGATATTACCGGACGCAAACAGATGGAGAAGCTTCAAGAGAGTTCTCGGATACTCGAAGCGCTGATGGAGTACATTCCAGAAGGTATTGCCATTGCGGATGCATCAAATGCTACTATCCGTATGGTTAGTAATCACGGAGTGCGATTAATTGGACGTCCTCAGAAAATTATTGATGATGTCTCTCTGGAAAATCATGGAGAGGAATGGGGTATCCAACGTTCCGATGGTATTGCAATTGCCTCATCTGATGAATTACCCCTTACCCGTGCTACTCAAAAAGGTGAAGTGGTATTAAATGAAGAGTGGATTCTGTGTAAACCGGGTAGAGAGAAAATTACCATACTTTGTAATGCCGGGCCAATTCGGGATCGCAATGGTAATATCATTTACGGTGTTATTACCTGGAGAGATATTACAGAATTTAAAATGGCAATGGACTCATCACGGGAAAAGGAAGCCAGCCTTGTTAACGCACAGCGGATTGCATGCTTTGGAAACTGGGAATGGGATCTCGTAAAAAACAAGATTTCTTGGTCCGAAGGGCTCTATCGCATTTTTGGTTTATCTCCACAGTCATTTGATTCAACATATGAGGCGTTCCTGGAGCGTGTCCATTCAGATGATAGAGAATTTGTGAAGGAATCCGTCCATAAAGCTTTATATGAGAAAGCACCTTACAATATTGATTATCGTATCGTTTTACCGGATGGGTCAATACGCACTATCCATGCACAGGGCGAAGTCGTTCGCGATCATACGGGAAGACTAATTCTGATGAACGGAACGGTTTATGATATCACCGAGCGTAAACAAATGGAAGAAGCGCTCAGGAAAAGCGAAGCTCGTCTTGCCAATGCACAACGAATCGCCCATATTGGAAATTGGGAATGGGATATAATAAAAAATAATGTGCATTGGTCTGATGAGAACTATCGTATCTTTAATCTTCCCTCCCTCCCTCCCTCCCTCCCTCCCTCACCTATGAAACTTTTTTGGAGCGTGTTCATACTAATGATAGAGAATTTGTTAAAAAATCTGTCCATGAGGCCCTCTATGAAGGGAAGCCTTATGATATTGACTATCGTATCGTTTTATCAAATGGCACTGAGCGTATTATCCACTCGCAAGGTGAAGTTGTTTTCGATGGTTCTGGTAAGCCTGTTCAAATGAATGGCACGGATCAGGATATTACCGAAAAATTTCTTTTGAAGAAGGAGGCTGAACAATCCAAACACCTGGCATTATTGGGTGAGCTGGCTGCCGGAGTGGGTCATCAAATTAATAACCCCATAACAGGAATTATCAATTGTGCCCAGATATTATTGAATAAAAGCAATGAGGGAAGCAAAGAAAAAGGTCTTGCCCAAAGAATTATTAAAGACGGTGATCGTATTGCCAGGATCGTCCATAATCTTCTTTTCTTTACCAGCCCCGGTTACAAAGATGTAAGAAGTATTATAAGCATTCATGAAATACTATCTGATACCTTGACATTGGCAGAGATACAAATGAGAAAAGAATGTATTAAAATAAAATTACATATTCCGAAAAGCCTGCCAAAAATACTGGTACATTCGCAGCTCATTCAAGAGGTCTTTTTAAGTATCATAAGTAATGCACGGTATGCATTAAACCAAAAATATCCGGAGGCGCATGATGATAAAATTCTTGAGATTTTAGGAGAAGAGATAAAAATTGATGGTATTCCTTATATAAAACTTACTTTCTATGATCACGGTATTGGTATACCTGCAAATATAAAAGACAAGGTAACGAATCCATTTTTTACCACAAAACCGTCGGGTATAGGAACCGGGTTGGGTTTAAGTTTGAGTTACACTATTATTAGTGAACATGGGGGTAAGCTTCTGATTGATAGTGTTGAGGGTCAATTTACTAAGGTTTCGGTTGTTCTACCAATAAAACCTTGTGAATCAGGATAAGGTTCAGAATTGTTCAATTGGTTCAAATCGATTAAAAATGATAAAGTTTCAGTATTTTTTCAACTAATTCACGCTCTGTTTTTGCAACAGATTCCATGGGAAGAGCGTCCATCAAATCCCAAAAATGTTGGCTATCTATTTTGCTCAAACTGTGTCTGAGTAAATATTCAACGGTAGTCGTTTTTGCCCAATTCCACCAACCTCTTTTGCTGGCAGGCATGCAGACCCTTCCCGTAGCACCCAGCACAAAAGTGATTCCGGCTGTCAGGTTATTTCTGACTGATTTTTCGGCAAGGACTCAGAAATTATTTCGTCTTTGATGGTGCAACCTATCAACCATCAAAAAACAGTTCTTCTGCTTAGCTTAAAGAAAACCTCTTGAATGTCAGGTAAATTATAGTGCTGCTTTTCTTTACTTAATTTTCACAGGAACCGGAGTATTTCTATTTGAGATAGACCCTTCCCCCAATTGACCATTTCTATTTAATCCCCATGTCCATATAGTACCATCTGACTTCAGGGCAATACTGTGCTGTTCCCCACTGGCAATCGCAGTAACATTGTTCAGTGCGCTTGCCTGGACGGGTGTGGCTTTGCTTATGGTAGTGCCATCTCCCAATTGACCATTCTCGTTATTCCCCCATGCCCAGACCGTACCATCTGATTTAAGGATAAGGCTGTGGTCTCCTCCACCGTCAATTGCCATGATGTTTTTAAGGTCACCCATAGGAACCGGGGTACTTCTGTTATCGGTTGACCTGTCCCCCAGCTGGCCGTGTTGATTAAATCCCCATATCCAAATGGTACCGTTATTCTTCAGGACAATGCAATGATCTCCCCCGCAATGGATCATGCTGACGTCTTTAATTCCATTCACCAAAACGGGAATGGTCCTGTTGGTAATAGTTCCGTCTCCCAGTTGTCCATATTGATTCAATCCCCAGGTCCAGATTGTGCCATCCGCCTTTTGTGCAAGGCTGTGATATCCCCCTCCGGCAATGGAGATTATATTGTTCAGGCTTCTTGTCTGTACAGGTGTGTTTCTATCTGTTGTGGTTCCATTGCCTAATTGACCGTAGATATTCCGCCCCCACGTCCAGACTGTACCATCTGATTTTAGAGCAAGATTATGTAGTCCTTTGCTGGCAATTGCAGTAATATTCTTAAGATTGTTTACCTGAACAGGCTCGTTCCTGCTTTTTGTTGTACCATCTCCCATTTGTCCAGCCCAGTTGCTTCCCCAAGTCCATACTGTGCCATCTGATGTTAAAGCAACGCTATGCCATGCCCCTCCGGCAATAGCGGTTACATTTTTCAGGCCTTTTACTTGTACGGGTATTTTCCTGTCTGTATTTGTTCCATCTCCCAATTGCCCATGCATATTTTGTCCCCAGGTCAAAACAGTGCCATCGGATTTCAGGGCGATGCTGTGAAAACTTCCACCTGAGATTTGTAAGATCGACGATGCAAGGATAGTTGTACGGGTAGTAATCAAAAATAAGGGAAATAAAACTGCAGTCAAGTATAGGATGGTAAGCTTACTGTGCATAGGGTTGAATCGCACAATTTTCATAAGCATGTCTAAGGTACTGTTACTTTGTTTTACATCAATTTTTTTTGAATTCTCATATGTCATAATAGGTATTCTAAGATTAATTTATTATGGTTTATACATTATGGTGAAAAATGTGAGGCAATGCAATTATAATAGTAAAATAAACAAAGCGAAAGAATATACATAATAAAGAAATGTAAATGTAAAAAAATTATGCAAAACGAGAATAAGAGGGTATATTATAAAGGTCTTTGATATTTTTGGCTTTTCTTATTATCAGAGGAAAAGAAGTAAGGTAGTGAGAGCAGCTTTAGAAGTGACGAATCTGGAAACAAAACTGTAAAGCTGGTACAATGTATAGCATTTTGTGGTTGGATCAGAAAAGGGATCATTTTTATTGTGTGCTAATGTAAAAGCAATGCCATTACGGATATCATAAAATTACCATGAAGATAATAAGAAATGGTATTCCATTCATAAAGGATGAGAGTTTTAATTCAGAGCGGATAGGCGATCCGTGCATCCTTGATGCCTGTATCCCTGAAGGGAATAACTTGAGGACATCTGGCGAGGGGCTTCAACTGGTAAACAGAAACGAGTTGCGGCATGCCGTTGGGATCGTTGCTGCAAGGTCTCTGCGGTATTTCAGTACCAATGGAGAAGGTTTTAATATTTTTCGTTTACGCAACATGGCTATTTGGTGGCTCAGGCATATCTATAACAGTTTCAACTGGTGGAAGGCTTATGTGGTGAATGCAGAGGGTGAACGAAAGGATATGCCTATGTTATATATCGGGGAAGAATTCGGCGCTGTTACCGGGTGGGGGGATAATGAAGCAGATATTGTGCTCAGCGCCTTTGAGAATGACCGGTGTTTGGTCAGTCAGAAATTCGAAGGAGGGGCAATCTTTGCTGTTGGATACAGCGAAAGGGGAGGATTATTCAACTCTCCCGATATGTATGGGGTCAAGACAATCGTTGGAAGTAAATATAAAGGCGCTGGTGTTAGTGTAATCAATGGTATTACAAGAAATTTGTACCTCATGGCTGAACATATTCTGAAAAGGGAAGGCAAAGAAATTGTTGAGCACAATATCCGTAGTGAAATCAAGCAAATGGAGATTGTTGTCCTGGACAGATTAAGGCATGAGAAGCTTGTCAGAACAATTAAAGAACATGGCGCTCAATTAAGCCTTGTCAAGGATGATGACCTTACCCCTACCCTGGCAGCTGCGAGAGATGAAATTGATCTGATCATAGGTGTGGGTGGAGTTCCTGAGGCGATTTTAAGCGCCATTATTGTTGAAGAATTAGGTGGTGAGATGACCCTGAGAATATTGCCCGCTGATGTGGCGCAAGATGGAAAATTATTGGGAAGGATCGATAACTGGAATCACTTCAGAAAGAACGAAGTGGACGTTTTAAAGAATTTTAAAATTGTCAGACCCGGCACGGAAAAAGGAAATGAGATGTCGTGGGATACCGTCTTATCCTCAAGGGTATTAGCCAGAGGTAAGGATAAGGTCTTTACGGCAAGTATTATAAAAAAAACCCCATGGATAAGGTTCCCTGATGGAAGAGAGGTGCCAGGTGTGGAGATAGAACCTGAAACAGGAAAAATTACCGTACACGTAATTCGCATTTATGCTGGAAAGGTCGAGATTGTCCCTGTTATTTATACAACAGCAATCAGCAAATACATGAAACAATACAGGCATTTTGCTGAAGTACATGATAAGGCGGTTGGGGATATTCTTGTCCGGTTAGGAGAGGCGTATGCAGAGTTTGGCATGTTTCAAAGGGCAAAAGATTGTATACAAAAGGCCAGGATGCATGGAGGGATAAGTAAGGATTTAGCCCAAAAATGTGATTTTTTGTATGAATATATAGAAGGACTGGATGATCTCACGAATAAGCCTGTTCAAGATGCAAAAGCAGTAATAAGTCATTTTGAAAAGATATACCGCTTAGGCAAGGAAGATGATGTAGGAATCAGATCTGCAAGAATGATAAAAAGATTCTATGAGTATCTCGGCGATAAGTATTGCCATTACCGTCAATATGGGGAAGCTATCAATTACTATAAAGAGGCTTTGAAATATAGCACACATGAATTGAAACTTTATCGGAAGGTGGATTCTATCTATATGAAAGGGATGATGGAAGAATATTTTCATCTGATTGACAGGGTATATGAGGAACATGAATATAAAGAACCAGAAGGTTGGGAACGATATAAGCTGGGAATTGCACTGGAAGTTTTTTATGGGAATGAAGGATATGTAAAGCCCTGTTGTAGAGCGCCCTGGCTTATTTTCCTTAGGAGGACGGTATTACACGGGAAAAAACCTTCCTATAAATTAGCTATTCTTACCAAATTACTTAGATTACAGAAGAAGCTGAATCGGGCAAACGATGATGAACTTTCTCTATTCCTGAAGAACGAATTCGGAATGATACAAGACGAGATAGACAGTATTCTCAATTATAAAAGGAAAAAGAAGGTATTCCTTTCCGTAAGCGACCTCTACTGTGTTCAAGGATTGGGTCTGGACAGTCTCGCAAAATTACTCCTTCCGCGGGTAAGAATAGAAAGCCAAAATGAACTGGAAGATGCTCATATTCCCCTGAGTATTAGTCTTGTCGAAGCGATGGAAAGAAGATATGAGAATATGATGGATGAACTGAAAGAAGGGCATATAAAAGAGGCGCAGGAACACTCATATGCACTGGCAGAAGCATATCACTACGTAGGTCTTGCACTCTATGATATTGGCGATGATAAAGGTGCAAAAATATATTATAAAAAAGCGATAGTAAAGTTTGGCGAGATAATAGAGAAGTTCGATGGGATAACACCTGTGAATGCGCAGTACCGTATCGGGAATCTTTATGAAGAATTAGCCTTACTCTATGAGAAAGCACAGGAGGATTACAATACCAAGGCGATAGATGCTTATACGTGTATTGTAGACGAACAGCAATCAGAGGAATTATTTGGTTCTATACGGGGGTTGATTTCCATTAGAATAAGACAGGCTACAGAGAGGATTGAATATTTAAAGAAGATTCAATTATCAGTGTAAATTCATTTACTTTTCAAAAAGGAGGCACAACAATGCTTTTACCTATGATGCGAAGTAAAACCCTTGCGACTGTTATCGTTTCGTTGTTTACCCTGGGAGGGATTGTTTCCTGTGCTCATGAGCATCCAACCGGTATGAGGGAATTTGAAGAAGAGAGTGCTGAGGAAGAGAGTGAACGTCCGGCAGCTATAGAGGAACCAGAGGAGGAATCTGGAGAAGAAAATGAATATACGACAGAGGAACAAACAGAGCGCCTACCCGAACATTCTGAATATGCCGCAGGTCTCAGCGAAGAGGTAACCCTGGAAGATGTGGCAAATGTTGTTGAGAAATATATTCAGGATGGTTCCGAGAATGATGTCTTTAAATTTTACGATGAGAAGACAGATACCTGGTTAGAGTTAAATCTTGTAAAGATACATCAAGACAGACTTGCGCAAACAAAAGATAATAAATATTTTGTTTGTGCTGAGTTTAGAGGGATGGATGATAACAGGTATGATCTGGATTTCTTTGTGTATAATGGAACGAGATATGAACTGGAGGTTGATGACGACAACATTTCTATCCACAAGATAAATGATAGGGAGAGGTATACCTGGGGATATAACAGGATGGAAGATTTCTGGGAGAAGCAGCCTGTTCCTGAAGGAAAGGAATATCCGAAATAATCCAAACTCAATAGGGAGTTAGCTATTCTGAACAGTGTAAAGGCAATTGCTACTATAGGAGTGTTATTACTCATCTGGAGTCTTGAAATGTGGATTCCCTTTTTTAAGGGCAGAAAAGGAAGAATCAAACATGCGGGGCGTAATCTGAGTATTGCGCTCATTAACACATTGGTGCTCGGCTTGTTATTTTTGAAACCGACTGCTATGGTGCTTGGTTGGGGAGAATCCCTTTCTCTGGGAATTACTCGCGGTTTGGATATGAACATCTGGTTCAGCACTATACTGGCTATTGTCCTCATGGATGGGTGGATGTACCTGTGGCATATTGGCAATCATCGCATTCCTTTTTTATGGCGCTTTCACCGCATGCATCATAGCGACAACGAAATGGATGTAACTACTGCCTTGCGGTTCCATACAGGAGAAATGGTATTCTCGTCTCTTTTGAGGTTTGCCGTTGTTCCTTTGATCGGTATGAGCCTGTGGCAATTAATCCTGTATGAAATTATCTTATTACCTATAATCCAACTTCATCATAGTAATGTCAATATCCCGGAACGATGGGATCGATGTCTCCGGACTATTATTGTCATGCCAAATATGCATAGGGTACACCATTCACGGTGGAGGCTAGAGACCAATTCGGACTATGCAAGTGTTTTTTCTTTTTGGGATCGTATTTTTGGGAGTTTCCGGTTACGGGAGGATTTCCACACCCTTCACTACGGGCTTAATGCCTATGATGCAGATGAATGGCAAACAACCTGGGGCATGCTTAAGACGCCGTTTGTTGAACCTTTCCGTTATAAAAAAAGTTGAAGATTCAATCTGCATCAGCCTGATAAAAAATAGATATCTCTTTATTGCATAAAACAGAAAGGTTAAAATAGTTGTTTAAAATTTTTGGATAATCCAGATATAGGATCTCATCTCAGAAGAAAAGGATTTTAATGATGAAGAAGAAATTATTGCTCGTTCTCTTGCTGAAATTGCCGTTTATCTTTTCAGGTATATTTTCGTCAACCAGCCATGCAGATTCACCAATCACATCTACCAGTTTTTATGAACCTTATCTGGATATCAAAATAGTTCAAAGGGCGCATTTAGAAGGTGTGATGGGTATAGAAATTGCGGAATTTCTATCGTCCCCGGAGAATCCTATAGATGTTAAGGCTGCGGTAATTAATGCCCTCTCGTGGAAGTTTGAAGGAAAGAACAATGCGGAGTTTTATATGTATTATCTGGCATTATTATACCATGTACCGTTTACCGAACTGGATACTGATTTTCTCAGCGCAGACGAAATATTTTGCCTTGGTTATCTTATGGTAATAGATAACTATTTTCATCCGGAGATTGCCATACCGTTACTTGAAGAGGCATACGAGATGAAGAAGGATAGTTTTACTATTTCGATTATTTTGGCCCTTGCAAAAGCACAAATGATGCTTGATAAAGATTGGTGCGAAGTGTGGAAACTTACAGAAAGGGTCTTAAGAAATAAGAATCTTAAACAGGACTTACGCCCTGAGGCAACGAAATTAATTCTAAACTATATGATTTTATATAAAGAATATTGTAAATAATTCACGCCAGATGCCATGCATGCGAAGAGAGAACTGGATAAAAAATAATTGAGATAGTTCAAGGTAAATATAGACTATAGAAAAAATAGGCAAAAGGGGAAAACGATGTCTTTGAATGCTTTCATTACCCGGCAAATTCCTGAGGAGGGTATTACCTTATTAAAGAAGTTTTGCCAAACAGTAGAAATGAATCCCTATGACAGACCATTAACCTATTATGAGCTTCTGAAACAGGTAAAAGGCAGGGATGCAATACTTACGATGCTTTCAGATAAGATAGATGCACATTTTATACATGAAGCAAAAGGCCTGAAAGTTATTGCCAATTATGCCGTGGGATATGACAATATCGATATCAACGCTGCAAATGAGAAGGGCATCGTGGTAACGAATACACCGGGCGTATTGACGGACAGCACGGCCGATATGGCCTGGGCATTGCTTTTTTCCGTGACCCGGAGGATTATCGAAGGCGATAAACTTACCCGCGCCGGTAAATTTATCGGTTGGGCGCCTATGTTCCTGCTGGGTGGTGATATTATAGGAAAGACCCTTGGTATTATCGGAGCAGGCAGAATTGGGACGGCTATGGCAATGAGGTCACGAGGATGGAATATGAAGATCCTTTACACGACACAAAGGAACAGAAATGCCCTATTGGAGGAGAACTTTGGCGCTAAAAGAGTAGAATTAGAGATATTATTACAGGAATCTGATTTCATTTCTATCCATACCCCTTTTTCTGAGAAAACAAAACACCTCATGAGCGCAAAAGAATTTTCTATGATGAAGAAAACAGCGTACCTTATTAATACGGCGCGTGGGGCAGTCATTGACGAAGTGGCTTTAGTAAGTGCGCTAAGGAATAGGCAAATTGCAGGAGCAGGGTTAGATGTCTATGAGGATGAGCCAAAATTGAAGCCAGGTTTAGCAGAGCTAGACAATGTTGTTCTTGCACCCCATCTTGGGAGTGCTACCATAGAGACACGTACCAGGATGTCTATCATGGCTGCTGAGAGTATCACTACCGTATTAAGTAAGCGGAAGCCTGAAAATTGTGTAAATCCGGTGGTGCTTACCTCATGGGTATAGCCATAACAAGTATAGTATGTTGCTAGTTACGAGTTGTATGGCACAGGGTTTCTCTGAAGTTTATGAGGTAACTGGATGAGAGAAGAGGAATAGGTTATGAATACAACGGATCAAGATCAAGAAGATATTGCAAAACGTTTAAAGAGAATGTTATTGTGCCCGCGGTGTATGATAGAATTAAAAATTGTACTCCATGAAGATATTGAAGTGGATACTTGCCTTACATGTAATGGAATCTGGGTAGATATTATTGAAGAAAAAATGTTACTAAACAGGCTGTCCGAGAATTACTTTGAGCACTAGATGCTATACTATATATTGACCGATTGTATTAATATTAGACAATAAATAGTATATGTTTAAAGTTGCCAATGAATTCTCGGACAGCCTGTAAAGATGTTACCGGAAGTTTTTACGATAGAAGAGCTTCGCCGGCTGAGAAAGTATTATCAATCCTTCAGCAGGGTTGATCCCGTCCGGTACATTCCCTGTCCGCTATGCAAAAAATTGATGCAGCGGAAAAATTGGGGAACACATTCAGGGATTATTGTGGATACCTGTTATGAGCATGGGACATGGTATGATGCAGAAGAATTGGAAAAAATTCGGGAATTCATTATGCGTGGCGGGTGTAGAGCATGAGAAACTCAGATTAACTGAACGGGGCCTCAATGACCTTGAAAGAAAGTTACACAACGAAGCCCTGAGGCTCGATATGCGTATAGATAAGGCGTACCGACGCGCCCGATTCTATAATATGCTTGGCTTCTAATCAAAATATGATTAAGATTCGGAAAGCAAAAGAAGCGGATTTTGAAGATATATGGGATATTTTCCATCAAGTGGTGAAAAGGGGAGATACCTTTGCCTTTGATCCAAAAGCAAGGAAAGAAGATTGCAGAATCTTATGGATGTCACCTCCTGTCCATACGTATGTTGCAGAATTACAGGACAAACTGAAGCCCATAGACATGGTATTGGCAGGGCTATGGGGAGCCATTCCATAAAACAGGCGAAAAAATCGGGCTTTTCTGCAATACAATTTTACGATTTTAGATTCTTTCAGTCTTACGCCGGAATTCATAAATTTCTTTAAAAGGCTAAGCTTTCATTGTCATGGATAAGTCATGTGTTAATGTCATTACCTTTTCTGCCTCGTCAATTGTCAGTGTTCCTGTTCCACAACTGGGTGTGATAATAGATCTTTCCTGGATCAATGTTCTGGGTATTCCTTTCTCAACAAGAAATTGGATACCTTCCTTCAGTTTTTTTACCAGATCATGTAAAGATATGCTATTGATCTTTGAAGAAGTTGGTACAATGCCCCATGCCAGGTAACCGCCTCTGTCAAGGAATGTCTTAATTTCACGCCAAAACATCAGGTACTTGTCCATAAACTCATAAGCGTCAAAACTGACGATATCTACTTTCGAGTCCATAAGCATGGCCCAATCCGTATTACCACAACAATGGGTTCCTGTTAATCCTCCCTGTGTTTGAACGACTTCATAAGCTTCGTTGAGGGCATGAATTGCCCTTTCCCGGCTTATATTCATAAATGCCGAACCAAAACTGGTAAGGTAAGGCTCGTCTATGAAGATAATAACCGGAAGGCCATATTGGGATAATTTCGTAAATTGCCAGTAGGCCTTCATTGATATTAATTTAATAATTACATCGAAAAATTGCTCATCATACAGAGCCGTAATGCCAGTCGACAATTTTAAAGATCCTGCCAGGGTAATTGGGCCGGCAACCTGTCCTTTTATTGCACGGAGAGATGTTTGGGGAGATTTATTGAGCTGGTCAATCATTGCGTAAAATCCTACTGCATAATCGGGGCTTATCAGGAATATATCAGGATCATTTTTGAGAAATGCTTCATAAAAACGTTCTAACGCACTTGAAGTATCCAGAGAAAGGTCAATACTTACCGTCTTTTCATCTTCATGTATCACAGCGCAGGGTAGCCCTTCCGTATACTGGATACACATATCCTCTTTCTTGCTATGTCTTGGTAATTGAGGCCAACAGGGAATCTCCGGCAGTGACTTGAGCATAAGTTTACAAGCTGTTTCAGTATCTGTATGGGGGAGGCTGCCAATCGCGGTGGCTGCAAAATTACCCTTGAAAGTATTTGGCATTTATTACATTCCTCACTTTAAAAAATTTATAGATTTGTTTTCTATAGTTTATTACCAAATCTCCTGTTTTTGCAATTTAAAAAACTTTTTCCTCCTTATTTTTGATTGATTGGATTCGGAATAATATAAAGAAAGGGGTAGTAAATCAAATTAAAATAGAGTGTGAAAAATAAAACATTAGGGAGAGATATAAATTTAAAATGTTGAGTCGGATAAATTAAAAATGTTATCATGAGAAAACTGAGGATTATCGTGAATGCAAAAAGAGAATTATCGGTTATTATAATTATTATGGTAAGTGCTATAGATAACTTTGTCAGAATTATGGTATATTCTAATTGCTCTCGGCAAGGCTAAACAGGCTGTCCGAGAATGCAATTACCACCTGCAACATATGCTATATGTTGCGTCTATTGCAATAGTTCATCAATATATAGTACGGATTTGATCCGTAAAAACAATTCTCGGACAGCCTGTAAAGCCTCGCCCTACGGAATTAAAGTTCCTCAACGTTAAACGAGGATATACCATAACTCGTAACACCGTAGTCTTTTGAGCTCATAACCCTGTAGTTTTTAAAAAATGACCCCATAGGGGTAAAATGTTTATAGAAAAAGGTGATATACAAAACCATAGCTCCATCGGAGCGGCATGTGAAACACAGAAATAACATGCCGCTCCGATGGAGCTTGATTGTGGCAGAATGATTTATCTATAAACATTTCGCTCCCAACGGAGCTTTTCAGGGTATTTCTTCAAAAACTACCGTGTTACCATAATTCTCATAAAGTTATCTATAAATAGTATATTCCAGGCAGAGTTTATTTTTCAGTTAACACATAAAGGTCTTTTATGGGTGAGTTCTCATTTATACAATGGATCCGGAAACAGCAGAAGAGACGGAGAGATGTTATTGCAGGTATTGGAGATGACTGTGCAGTAATAAATGTTTCTTCGGATAAATTATGCCTTATTACGACAGATATGATGGTAGAGGGAACACATTTTGATCTTAAGAAATGCACTATCCGCGATGTTGGCAGAAAGGCTATTGCAAGTAATATCAGCGATGTGGCAGCTATGGGATGTCAGGCGACAGTTGCGGTGATTTCTGTCTGTTTTCCTGAACATACATCTGAAAAATTCGCAAGGGAATTATACAAAGGCATATGGGACATTGCAGATACATATCATATTGAGATCGTAGGCGGTGATACGATCAGCGGCCGCAGTCCTCTCTGTATTAACATTACTTTGCTCGGGAGAGATAACGGGCTAAAACCGATCAGACGTTCAGGCGCAAGGGTCGGTGATTTGATTCTCATAACGGGTTCATTGGGAGGATCAATCCTTGGCAAGCATATGCATTTCGAACCACGGTTAAAAGAAGGGCTTCTGTTAAATAAAAACTTTACGATCCATGCTATGATAGATATAAGCGATGGATTAACAGCAGACTTATATCATATTCTCGAAGAGAGTCATGTAGGCGCTATTATCCATGAGGATCAAATTCCCATTTCTGAAGCGGCAGTAAGAATATCAAAGACGACAGGGAATACGCCCCTTTATCACGCATTATCTGATGGTGAAGATTATGAATTAGTGGTTATAGCATCAAAAGGCCAGGCAAAAAAGATTATGGAATCAGATTTATTTTCAAAGAATATGTTTAGCTGTATTGGAGAAATTACTGATAGTCGTGATATACGGATGAAGTATACGAATGGCAATATCAAGCGTATAAAGCCGCAAGGCTATGAGCATTTAAAATCATAATTGAAAGATAATGGTTAGTTGTGGAAGAAATACAAATAACGTTTAAGAGTATAAATGTAGGCGAGACAGTAAGGTTTGGAGAGAAACTCGGAAGGTTATTAGTGCCAGGAGATGTTATTGCCCTCATTGGAGATCTGGGTGCGGGAAAGACGACCCTCGTAAAGGGAATCGCACGGGGATTAGGTGTTGAAGACAAGCGTGCAATAAAAAGCCCTACATTCTCATTGGTTCATCTCTATAGAGGGCGCATTCCGGTTTATCATTTCGATGCGTATAGATTGAAAGAAATTCACGATATGATAGACATAGGCAGTGATGAGATGATTTTCGGGAATGGTGTTTCTATTATAGAATGGGCAGACAAAGTATTCGGTTGTTTACCGAAACAGTATCTGAAAATAACCTTAACGGCTATTTCTGAGAATGAGAGGAATATAGAGATCTATGGTTATGGAGAACATTATCGCATAATTTTACATAAGATAAAAACAATTTGAAAGATAGGAAAATTCTTACTTTCTGATTATGCTATCAATACTCTGACCATTCTTGATAAACTTATTATTAATCATATCTTTTTCTTATCCTCCACAAATAAGTAAAATTAAATAAAATCAGCATTCGCTATGAATGCATACCTACGGTCTTTCTGTATTGTGCATAGCAAAGCTGTAAAAGTAAATTTTCCAATTAATCAGGTTTACAAATACACGTATTTGTGGTTTCCTTTTCACACTTTGCATCTTTACAATTTACATCAGGCCCGCATTTACAATCATCCGGGCACGCTGGTTTTGCTTCAGTAGTTACATTAGTATCGGCGGCTGCAGCTTGTCTCTTATCTTTGTAGTCATCCGGGCAATCAGGTTTTGCTGCAAAAATATTACCAGTTCCCGCACTGAGTATCAGTATGCCTGTGACTGTTATGGTAATACCAATCTTTCTAAACATAGCCATTTCTCCTTTCAACTGAGAAAAAATAGTAAAAAATGCTCTTCAAAACAGATGCGTTACTTCTCTTATAACTTTCCCTTTAAAAAGATACCATTATGTTCGGTGACATTGACATTTACAATCTCCTTCCGGCTTTGATGGCAAATGTCCACACTTTTTGCACCTCTGTTCCTGAGCTATTGTGGAGCCAACAAATACGGTATTTACCATACCGGTACTCAATAGTAATGCGCCTGTAATAACAAGACCGCAACTGAATTTCTTTAACATTTTTCACTCCTTTTCAGATGAGTAAAATTAAATCCGAATTTTCGAGAGTACAAAATATACCGTAAAGAGAAGTATACATCTGTTTTGTAAAAGAGCAATATTTCTGCCAAAAATCTTCTTCTGTAATTTATCACGAGGGCCTATAGATGCCTTTATGAGAATTATGGTATATCCTCGTTATCCCGAAGAACATAAGATTGCCTTAAGATCATTTGTATTAGTCATCATAATGATACCATATTTTTTTGATCTCACATAATCTAAATTGGAATAAATTACTTCCAGGTATGCAATCTTTTCAGGGTATATTTTAGTGTTTTGTATTCTCACAATATACGCTGAGGATTTTTTCCCATACAATTCAGATGATTGTAATAAAGGGATAAATTTTAGTAGATGCTCGTTGTAAGATTGTTCTTGTAGTTTTCAGTGTTTATGTTGTATTTCTTAATCAATTTATAAATATCAGCCCGATAACGTTTTGCCATTTTTGAAGCGCTTGTAACGTTTCCTTTGCTTATTTTCAGAAGGCTTTCTACATATTCACGCTCAAATCGTTCTTTGGCATCTTTATACGAGTTGAAGGTGTTTTTTAAGTTTACATCGGTAAAAAGATCTTCCGGTGTTATCAGAGTTTTATTAGTCATGATAACAGCATGTTCGACCTTGTTTTGCAATTCCCGTATATTGCCTGGCCAGTCATAGAGAAGCATTCTTTGGATGGCTGCCGGGGTAAATCCTTTGATATCCTTTTTCAGTAATTTGCAAAACCCTGTCATAAAATACGTGGCTAATAATGCAATGTCATCTTTCCTTTCCCGTAAGGGGGGAATATAAATGGGAACTACATGGATTCTGTAGAATAAGTCCTCACGGAATGTTCCGTTGTTTACCGCCTTTTGCAGATCTATATTTGAAGCTACGATGACACGGACATTGACCTTGATACTTTTTGTGCTGCCAACAGGTTTAATTTCCCTTTCTTGTAATACTCTCAAAAGTTTGACTTGCAGAGCTGGCGATGTGGTACTAATCTCATCGAGAAAGATGGTGCCCCCGTCTGCCTGTGTAAAGAGGCCTTCTTTTGATTCGTGGGCGTCTGTGTATGCCCCTCGTATATGTCCAAAGAGTTCATTCTCTAATAAGCTTTCCGGGATGGCGCCACAGTTCGTAGCTATAAAGGGATTTTTTGAACGATTACTATTGTGGTGGATAGCCTTGGCAATGAGTTCCTTCCCCGTGCCACTCTCACCGTAAATAGAAACGGTACAGTTCGTTTTCGCAATCTTTGATATCTGTTCAAAGATCTCCTGCATCCGTTTATTATTGCCGATAATATGCCGAAAACTATGCTGATCGCCAAGCTGGTTCTTAAGATGCTCAATTTCTTTCGTGAGCTTTTGCTTTTCGAGCGCATTCTTGATGTGGAGTGACAGTTCTTCATTATTAAAAGGTTTGGTAAGATAACTGTATGCTCCTTTTCTCATGGCTTCAACAGCAGTTTCAATGCTTCCGTGCGCTGTCAGGATAATAACGGGAATTTTCTGATAAGAACCCAGGATTTCTTCCATAAGCTCAATGCCATTTTCATCAGCCAATCGTAAATCAACAATGGCAAGGTTGAATGAAATAGTTGATAAAGCTCTTTTAGCTTCATTGCCATTCATGGCAATGGTGATGCGATAACCGAACGATCTTAATCTCATCTGGATAACTTCCAGGATACTGGGGTCATCATCGATTACTAAAATATTTTCGTTTGCCATAATAAATTACCTTGTATAAATTATTCCAATTTTTTATTTTCTATTATCTCTAGAGAAGCTTTTGAAGTTGCATGTAACGGATCTGCTGAAATTCCCTCTTCAATTTTGTCACCGACTTCTTCCTTTTTTTCTTCCAGCTGTACATCGATCTCGCACAGTTTACCGATGTCGGTTTTCAGGTTTGTAATAGTCGATTGTGTCGTATGAAGTTCATCAGTAAGTTTTCCAATTTCCTGGTCTTTTACGGAAAGGCGCTCTAAAAGATCAACTTTTTGGAGCTTTTCAATGTTGTTTTTGAGACTTTCAATTGTCGTTGTGGCGGTATGGAGATCGTCAGAAAGCCTTCCAATCTCTTGGTCTTTTACGGAAAGGTGCTCTAAAAGATCTGTTTCTCTTAGTCTTTCAATATCTTTGCTGAGGCTCGCAATTATCGTTTTAGAGTTACGAAGTTCATCGGTAAGCCTTCCAATTTCCTGGTCTTTCCAGGAAAGGCGATCTAAGATGTCGGTCATAGTTTTTTCCTTAAGTTGAAGCTCCATTGCAATATCCTTAATTTCTTCATTCTTCTTCATTAAATCCTTTTTATGGTTCACACTGATACAACTCATGTGTGAAAGAAGTAACGGAATAAAGAAGAATAAAAAAAAGTTAATTTTTTTCATGATTAAGAAATTCACTATTTTATCTCTCATAGGCTTCTCAAGTTAAATTGAAAAAATGGTTAAGAATGTAAAATATAGTCATATCTGGAAGGAAGTGTAAAATGGAAAGTACAACCATTTCCCTCATTATTTTCTACCCAAATATCACCTCCATGATCAAGGATAACATGCTTTGCGATGAAGAGTCCTAACCCTGTTCCTTTTATGCCTCCTTTTCCCTTGTTAACAACCTGTTGAAATTTATCGAAGATCTTTTTGTGATATTCAACCGGTATTCCAACCCCGGTATCAGATATGCTAACCTGGATGAAAGAGCGTATATTTTGCAGTCGATTCTGTTCTTTAAAAACACGGGAAATGTTCACGGTTTCAATCTCATGCGTTTTTACCACGATGGTTCCTCCCGATGGAGTGAATTTGATAGCATTGCTAAAGATATTATCGAGTACCTGGGAAATTTTGTCGCGGTCTAACAGAATTTCGGGAGATACTCCATTTCTCCATTGAATGTAAATGTTTTTACTTTCTGCCAAAAAGCGTATTTCATCAATGCTTTTATGGATAACATCCTGAATATTGGCATATTGAAAATTGTATCTCATCAATCCTGCTTCAAATCGTGAAATATCCAGCAGATCATTAATCATCATAATAAGCCGAAGAGTATTTTCCTTAATAATATTAAGGAGTCTCATTTGAGGTTTTGAAATTTGGCCGGCGATTTTGTCGAGCATAAGTTCATTAGCCTCTTGTATCGCTGTTAAAGGGGTTTTCAAATTATGTGAGATATTAGATATAAATTCTGATTTCATTTGATCGATTTCTTTTAATTTGTTGCACATTTGATTGAACGCCGTTCCCAGGGTACCAATTTCATCATGAGATTTAACAGCAACACGATAATCTAAATCTCCATGGGCAATATGTTCTGTTGCATTTTTTAGAATTTTTATTGGCGAGCATATGCTATAGGTGAAGAAATAAGAAAAGATTACTCCACACAGGATAGCAAATGAGATAATGGCAAAGAATATTCGGGTAGATTTATGGGTAGTCTTTTGAAATAATTCAATCTTTTGAATTAAGGTGGCTCGCTGTGTAAGGATTAGCTTGTTGATAGATTGTGTGAGCCGGTCGAGAGTTCTCTTCTTTTTGTCTTCATAATGGATATCAGGTGGAATAATCTTATCATAACCTAACAATATGAATTCTTTAGAAACCATGGCGATATATTTATTATAAAATTCTTTTATTTGGTTTATCACTACCTTCTTTTCTTTGTTATTAGGCGTAGATTTTTTCAAAGATTGAAGCCGGTCAAAAAAATCTGTTTTTTTCTTATTAAAGAGGTTTAAAAAAACCCGGTCTTTAGTAATAAGGTATTTTTTCTCATTTCGAATCTGTTCAAGAAGGTTATCTACTAATTTCTCTCCATTTTTAATGGAAGGAATATCGATATTCACAATTGAGCCAACAACCTTATTAATATGGTTCAGACGGAGAAATAAATAAAAACTCATTGCAGACATAAATAATGCAATGATGATATATCCGAAGACCATTCGTTTCCAAAGACTGTTTCTAATCATGGTATTGTCTTAATTCATTGATAACGAATGAACATAGGAATTTGAATAACTAAATGGAGAATAACACCTGTAAAGGTAGAAAGATTAAATCCTAAGAACTTGATGGAGAAAAAGATGTGCCAATATAGACAAAGAACTGAGAAAATAATTAAATTTTACTTTGGTACTGTATCCTCATGTACCTCTGATAAAAAAATATACAAGAATTCAGTTTCCTATGTTTTAGCTATGGTGTGATAAGTATAAACTATTATTTTATAAGTATTTATGAAATAAAATAAAAAATTAGAAGAGAGAATTAAAAAGAATATAAAAAAATATTCCATAAAAATATGCACAAAAAATGATAAATCTATAAAAGATTATTATCTATAATTAAATTTAAAATTAATCGAGATATAGAGTAAATCAATTTCATTTTTATATATCAGGTGTGAAATGGCACAAAATTGTGACATCATACAAATGTGACGTGACACACCATACCATATCTCTTCTTGTTATTATTTTATAAACTATCAAAAGTGTATGTTATCCATGCAATGTTGTATGATTTTAATAACAGATAAAAGCAAAATATAAAACTTGGTTTTTCGGAGGGTTATGATAATTAATAACTAAAATTGTATGAATAGCATACGGAAAGTATGAATAAGATTGTACAAAAAGAAATACCTGAATAAATTACATGCATTCATTTAATGAACTATATTTTCAATAGTTATGTATTATCCTTATCAAAGGTTTACACAGAAAAAGTTTCTTGGCAAGCATCTTGCTAAATAAAGCACTATCATTGATTCTGAAAAGTGATAGCGATGGTGTACGGGTTTTTTGTGATAATCAGAGAAGTTTTTCAGAAAATAGAATTATTGTATTAGCTTAGTCTTTAATGATTTATATATTAAGTTTGACCTTTAAGCAATTAAGGATCTTTTATCAATTATCTTGTTGTGATTAAGGCGTAAACCCCCAGTAGCTATGCTGAGAGTGTTCTCAGGAGCGTGGGATATTTTTCCTAATCTTAAGGAGGAGAAGGAAATGTTGAAGAAGTTAGGTCTTAGTGTTGCTTTTGCTGGTGCATTGGTTTATAGTGGTGTATTAAATACTGTGTTTGTAAATTCTGTTACAGCGGAGGAAAAAAAGGAAGAAGAAAAGAAGAAGGAAGGCGGGCACTTAATACAGCTCGTAACAGAAGAAAAGAAGGAAGAAGAAAAGAAAAAGAAAGAAGGCCATCTTATCCAGTTGATAACCGATGAGAAAAAGGAAGAGAAGAAGGAAGGTGGACATCTCATACAGGTAGCAACGGAAGAAAAGAAAGAAGAACAAAAGAAAGAGGGTCACCTTATACAATTAACAACAGAAGAGAAGAAGGAAGAAAAGAAAGAAGGCGGACACTTAGTACAATAAGTGAAGACTCTGTAATCTGTGAGTAGTATTCTTTAACAGGTTGTCCGAGAATACAAAATCGCAAAAGTTTAAATACTGATTTATAAGAACTTAACGATATAAAATTCACGAAAAAGTTAATTTTCTGACAGCCTGTTAAGATATAAAAAAGGCAACTCTTATGAGTTGCCTTTTTTGTTATATCATCACCATCCAATTTTTCTGCCATCCCCCGTGTTTTCTGTCATTCCCTGTTTTACATTTTTTACATTTGTCATTCCCACGTAAGTGGGAATCCAGTCCCTTTGATGTTTTCTTCCCCATGCCTGGATTCCCGATAAAGACATTCGGGAATGACAGGAAGAACTATCGGTGTGTAAGTAATAGTAAATGTATTCAGGGAATAGTCTTGTCAATCCTCATCGGTCAACATGCTCGTAGTGAAACAAAATATTATTGAATAGTAGGGACGAACTTTGTGTTTGCTATGATTACAGAAAAACGCACAGGTAAAAAAATATTTATTCAGCTCAGCTTAAAAGAAAACCTCTCGAATGTCAGCTATTATGAAAAATCTGCATTAATGTATTGATTAGAAAATATAAATGTATATTATTACCTACCAGATAAATATTAGTGTATGTTATACATGCAATATCGTATGGATTTACAGGTGGTAAGGTTAAATATAATACATTATCATAAAAGCATTTATGATTATTAGTAATTAAAATTGTATGAATAACATACAATTGCTATACATAAAAAATTTTCTTTATATCCGGAAGAACAACGAAATAAATTAAACGCATTTGCTTTAATGAATTATGTCTTCAATAGTTATGCATTATCCTTATCAAAGGTTTTTACAGAAAGAATTTCTTGGCAAGTACCTTGCTAAACAAAGCAATGGCCTGGATTTCTAAAAGTAATAGCGATATTGTGTGAATTTTTTGTACTAGCCAGGGACGTTTTTCAGAAAATAGAACTTTTATATTATAGTGAAACAAACCAGATTTTTAAAAAACGAACCTAATGATTGTAAGAGAATTTTTCGAAAAACAGATTTTTTTACGATATGTTTGGACCAAAGAGGGGATAATCCGGCAAATTTATCAAAGGGGAAGCGAGCATGCAGGCATATATGGGGCCGTTAGAGAATCAGTTTAATTATCGTCCTTCAAGTGGGCATTGCGTATACTTTATTGGAATTGGTGGTATTGGGATGAGC
>SULG01000062.1 GCA_005524015.1 Candidatus Jettenia ecosi
AACGGCCGATGATGGAGAACTGAGTCCCAGTGATGAGATAACCATCGTGGTTAACGGCGCTACCTTAACGAAAGAGATCCGGGTTGCAGCCAGCACAGATGATGCAGAAGAGAGGCCTTCGGGTAGCGTGCTACTCTCCAGTACGGATCTGGATCTGGTGTTTGATAAGTACAATCAGATAATAGGTATACGTTTTCAAGGGATTACTATTCCAAAAAATGCTATCATTACAAATGCCTATATTCAGTTTAAGGCAGATGAGATAACCTCGGAGGCAACTTCATTAACGATTCAAGGCGAGAATGTTGATAATGCGGTGACGTTTGCTGCTGTTAGTGGGAATATATCATCAAGGCCAAGAACAACAGCCGCAATATCGTGGTCTCCTGTGCCGTGGACAACGGTGGGGGAAGTTGGTCCTAATCAACAGACACCTGATATATCTTCAGTCATTCAGGAGATTATTGGTCGACCGGGTTGGTCAAGCGGCAATTCGATGGTAGTTATTTTCACGGGAACGGGTAAGCGCGTGGCGGAGGCATATGAGGGGAATCAGGCAGAAGCGCCATTACTTCATATTGAGTATAGTGTAGCCCAGGGTAATCAATTTCCCACAGTTAATGCAGGGACAGATCAGACGGTTCCCTTATCGGACAATGCTATCCTGGATGGTACCGTTGGCGATGATGGCTTGCCGAATCCACCGGGAATGATAACGACAACCTGGAGTGTGGTGAGCGGTACGGGTACCGTAACCTTTGGTAATGTGAATGCCGTGGACACAACGGCGAGCTTCTCAGATGCCGGGACGTATGTGCTGCGTCTGACGGCTAACGATAGCGTTTTAGCGGCGAGTGATGAGGTGACCATTGTTGTTAATAACGGTACTACCATAGTGAGAGATATCCGGGTTGCAGCCGGTTCAGATGATGCAGAAGAGAGGTCTTCAGGCAGTGTGATACTTTCCAGTACCGATCTCGATCTGGTATTTGATAAGAACAATCAGACGATAGGTATGCGTTTTAATGGGGTGGATATTCCAAAAAATGCTATCATTACAAATGCCTATATTCAGTTTAAGGCAGATGAGATAACCTCGGAGGCAACTTCATTAACGATTCAAGGCGAGAATGTTGATAATGCGGTGACGTTTGTTGCCGTTAGTGGGAATATATCATCAAGGCCAAGAACAACAGCCGCAATATCGTGGTCTCCTGTGCCGTGGACAACCGTGGGGGTATCCGGTTCTGATCAGCAGACATCGGATATATCCTCTGTTATTCAGGAGATTGTGAACCGCCCTGGTTGGTCAAATGGTAACTCTCTGGTAGTTATTATCACGGGGACTGGCAGGCGTATGGCTGAATCGTATGAAGGAAGCCAAACTGGCGCACCCTTGCTCCATGTGGTGTATCATTAGAAAAACATCGAATAATCTTTATATCAATCAATAACTATAGATAACTTAAGGAGAAATGCTCCGTTGTTATTCTTTTACTCTTTACGTTTCATGAGGCCTTTGGCGACTTTCACATCGTAAAGAAAAGCGTGTAGTGGCAAGGCGCGCCTTGCCACTACAGAATCGCTTTGAAATTCTTCTCCATTTCATGAGATTGTAAACCAGGATATACCATAACTCATAACTCCGTAGTCTTTTGAGACCATAACCCTGTAGTTTTTTGAAAAACAATCCCATAAGGGTGAAATGTTTATAGAAACAGGTGATATTCAAAACCTTAGCTTCATCGGAGCGGTATGTGACCTTAACATAGAAACACCATGCCGCTCCAGCGGGTTCAGGTTTGCAACCTGAACCCATGTTTTAACAGCACCATGTTATAAAGATGGTAAATTGAGATGTACGTCAGAAAATACGCTCTATGTCTGGTACACAAATTAATACGCGAAGGCTCCTAAAGATTACCGGTAAGTTGTCTATAAAAATTGAGAATAAGGTTAAAGTCAAGTCAGGACTACAAATAGAGGGTTCAGGTTACAAACCTGAACCCGCCCAAGGATACCTTTATGAGAATTATGGTATATCCTGGTTAGGAATTTCATTTCCGTAGGGTAAACCTTTCGGTTTGCACTTTTGCAAGGCTAAAGCCTTGTCCTACATCAACTTCTGTTTTTTTATGAGAAGAGATCGTAAATGAGAGAATAATGAACAGGAGTGTTTCTTAAGTTGCCTATAGGACTCTCTGTATGCAACCGAACATACTGCAATATATATTCAAGGCTTTTTGAAGTATTAATCATTCCTGGAAGAAGTTACAATTTCCTTGCACAAAAAAGTATTTTTTGTATAATGAAGCTTCTTGATGCTGGGGGATATTCACTACTATATTTAAACCAAAGGTAATTGTTTGTTATAAGGCTTGCGTTTTAAACGAACTTTTGGAGAGGTGGCTGAGTGGCTTAAAGCGACGGTTTGCTAAACCGTTGTAGGGACTAAATCCCTACCCCGGGTTCGAATCCCGGCCTCTCCGCCATATCCTTATCATAGCACGTACAGGCCACTCCTCAGATATTTTCAATAAACGATCGAATGCCGATTTGATGAAGATTGGGATTGTTGCAGATACACACGATAATATTATTGCCATTCAAAAGGCTGTTTATTTTTTTAACACACAAGACCTACAATACGTCATTCATGCAGGTGATTATGTTGCCCCGTTTTCTTTAAAGGAGTTCATGAAGGTGAAGGCAAAATTTGTAGGGGTATTCGGAAATAATGATGGTGAGCGAAAGGGATTGCTTAGCGTTTGTAAAAATATTCATGAACCACCTTACGATATACTCCTCGGCGGTAAACATATTGTAGTAACCCATATGCTCGACTGCCTTTCAAAAAGATCTAAAATGAATACTGATATCATTATCAGCGCCCATACCCATATTCCGGAAATCAAAAAGGGAAATCCTGTCTCTATTAATCCCGGAGAATGTTGTGGGTGGTTACATGGCAGGAGTACGGTAGCGGTGTTAGATCTTGAAATATCTCACGCAGAGATTATAGACCTGTCAAACGTATCTCCGGACACTATTTAATGTACGGGCAATTATTTAAACAAATAACCCGGTTTGTTATAACCGGTTTGTTCTGGTGTGCCACGCTCTGTGGATGTGTATTGCGATCTCTTACCGTTGATTCTCATCCTCCAGGCGCTGTAGTTTATTTAGACGATAAACCGATTGGTGAAACACCCGTTACAACTGAGTTCACCTATTACGGGACCCGGAAGATTACCCTGGAAAAAACAGATGCAGAGGGCAGGCTTCTCTATGAGAGAAAGATTGCATACGAAAAGATCAAAGCCCCTGTCTACCAGATTTTTCCCATAGACTTTTTTTTGAATTAATAATCCCCGTAAAACTGAAGGATGAGCATTATTTTAATTATCAATTGGACCCCTTAAAGCAGGTTCCTGTTGAAGAACTCCGGAAGGAGGTTATGAGAAACGCTGAAGAATTGCGGGATCAACTCCAGGAACCCACAGTTCAATAAATACATTTTATCATCTCTTCTAACGGTTTGCGGTACGTTGGTTCCGGGGTGTTTAATGGATATCCGAGAGGCGTTATTGCTATCGGCTCGACTCCTGCCGGGAGATTGAGAATGGACTTTAAGAGGGGTGCTTTAAAAGCGGCAATCCAGCATGTGCCTAATCCCTCAGCCGTTGCGGCAAGAATGAGATGATCCATCACGATTGTTGCATCAACATCTGCATAGTTTTTTCCATCGCTTCGTTTCCATGACTTTTCCGGGACACTGCAGACACAGATAATCACAGGAGCTGTATAAAACCATTCCTCCTGGTATGCCATTTTTAACTGTTGTTTTATCTTCTCATCCTTAATAACTACACAAAAAACAGGCTGCCTGTTAGCAGCGCTTGGGGCAAACCGCACGGTCTCCAATATCCGATGCATCTTCTCCTCTTCAACTGGCTCCGGCTTATAGGAACGTATACTCCGTCTTTTCTTCATAATCTCATAAATATCCATAGTATTTTCCCTTAAAATTCTATAACCTTCCAACGATTTATCTTTGCATAGAGTCGAAGCATAGGGCTTGCGTTTACGGCTATCGGGTACCCTACCATACGCATAAACTTTACATCTACATATTGATTGGCATAAGCATATGATGATGAAAGGTCGATATTATATTCTGTGGCAAGGCGATTCACAACCTTTACTTTTCCACTGCTATATGAATGGATCCCATCTATTTCTCCGGTAATTATGCCTTCATCGTTAATTACGAGACTGGTTCCAATGCCTACATCGGCATTACAATATTTCCTGAAACATTCTACGAAAGGACTTAATGTTCCTGATAATAATATAATTATATAACCCGTATCTTTTAACTCTTTTATCTCTTTTGTGGCAATTGGAGAAATATAGGGAGAAATCCGTTCTGTAAAACATTCATGCACTGCTGAGAGTATTTTTTCATATTCTTTATTCTTGAGATAATATTTGTTTTTTCTAACGTAGATTCCTTTGAGGGATAGAAGCCTATAAATAAAAACATGTGCAAGCCGCAATAAATCCTCAGAGTTAATCAGTTTTTTTTCAAGAAGATAGCGGAAAAATACCCTTTCAGAAGAGATACTCTTAATGATCGTCCCATCAATATCAAAAATGGCTGCCTTTTTCATGAAATGGATTTTACAACGTATGCGGATGTCTTTCAATAAAAAAACGTATTACCTGTACGCTATTTTACCGATACAATACATTGATTTATCTTAAATATTTTATGTAATCATAAGTATTTACAAAAAAGGCAGTTAATTACCAACATATTGTGTCTTTATAGAAAACATATACAAAATATTGTGCTTTATTCTTGACAAAGGTATTTTTTGTGATTAGATAGTATAAAAGTGGGTGTACAACATATGGGATATATTTTGTTAAGAAAGAGAGGTGATCCGGAAAAGAGATTAATAAAAGTAAAAAGACAAAGCAGGTATAATCAATAAGTAAGAAATTATTAGGTATTCTTGATAAGGAGGTTTAACAAATGACAACAGCAGTATTAGAAAATGCGGTAATAAGTAGAGTTGGTAGCGAAAAGGAAGACGTACAATCATTTATCGAAGAAAGACTAAAGGCCTTTGATGAAACAATCGAAGGGCACGAGTTTTTGGAGATAGATGGTGATATTGACGGAAGCACACCACAAGAGCATTTACTCAAGATTATTAATCACAAATTAGAATGTGCTTTCGCTATTAGCATTGATGCAGTAATCCGGCAGGATTTGGATTTTGTTATCGATGCACTGGAAACAGGAACAACGAATCGGCTCCATGGAGTTACTCGTATTGTAGGATATTATAGCAGGGTATCTAACTGGAATAAGTCAAAAATCGGCGAATTAAACGACAGACACGTGGGAAGATATTCAGTGCGATAAATAAAGACAGATTTCTCTCTGGGAAATCTTTTTATAAAAGCCATTGCAGTGTGTATATGAGTTACACTGCAATGGCTTTCTTTGTTTGTAATACAAGGAGATTCGATGTTGCAGGGTAACCCTTTACAGGTTGTCCGGGAATTGTTTTGTAAAGCAAATGCTTTCCGGTATGTTGATCAATCTTTACCATGTACACAATAGGAAAGACGCAAGATTTTGCTTCTCTCCTTTACCTATAGCATCCAACAGATGAAACCGAACAGAATGTGGGGAAAGTTGAGTCTTTGGCTCATAGGTAAGCGTATGAAATGGAGAGGATTCCTAACATGTCATTGCGAGAATTAACCACGGATGGACACAGATAGACACAGATAATGAAATGGAGAGGATTCTTAACATGTCATTGCGAGGGTAGTGTCCGAAGCAATCCCTTGAATATTTTAGAAGAGATTGCTTCGGAAAAGACCCTCGCAATGACAGACAGGGTAATCCTTCTTCAGTTGATGATATGTTCGGTTTCATCATTTGGATACTATAATCCCTTAGGGATGTCATGATTATAGCAAAAAACAGAAAAAAGTCCTTAAACCCCGAAGGGGTGGTATAGGAAACTTTTTGGACAACCCCAAAGAATACACGTGTGTGCGTGGATCAACTTGCGCCAGGAATACTCCCGCTGGGAATAACAGGGGGCGTAGATGGCATTCTCACCATAAGGACGGGGCAGGGCGCCTGACGGACAACCTTTTCAGCTACACTACCCATCATGATATGAGAGATTCCTGTTCTTCCATGCGTACCCATTACGATAATATCTACCCCGAGTTCCTTAGCAGCGTTTGTTATCTCATAAAAGGGCACACCCTTTACGATAATAGTTTCTACCTCCAATACATCCGTTGTTCCCTCAGGGAGACTTTTTATTAAATTTGCCCGAATTTTATCAACATCAACTTCCCCGGGCTTATTATAAGGGCTGAATTTGTATATCTCTGTATCGTAAAAACGTAAATCTATTACATGCATGAGATATAATTTTGCTTCGTCTTTCAGCGCCAAAGAAATTGCATATTTTAAGGCAAGATACGAACATTCGGAGTGGTCTACAGGACATAATATCTTCTTTAATACAATCATACGGTCTCCTCGTTATTTTAGTACTTATATGCCAATACCATCGATGCCGGTATTGCATGCCGGACATCTTGAATTGATGATGTTGTTTTCAACAATCTGGTATCCATATCTTTTGATAAGGATCTTCTTACATGCATAACAATAGGTGTTTTCTCCGCCTTCGCCAGGCACGTTGCCCTCATACACATATCGCAGCCCCGCTTCCAAACCTATTTCACGTGCCATTCTCAACGTATCAACTGAAGTCGGGGGTTTTTCCATGAGGCGGTATCCCGGATAAAAGCGACTTACATGCCACGGAACCTCAGGCCCCAGACTTCTTATAAACCCGGCAATCTGCCTTAATTCCGGTTCTGAATCGTTAATTTCCGGTATGATCAATGTGGTTATTTCTATCCAGATGCCCATCTCTTTGTAGGAACGGATGCAATCGATTACCTCGTCTAGTTGCGCACCGCACAGCTTTTTATAGGTTTCGCGGGAAAAACTTTTCATGTCCACGTTTGCGGCATGCAGATACGGTTTTATTGTCGTAAGGGCCTCACGGGTTATATATCCGTTTGTTACAAATACGTTTTTCATCGATGTATTATCTGCTATTTTAGCTATTTCATAGGCATACTCAAAAAAGATCGTAGGTTCCGTATAGGTATATGCAATACTCTTACAGTGATAACCCAAAGCCTCTTCAACGATCCTTTCCGGAGCAACATCTCTGCCCACGATTTGCTCATAATTTCCCGGCAGTTGTGATATCTCATAATTTTGGCAGTTCAGGCACTTGAAGTTGCATCCTACCGTTGCAACAGAAAAAGAGGTCGTGCCGGGATAAAAATGATACAGTGGCTTTTTTTCAATAGGGTCGATATTTTCCGAGATGAGCTTCCGGTAAACGAGGGAATAGAGTATGCCGCTGCGGTTCTCTCTGACCCGGCAAATGCCCTTTTTCCCGTCTGCAATAATACAGTGATGACGGCAAAGATAACATCTTACCTTCGTATCTCCAAGTTTCTCAAAAAACATCGCTTCTTTCATAAGTATTTTCCTTAAACCTGAACATTGCATTTGGACACAGAAGAACACAGATAAACACAGACCTTTCAGCCGAAGAGAGCGATGTTATAGTATTTCAAGGATGAAACCAAACATATCCTCAACAGAGAAGAGAGTATCCCACTGGTCATTGCGAGGGTCTTGTCCGAAGCAATCTCTTCTGAAGCATGCAAAGGATTGCTTCGGGAAAAACCCTCGCAATGACATTTTAGGGATTCCACTGCATTCCATGTACCAGTATACAACCAAAGACTCAACTTGCACCGTATTTTGTTCGGTTTCATCTCTTTGGTACTATAATCACTTATTAGATGAGTTACCTGCAACACCTGCATCATGAGTTTATTGGTACTTATCTGCGTTAATCCGTGTCCCATTATAGAATTTATGCATAAAAACAATCTTACCGTTTTTTGTGTATACTGGCAAGTAATTTGATCTAAATTTCAATATCGTGTGAAAATATTAGTTGACTGGAATATTTCCCGTGATATAATGCGTCAAAAATCGATAATGTTGAAGGATATTATTTTAATGAATAGATTTATGAGATAAAAAAACATACATGATCAAATAAGTAAGCATTATAAAACACCACATAACGATAAAGGCAAACCCTGAGTGATCAGGGGACGCAAAGTAAAGGATCTTTCATCATACTGGTAGAGACGCATAATGATGCGTCTTTCCTATGAATAATAAAGATAGCCCTACTACCGAACATGATAAATAAATTTAAGATAAATTTAGACAACCTTACTACGGGAATATTCCGCCGATTATTTCCGGGGTAAGGTTTTTTTGTTTTAAAGGCATTTACAAGAACATGAGTTCCAATCTGCTGTTAAAGATATATGTCCTTTTGCAAGAAGGAGGTGAGAAAAAAAGCATCTTTGTAACATCGTGAGAGGATACGTCTTAACAATCTTAAAAGGAGAGGAGTTGGCTATGGAGATGAAGAAAAGGAGAAATGCGGGTTTTACGTTAATCGAGTTACTCGTTGTAATCGCAATTATTGGTATCCTTGCAGGTATTCTGCTGCCTGCTTTAGGCAGGGCGCGTGAATCAGCACGCAGGACGCAGTGCGCTTCTAATTTGAAACAGATCGGGATGGCTATGCATATGTATGCCAATGAAAACGGTGAAACCTTTCCCACGGGTGGCACAGATGATAAAGAAACGGAAAGGCAATCGCTTGGAAAACTTTTTGACTCGTATATTACTGACAGGAAGGTTTTCAGATGTCCAAGTGATGCTGGTGTTACAGTTACAGAAACAGGTGTTTTAGGTTTGACAACTACAAATGCTTCATTTAAAGAAAACACATGCAGCTATGGTTATGATGATAATCATATACCTGCAGATGATCCTGGCGTGGCTATTGTGGCTGATAGGCTGGGTACAGATACTTCGTCAACCCTTCTTTCTTATAATCACAAAAATAAAGGACAAAATGTGCTTTATATTGATGGCCACGTTGAGTGGAAGGGTACTTCCTCAGCCGGTTGGTATGGTCTTAATAAAACAGTCGGGACAAGTTCTGATAATATATGGTATAGAGATTCAGACAATACGCGTGATGTAGGTGCTGGTGGAACTGACACAGCAATATTGCAATAATTTATTTCTGTCTTGGATGTTTATTGAAAAGGGTAATATTTTTTTTAGATATTACCCTTTTTTATTAAGCGCCTCATTCATACTCCCGCTGCGATAGCCTTCCATATCAAGGGCGACTATTGATAACCAATTTCTTCGAATCTTTTAACGAGTTCTTTTCGTTTATCATCTTGCAGAAGTGTGAGGATATCTTTAGGTATACTACCTCTAATGCGCGCAATCATGACGCCTGACACGATATTGCCTCAGAACAAGGGTTTTTTGTTGATTTATACACAGCGTCATGAATCAGATAAGTACCTGAACATAAACATTTGCATACTGAAAACCCCTGTATACAAAGATACAGGTACAAAAATTTGTGGTCAGGTACTTACGAATCTCCGTTCCCCCATTCCCCATTTTCATGAGGACTAGTTTCATGAGGACTATAGTATCAAATAGATGAAACCGAACATATCATCAACTGAAGAAGGATTACCCTGTCTGTCATTGCGAGGGTATTTTCCGAAGCAATCTCTTCTAAAATATTCAAGGGATTGCTTCGGACACTACCCTCGCAATGACATGTTAAGAATCCTCTCCATTTCATTATCTGTGTCTATCTGTGTCCATCCGTGGTTAATTCTCGCAATGACATGTTAGGAATCCTCTCCATTTCATACACTTACCTATGAGCCAAAGACTCAACTTTCCCCACATTCTGTTCGGTTTCATCTGTTGGATGCTATAGTTTCACGGGGACAAGTATGTCATTCCCGCCCCCGCTTCCACGAGGATAAACTCCATCGGGAATCCAGAAAAATACTGGATTCCGGGTCAAGCCCGGAATGACAGACGCTTGTCCTCGAATGTAGTTATCGGGGAGTTGTAAACTTATGTCGCTATGTATATAAGCTTCAATGAGATTTTCAGATTTCGTATAATACTAAATCTATTTCTTCAAAAATTTTGAGGAATTCTTTATCGGCAGTAAAAAATGGGGCTTTTAAATAAATAGATGTGGCGGATATGATTGCATCCGGAAGTTTTATGTTATAGTTTTTTTCAGTCTTATTGTGGAATTACGTATTACATCATTCCATATGTTTCCATTCATCGCGTAGTTCCTTTTGATATTTCACAGGCTCTATTTTCCAGTTTATAATACCGCAATACTTATAAGCATTAAACAAGTGCTTTTGCGCTATATTACATACTTCCTTTTTCTTCTTTTCGTCTATTCTATGATTTTTGATTACGATTATGCTCATGTATAAATCCTTTGTCAGTAAAAATTATTGTGTAGATAGGTTTCATTATTTTTTATGGTTTATCCCGGTTTCTATCGTATTAAGCACCTCATTCATACTCCCGCTGCGATAGCCCTCCATATCAAGGGTGACGTATTTATAACCGATCTCCTTGAATTTTTTAACGATCTCTTTCCTTGTGTCATCCTGCAAGAGTGCGGGGATATCTTCAGGCAATACCTCAATCCGCGCAATGGTATCATGGTGTCTGACACGGAATTGCCTCAGACCAATACTTCTTAAATAGTTTTCTGCAGCAGCAACTAATGATATTTTTTCCTCTGTGATAGTTTGTCCATAAGGGAACCGCGAGGACATACATGCGTAGGAAGGTTTATCCCAGTTGGAGAGGTTAAGATACTTCGATATCTGGCGGATATCGGCCTTTCTTAATCCGCTCTCCTTCAGAGGGCTGCGTACGCCAATCTCTCTTGCGGCGTCAAGTCCTGGCCGGTGTTCACCGGTATCATCGAGATTGGCCCCATCTGCAACATTTTTGTAGCCCTTCTCCTTAGCAATCTCTTTCAGTTTTCCAAATAATTCTGATTTACAAAAATAGCATCGGTTTGGGGGATTGTTCGCAAATCCTTCGATACCAAGTTCGCTGGTGTCGATAGTCATATGAGGGATGCCTATTTCCTTTGCTATCTTTTTTGCCTCCTCATATTCATATGCCGGATATGTTTCTGAGCGTGCAGTTACAGCGATGGCCTTTTCTCCGAGGACATCATAACAAACCTTTGCCACGAGGGAGCTATCCACACCTCCGGAAAAGGCTACAACAACGCTTTCTAAGGTTTTTACGGTATCTTGTAATATTTTCAGTTTTTCTCTTATATCCATCAGTAACATAGAAAAAATTTATTTACCGCAGAGGCGTAAAAACACAGGGTTTAAAGACTGTTTTTATGAACCTGAAGGTCTTTCTCTGCGCTCTTTGCGTCTCTGCGGTGAGTTATTTATGATAAATCCAGCATTCTTTGGATTGCTGTTCGCGCTTTCTCTGCAAGAGTATCCGGCACCTTTACCTGGTAAACGAGGTCCTCCAGAGACCATAACACCTTTTCCAGGGTAATAAGTTTCATATTGGAACAATCGGCGAGTTTCGTGATTGCATAGAAAGATTTTTCAGGATTCTCTTTCTTTAAACGATGCAGGATACCAATCTCTGTTCCTATAATAAATTCCCTGGCATCACTTTCCCTGCAATACTTGGCAATACCTGTGGTACTGGCAACATGGTCTGCTAACGCTATTACATCAGAAGTACACTCAGGATGTACCACAACCCTGGCATGGGGGTGTTCTTCCTTCAATTTTATAATGTGCTCAGCCAATATCCTGTGGTGAGTGGGGCAATACCCTTCCCAGAGTATCATAGGCCGATTCAGTTTTGATGCTACATAACCCCCCAGACTTTTATCAGGGATGAACAGAATTTCTTCATCTTTAGGAATTGATGAAACAATCTTCATTGCATTAGAGGATGTGCAGCATATATCACTCTCAGCCTTTACCGCGGCGGTGCTATTTACATAACAGACTACTTTGGCTTGTGGGTGTTCCTTTTTCTTTATCTGAAGTTGCTTTACGGTGATCATGTTGGCCATAGGGCATCCTGCATGTTCATCAGGTAATAATACCAGCTTGCCGGGGCAAAGCAGAGAAGCCGTTTCTGCCATGAAATGCACACCACAGAATACGATAATATCAGCTTTTGTCTTCGCTGCTTGCTGCGAAAGCCCTAACGAATCGCCAGCAAAGTCTGCAATATCCTGCACTTCTCCTCTCTGGTAGTTATGGGCAAGGATTACAGCATTTCTTTTTACCTTTAATTCCTTTATTTTATCTACTATGGTAGACACAGGTATCATCATACTCCCTATAGTTATTTTAAATAAATTTGTTAAATTTTAATCATAACAAAGCATACATTATTTTTAAATATTTTTTTATAAAATAATGAGAAATGCAGACACGATGTCTCAAAATCGTTTTCACTTGACAAGAAAAAACATTTTGATATAATTACTAACTCTAAGTATGATATTCTTAAAGGTTTCGGGAAAAATTTTTCTATTGTTTTAAACGGTAAAATACTTAGGGCGATTAGCTCAGTTGGCTAGAGCGCTTGCTCGACAAGCAAGAGGTCACTGGTTCGAGTCCAGTATCGCCCACCATAGAGTAATGAAAAGATTTACTAATTACGATATCGAATACCTGAAAGAGGTTGTTGTTAAATCTCAGTATAAAGTTGTTGTTAAATCTCAGTATAAAGTTATAGTATAGCGAGGAGCAGGAAGGGATACATTTTAAGGAATGGTTAAGGTTACATTGCCTGACGGGATAGAAAAAGAGTGCAAAGATACTCTGGCTGCATCTGTAGTTACCGGGAATACAAAAGAGGATTTGGAAATTCTTCGTCACAGCGCAGCTCACATTATGGCGCAAGCGGTCAGCAGGTTATTTCCTGGTGTGAAACTTGGTATAGGGCCTACTATCGAGAATGGATTCTATTACGATTTTGGTCTTCAGCACGGCCTGTCTGAAGAGGATCTGAAAAAAATTGAAGAGGAAATGTCCAGAATTATCCGGGAGGATCTTGCCTTTGAAAGGACGGAACTGCCTCGTGACGCTGCTATAAAGAAGATGGAAGCTCTTGGACAGCCTTTTAAAGTGGAACTTATTAAGGATATCGGGAGTGATACGGTATCATTTTATTCACAGGACGACTTTGTAGATTTATGCCGTGGCCCCCATATTCATCGGACAGGCACGCTAAAGGTCTTTAAGCTTCTGAACGTAGCAGGCGCTTATTGGCGTGGAAAAGAGACGAATCCCATGCTGCAGCGCATTTATGGCACTGCGTTTTTTACTCAGGCTGAACTTGAGAAATATTTAAAATTTCTGGAAGAGGCGGAAAAACGGGATCATCGGAAAATAGGCAAAGATTTAGACCTCTTTAGCTTCCATGAAGAGGGGGGACCTGGGTTAACCTTTTGGCATCCAAAAGGCGCCAGGATGCGGAATCTGATAGAGAATTTTTGGAGGGAAGAGCATTTCAAGAGGGGGTATGAGATCCTTTATAGTCCGCACATAGCAAAAATCAATTTATGGAAGACCAGTGGTCATTGGAATTTTTACCGGGAAAGTATGTACTCGCCTATAGATGTTGAGGGGCAGGAATATATCCTGAAGCCTATGAATTGCCCCTTTGCTGTGCTTATGTATAAGACGAAACTCCACAGTTACCGTGAGCTTCCCCTGCGATGGGGAGAACTGGGGACTGTATACCGGTACGAGAGGTCCGGTGTTTTGCATGGCTTATTGCGTGTACGAGGGTTTACTCAGGATGATGCTCATATATTCTGTACCCCCGATCAGCTAGAGAATGAGATACTGGGGGTATTAGAATTGGCTCAGTTTATGCTATCAAGCTTCGGGTTTCACGAATATGAGATAGAATTAAGTGTGCGTGGCAAGGGTGAAAAAGAAAAGTATATAGGGCGGGATGATGTTTGGGATCATGCCGAAAATGCCTTAAAAATTGCCCTTGATAAGAAAGGGTTGCCGTATACCCGCATGGAAGGAGAGGCAAAATTTTATGGTCCGGCCATTGATATTAAGGTTAGGGATGCTCTTGGAAGAGGATGGCAGGGGCCTACCATTCAGGTAGATTTTAACCTTCCTGAGAGGTTTGATGTGAAGTATGTTGGTTCAGACGGTTTTCATCATCAGGTAGTAATGGTTCATCGTACAGTCCTGGGCGCTATGGAACGGTTTATAGGCTGTTTGATAGAACACTATGCTGGTGATTTCCCGTTATGGATAGCGCCAATTCAAATGCGGATATTGCCGATTACTGATGCGCATATTGAGTATGCGAAAAAATTGCAAGCGCTGTTGCTTTCAAAGAGTTTTAGGGTAGAATGTGATACAGGGAATGCAAAGATTAATTATAAAATACGGGAAGGCTCCCTGGAAAAAATTCCTTATTTATTGATTGTTGGTGATAAAGAAATACAGGATGGCGCCGTTTCTGTCAGGAGTAGAAGGAAAGGGAATGAGGGGGCAGTTTCTGTTGAAGAGTTTATAAAAAATATCGATGCTGAAATTCGGGAAAAGAGATAGTTCTAAACTTTTTGGAGGAGACTATACATTTCACAAGAACTAAGGATTAACGAACGTATTCGCGCTGCTACTGTACGGTTGGTAGACGAGAATGGTGCGCAGGTTGGGGTGATTAGCAAAGAAGAAGCTCTTGCTAAAGCAAAGAGCGTAGAGCAAGACCTTGTTGAGGTAGCTCCGGAGGCAACCCCTCCTGTTTGCCGGATTATGAACTACGGCAAGTATAAATATAAACAAAAGAAAAAGACACATCAAAAGCAACATGTAGTTCAATTGAAGGAATTAAGAATAAGGCCAAAAACCGGAGAACACGATATTCAAACGAAGATTCGTCAGGCGAGAAAGTTTTTAGAAGGCAAAAATCGTGTACTCATTAATATGCTGTTTAAAGGAAGAGAACGGGCTCATTCTGAGCTGGGAGAAAGTATTTTAAAACAGTTTGCTACCGCATTAGAGGATATTGCTAAGGTGGAAAGGGAAAAGATAGCAGATGATCGAAAAATGGGAATGATCCTGGCGCCTAAGTGATGCAGATCTGCTCCTGTTGTGTTATTCGCATCATCGTATCTTCATTATCATTATCAGGGAGATTTATAGATGCCAAAATTAAAAACCCATAAAGGGCTTAAGAAAAGAATAAAGATTAGTGCTAAAGGCAAGGTAAAGAGGCCGAAGGCCGGGAAAAGCCACTTAATGTCCGGAAAGCCAGGAAGGAAAAAGGGACATTTGAGAAAAAAAGATGAAGTATCTCCTGCTTTCAGTAAGAATATGAAAAGGGCTTTACGATTGCGTTAAACATAATATTTGAATTTTTTTATGAGAGATTAGTAATATGCCAAGAGCAACAAAAGGTGCTGCAAGAAAAAGGTCAAGAAAAAGGTTGTTAAACAAAACAGAGGGCTACTGGGGTGGAAGAGGTAACTTATACCGCAAGGCCATGGAGACCTATATCCGTGCTATGGTCTTCTCATTCCGGGACAGGAAGGCGCGTAAGAGAAAATTCAGAGAATTGTGGATTACCAGAATTAATGCTGCCGTAAGGGAACGTGGCATGTCCTATAGCCGTTTTATCAGTGGATTAGTCAAGGCTAACGTGGATTTAAATCGAAAAATGCTGGCTGAAATGGCGGTAAATGACAAACCTGCCTTTGATAAGTTAGTCGAACAAGTAAAGGCAGCAGGATAAGGTATTTGTGGTAGCTATAAGGTTTCTTTATCTTCGGTAAAGAACTATCAGTAGTCTGTTTTTCAGACGCTTCTCCCGGTAAACCGCGGAAGCTTGTAAGATATTAGGCACGTCTTTTCCTATAGACAAGGATAGAACGTGCCTCTTTTTTATAGAGTTTATTTTTCAGAAACACCTTTCTTATGTTCAAAAAAACAGAAAAAGTAAAAAAAGACTTACAAGAAGAAATTCGTGCGGTGACTACATTGACAGATGCGGAGCAACTCAAGATAAAATATCTTGGAAGAAAAGGTATTATCCAGGATTTCATGAAGCTTATTCCAACGTTACCGGCAGAGCAACGCGCTGCGTTCGGACAACAAATTAACGCTTTAAAGGCGGAAGCCGCCAACTTCATAGAAGATGCTATAGGAAAATTATCCCGGGAAGCGATTCCAAAGGTTAACAATGAGATATTTGATATAACCTTGCCGGGGAAATTGCCTGTCACAGGGAAAAAGCATCCACTTACTCAAACAATTGACGATGTCAAAGAAGTATTTGCCCGATTGGGTTTCGATGTAGTTTACGGACCTGAGGTCGAGCTGGAGTATTATAATTTTGAGGCTTTAAATATTCCGGCGGATCACCCCTCCCGGACTGATTTTGATACCTTCTATATTAAAAACGATATCCTTCTAAGAAGCCAGACGTCTACGGTTCAGATTCGTGTTATGGAGAAACAAAAACCGCCGATCCGTATTATTGCCCCCGGTAAAGTATATAGACCTGATACGGTTGATGCCAGGCATTCATTTATGTTTCATCAGATAGAAGGTCTGCTCGTGGATGAGGGGGTAAGCTTTGCAGACCTGAAGGAAGTACTGAACCAATTTATTAAAACCTATTTTGGCAAGGATGTCCGGATGCGTTTTAGACCATCCTTTTTTCCCTTTACAGAACCGAGCGCAGAGGTAGATATTTCGTGTTCTCTGTGTTCGGGTAAGGGATGCAGTGTTTGTTCTTACAGTGGATGGGTGGAAATACTAGGAGCCGGAATGGTTGACCCTCATGTATTCAAGGCTGTCCATTATGACACTGAAAAATATACGGGTTTTGCGTTTGGGATGGGGGTTGAGAGGATTACCATGCTAAAACACGGTATCTCTGATATCCGCCTTTTTTATGAAAATGATATACGTTTTCTCTCTCAATTTTAGATGAAGATCAGCTATAACTGGTTAAAAGAATATGCGTATTTTTACTTATCTCCTGAGGAGCTGGCTGATAAGTTAACCAATGCAGGATTGGTAGTTGCCGATATTAAACCGGTAGAAGATGATTATTGCCTGGAGGTAGAAGTTACTTCCAATCGACCAGATTGCCTCGGTATTATTGGTATAACGCGTGAAGTAATTGCGGCGGTTGGAGGAGAGTTGCACATACCAGATACGGATTTTGAGACACTATCCGCCAAGGTAACAAAATTCATTGATGTTACCGTTGAAGATCCTGTGTTATGTCCTCATTATACCGCCAGAGTTGTACGGCATGTAACCGTGAGACCCTCTCCGGAGTGGATGCAAAAAAAGTTGAGGTGTATAGGCATCCGGCCGGTAAATAATATTGTAGATATCACAAATTATGTGATGATGGAGACGGGACAACCGATCCATGCTTTCGATCTGGATAAGATCTCAGATCAAAAAATCGTGGTAAGAAGAGCTTTAGACGGGGAAATGATTGTTGTTATAAACGGAGTAAAACGGGCGCTTTTTCATGATATGTTGGTTATTGCCGACAGCAAAAGGCCGGTAGCTATTGCAGGTGTTATGGGAGGCAAGGAAACAGAAGTATCTGATTCAACCAGGAATATCCTTCTGGAATGCGCTTTATTTGAGCCAGGACACGTGCGACGCACATCAAAGGAGTTAGGCGTATTCACGGATTCATCGTATCGTTTTGAGCGGGGTACAGATCCAGGGGGTATAGAACTGGCGTCTAAAAGGGCTGTAAAGCTTATGAAAGAATTGGCTGATGGAGAAATAGTGAGCGGAGTTATTGATATAAAACAGAGAGAGTATGAGAAGAAAAGAATTCCGCTTCGTATAGAAAGACTTCAGAAGATTTTGGGCATAGAAATAAAAAGAGACATTGCCAGCGATATCCTAAAAAGGCTTCAATTTACTATCGTAAACGAGATTGATAACTTTATCGATGTTGTGGTGCCAGGCTTCCGGGGTGATATTTATCGTGAGATTGACTTGATTGAGGAAATAGCCAGAATTTATGGGTACAATAACATTCCTGCAAAGACATCCATTTGTGTCCGGGGCAGTATAAAAAGCAAATATGAGGCGGTAGAGGATTGTATTCGTCAGTTTTTCATTGGCCTTGGGTTTTATGAAGTCAAGACCTTTAGTATTGTCGATGTCTCACCATTACAATCAGTAAAACTGTGGTCAGAGCAAGAGGCTCTGGATATTGCCAATCCGCTTAGACAGGAAGAGAGTCGCATGCGGACGAGCTTATTACCAAGCCTTATCAATGCCAGGAGATATAATGTAAATCATGGCAACGAATCCATAAAGATATTTGAGATCGCCAGAGTTTATCTTGCAGGTAATAAACTGCCTCACGAAAAGACCTGTTTATCCCTGCTCATAGATGCGGATTTTTTCACTTTGAAGGGTATTATTGAATCATTAGTATTGTACTTAGGTATCTCTTTAAAACGTGAATGGATTCCCTTCAGTGAACCCAAATTGTTTAGGGATGAAAGGGCAGCAAAGATCCAGCTTGATGATAAAACTTTGGGATATTTGGGGGAGGCAAGCAGAGAATTGGGATTTAAAACATCCTTTTGCTTATCCGAATTGGATATGGATTTCCTGGTAGAAAAATCAAATTTTGAAAAAAGATATCATCCTTTGTCGCCATACCCTCCTGTCTTTCGCGATCTGGCAATTATTGTTGATGAAGAGGTATCGTGGACGTCTATTGAAAAGTGCATTACAGCCACCCATATATCCTTCTTAAAAGGGGTAAATTTTTTTGATGTTTATCGTGGTAAGCAGATAACGGCAGGAAAAAAAAGCGTTGCCTTTAGCCTTTGTTTTCAAGCTGAAGACCGTACGCTAAAAAGTGAAGAGGTTGAAACTGCTGAGTGGACTATCCTCGATGTGCTTCATACAACACTCGATGCAGAATTGCGAAAGCTATAACAGTGCAATGCTATTATTCATTCAATACTAACCATAATGGCAACTAAGCCAAAATCTGAATTTCTTACGTAAACGTTTGCTTTTTTTCCTACAGCAGGTATTCCCTTTATGCAGAGGGCTGAATTGATGTCTATTGCTTGCCCCAGAAGTGTAATAGTATTCATACCTACCTCTGTAATAATGCCCTCCAGGCTTGAGGATCCTTTCAATTTTATCTTTTCAGCGATAAAAGAATCATTCTTTATATATCCTTTTGCCTCGATCACATCGCCTGCTGCAATATCACTGGCGTGAAGAGAAATAGCGCAATCTTCTAACTTTATTTTAGCCTTGCTTGCATCTATATCTATGGTATCGTTGAGGATTGAAATAATAGACCCTAATACTGAGCTTACTACACCGTGCATTTCAGACTTAGTGTTGCTGTTTCCATAAACGGTATTCTGAGGCAGTACTACTGGTAAGCCAAGACAGAAAAGAAACGTAGTTATAATAATGCTGATACCCTTATGTTTCATTTCTTCCCCTCCCCTTTTGGAAAAGTATTCTCAATATAAAAGGCTTATGTCCGCTTAATAAAGTTTCTTTACCAGAAGAATAAAGTTTGTATGCTTTAATTCTATAAAAATGAATTGGGTGTATTGAATCTCTGCATTGCGTTTCATTCTATAACTAATTTCGTAATTGTCAAGTTAATAGTAGTCTCTGAAAAATTGCTGTTTTTTACAAACCAGAAATATGTTACTCTATAAGCGAATTATTGACAAGGCGTGGTCTCTAAGAAAAAAGTATATAAATTATACTGCTACAAATGTGTTTCGTCTGGTAAATTCTTATGGAGATGTCTTACCTGAGGTAACGATTGATGTTTACGACAAAAACTTCCTGATCCAATATTTCAAGCCATATGAAGAGCATACAAAAAATAAGATTTCTATCGCTCTTAACGAAATCTTTAAACCAGAAAATATCACAGAAAAGACACGATTGAAAGGTGAAGATGTTGAGACCCGTCTTATTTCTGGGTCAGAAATTCCTAAAGATTTTGTAGTAGTGGAGAATAGTATAAAGTTCAATATATCATTTCAGGATGGCGGTGGCACCGGACTTTTTCTCGATCAAAGGGATAATAGAAAAAAGATACAAGCCCTTTCCAAAGGTAAAGAGTTATTAAACTGTTTTTGTTACACCTCCTCCTTTTCAGTTTATGCGAGTATGGGAGGCGCTGACAGGACAGTTAATGTTGATTTGTCGAAAAAGGCAATAGAATGGAGTAAGAAAAATTTTTCACTCAATCAACTGGATAGAGACAATCATGAGTTTATTGTGGGGGATGTGTGGGATTGGATCAAAAGATTCCAAAAAAAGGGTCGATTATTTGATGTAATTATTCTGGACCCTCCAAGTTTTTCCACCAGTAAAACAAGGGTGTTTAGTGTGGAGAAGGATTTTCCGGAATTAATCGGGATCGGACTCAATATCCTCCGCGATGATGGCATTCTTATCTTCTCTACTAATTTAGCGAAAATCAACTTTTCCAAATTTTTTCAGCTATTGCCCAGGATTAAAAATTATACATCAAAGACATACAAGATTATTGACGTATCATCACAGGGATTGGATTTTCCTATTGATGGAATCCATGTAATAGAACCTTATTTGAAGTTTGTTATGCTGACGTGTTAATGTTAAATCTGTAGAAAGGTGATGCCTGTATTACGTTCTTTGATATCCTCTATGCCAGAAATCGGGATTGGTATGAAGCTGGCGTAAGCTATCAGTTCATTCTTACCGGAATAGCTTATACCTGCCGAAAAGCTGAAGACCAAATAGTTGAGATTACCGACCCGAAGGTTGTTGAAACAATAAGGAAGTCTCAAATCGAAAGTGGTGATGAAATTTCTTATAAGGACCGAATCCCTATCCATACGAAAGGCATGGCTTCATTACTGCCTATTGACGAATGGGACCGTGATGACTATCAATTTCATGGGCCTGTAAAGTCCGTTAAGGATATCGAAATACTTGGCCAAATCGGCTGGAGGGTAAGAACTACTGTACTCAGACAATTATAGCATCCAACAGATGAAACCGAACAGAATGTGGGGAAAGTTGAGTCTTTGGCTCATAGGTAAGTGTATGAAATGGAGAGGATTCTTAACCTGTCATTGCGAGGGTCTTTTCCGAAGCAATCTCTTCTGAAATATTCAAGGGATTGCTTCGGACACTACCCTCGCAATGACAGATAGGGTAATCCTTCTTCAGTCTTCAGTTGATGATATGTTCGGTTTTATCATTTGGATACTATAAGTGATGATAATGAGTTTGACCTCGATATCATCGTCACTGAAAAAGTATGGGGTAATAAACCGCCGCCACAAATAGGAGATGACATCGAGGGAACGCTTTGGTTACAGGGATATCTGTGGTACCCAGATAGTATAATTCCTAAGGGCTTTGTTGCATAAATCTCGTAAGTCATTTTTTATCAACAACTTAAGAAAACAGCTCCAAAAACTTAAGTCATTGTGAATTAAGCACTTATGAAGATTTGTGCAACAAAGCCGTGTAAATCAAGAATGAATTGTAACAACAAACTAATGAGGATTTCTGTAATACGGTTCTGAAGTTA
>SULG01000063.1 GCA_005524015.1 Candidatus Jettenia ecosi
TTAACACAAAGAGTAAGGCAAGAGGATTGTAGAATGAGCGCTCAAAGCAAGCACCCCACCATCTCATCCACAACCTGATCGCACAGCAATAGAGTCCCTGTGCTTTCATCAACCGATAAGAAATTATTCTTCGATAAACAATAAAATACTGTGATATGCACGGTTGCATTTACTTCATTCTCAGACAACCTGTAAACAGGCTGCCCGGGAATTCTTTTGTAAACAAATACTCTCCGGTATCGTGATCAATCTTTACCATGTACACAATGGTAGAGACGCAAGATGCTGCGTCTCTACGTATGGGTTATGTTCTGACACATGCGGGTGTATTCGGTTTCATCTATGGAGTTTATAATCATTTCACCCCCTCGGGGTTATGTATTTGTGGTTGTGCATTCTCTATAATCATGACAGCCCTTCGGGCTTAGGTTATTTCATCTTTCTTTTTCCTGTAACGCCCTCTCTGATCAATGCCGTACCTTATACCGGTAACAGCTTAATATCTTTTGCTGTTTTCTCATCTCAAAGGGATTGAATGGTTATTGAATGATGAGAGCGATTGTACAGATGCAAGATTTTGGAGATGCAAGGTTTTGCAACTGCACAGACGCAAGTGTTGCGTCTCTACCCAATCCCGAAGGGATGTCATGATTATAGCAAAAATCAGAAAAAGGCCCTTAAACCCCGAAGGGGTAGCATAGGGAAAACCTGTGTTGATATATCATCCCAGGACAATTGTATCAAAATGAGAATTGTTCAGCACATTTTGGGTGGCACTGACAAACTCTGTTTGTCAGTGTTTTTTCTCTTCCCTATCCCTGTATGAATTCAAACAGATACGGACAATCCCCATCCCTGTTCAAGACATACAGGGACAGGGTTTGTCCGTGCCACCCTGTCTAAGCGGTATTGCAAAATTTCAAATTTTTCCTCTAATTTGTGGGCAATGATGGGGCAAAAACGAAGTATGCGCTCTACTGTTTAAATGATCATGATTAATCTATAGAGAGTATAGCTTTCAACCTGCAAATAATTCCTGGAAAACCGGTAAAGATATGATATGGCTTCGGAACTTTACTTTATAGGAACAATTTCAGCCCTTCTGTTCAGCGCACGGCCTTCCTCTGTGTCATTAGAGGCAATAGGCTTTTTAAATCCAAAACCCACGATAGAGATACGTGATTCATTGATGCCTTTATCGACTAAATAGTTCTTTACCGCCTGGGCTCTTTTTTGGGAGAGGTCTATATTATATTCCATTGAACCAATATTGTCCGTATGTCCCTCTATTCTTATGTGCATATTCGGATTTTTTTGTAAAATATCGACAATGTTGCTAAGATTTGAATTAAACTCTTCTTTAATATCCCATTTCTTATATTCAAACGTGATTCCTTTTACCACCCAGCATCCTCTGGAATCGACAATTGCCCCCTGAGGTGTATCTGGACATTCATCATCTTTGTCGTAAACACCATCACCATCGCTATCAATATCTTGTTTTTGTGTAGCTGTCACAAATACCTTTTTTACAAAGTCTGCCATGTCATCACTGGATGCGATTTCATCGGCAGTTACCGAAAAACCACATGCTACTTCTCGCGCAAGGTCTCTGAGCTCTCTTTCTCCCTCGGCAGTATTTCCCACGAAAATGGTGTAAAGGCATACCCTGTCCCCGTACATTTCTTTTAAATCCTGCGCCTTCGCCATGGGACTTCCGATTAACTGTTCACCGTCACTGACAAGAATTACTGCATTTTGGCCACCTGAAGTCAGTAATAGATTCTTTGCATCTTTTATAGCATTACCAGCCGGACTGCTGCCCTGGGGAACCGTTGCCCCGTTTAACGCGTCTTCTAAAAGACCCCGCGAGTGCTTCGTGAGTTCATAAACAATAAATGTTTTGTCTAATGGCTTTAAAAATCCATGTCCAAATGTTACAAGGGCGCTATTTATATCGATTTCAGGCAGGGTATTATTCATTCTCGTTAAAATATCTTTCGCCACAGCAAATTTGGAATGCCCTTTATTAACAGTACCGGTAAATTCTTCTTCCATAGATGCTGACGCATCTAAAATAATTACAAAACTATTAATTTTTGGCACATACTTCACATCTTGAGACTCTGAATCCAGATTTTGAGGAACAAAAGTCTCAAGGGGTTCGATAGGTTTCTTAAGAGGCTTAAGTTGCGCGCAACCCGTTAGAATTATCATTGATACCATAAGAAACGATGCTGATAGATATTTTTTCCGCATAACGATTCCTCTATAAAATTAAAAAACAAACTCCAATTTACAAAATACTGCTTGAGAAAGAAAACTTAATAGTATTCAACATTTTCCCATGAGAGAAATACTGTAGCAAAAAGACTGTAGATTGCAAGCTATTTTAATGTCAACAGGACTATTTAATTCTTTTTAGCTACATTGAATACGAAAGAAGGGAAGCGTAAAAATGATTTGATAATAACTCACCGCAGAAAACACTGGAATCTCGGAAGTTCTTTAAGTATAAATAAATATACGGATTTTTTCCGTTATAATCTCTTTCTCTATATTCTCAGCGCCCTTTGCGGTGAAAAGTATTGCCTGGGTTGATACTGAAAAATGAATTGCTCACATTTTATTACGTTTTATGTCTCACAATACAACAGAAGAAATCAAAATTCGGCGTTACAGACTTCCTGATCATCTTTCCTGGTTTATTGAACAACAGTTAGATAAGATTGGTTTTTCACTAGCAACCCCAAAATCTCTTGCTCAGACGATTCTTCGCCAATCTGATTTTTACATCAGACATCCCTATGGAAAAACCCCATGGAAGGAGCATTGGGCTCAAGCTGCACAGTTGGCCTATTACTTTCCCCTTAACTGGATTCGGGCACAGGCCATATTAAACAGGGGTGAGGAAGTTGGGTTTTGGAATGATCTCAAATCTTATTTGGAATTTGGCAGCGGACTTGGCCCCTTTACCTGTCAGAACCGATATTTCAACGAAGGACTATGTATTGAACCTTCCCTTGAAGCTCAATCAGTTGCCAGGAATCTAACTCATCATTTTGGAATTATACGGACACTTACATGGAATGTAAGATTTGAAAAAACAGAACCGATTGATGTGGCTATTTTTTCTTACGTACTGACAGAACTGCCACAACTGCCTCCCTGGATTTATGAGGTAAAGAACCTGGTGTTTGTAGAACCGTCAACTCAAGATGATGGGCGCCGGCTGATGAATCTCAGAGAACGCCTTATTAAAGACGGATATTATCCATATGCACCGTGTGTACACAGCAATGCGTGTCCGCTTCTTATAGAATCAAAAAAAGACTGGTGCCACGACCGGGTTTTGTTTGATGCGCCCCCGTGGTGGCTTGAAATGGAAGAATATCTTCCCATGAAAAACCGTACGATCACATTTTCCTATCTATTAATGAAAAAAGAAAAACCTGATATGAAGAAGGCAAATATGGGAAGGCTCGTGGGTGATAGTCTTATCGAAAAGGGAAAGACGAGACAAATGGTTTGTAGAAATTCCAGGCGTGAATTCCTTTCCTGGCTGCACAAAGAAGCTGATAAATTCGAACTCCCACGGGGAGAAATGGTTTCAATTCCGGAAGATGAGATCAGAAAGGGGCCAGAAATACGCATCCGAAAAAGTCCGAAACTCGGTCTTTCGTAATAAGATGGTATCTCCTTCCTGAGCGGTCTAACAACGAAGTTTCCTGCCGCCATGAATTGCAGCGAAATAGTGATCAGGGGGAGGGCTTTATCTGCACTACAAGTGGAAATCTCCTGCTGCTTCTGGCTGGTAAAGTATTTTCTTTATGGAAATGCTTCTCCGTCCGGATGGAACCTTCCATTCGATATTATCTCCTTCCCTGTAGCCCAGGATTGCCGTTCCAATGGGGGCAAGGACCGAGATTAATCCGGATTCAACATCCGCATCTTTTGGAAAGACCAGAGTATAAGTCATTTCTTCAGACGTATCGGTGTCGTGAAGAAGAACCCTTGAATTCATGGTAACTACGTTGGATGGCACCTCTTTGGAAGATATAATCCTGGCACGTTCCAGCTCTTTCTGCAAATCCTGTAAATCCTGTCTGCTGTGGCTCCCGAAGGTTTCAGCAACCTCGATGAGTTCATCAAGTCGGTCCTTGTCGAATTTTGTAATAAAGATCTCTCTTTGCTTCATGATTGCCTCCAAAATTTTATGCTAATACGATTCGACGTCATCCGGTATTCAGACCTTAACAGGCTGTCCGAGAATTACTTTGAGCACTAGATGCTATACTATATATTGACCGATTGTATTAATATTAGACAATAAATAGTATATGTTTAAAGTTGCCAATGAATTCTCGGACAGCCTGTTAAACCAGTAATTTACTCTTATCTACGATTTTTGTCGATTATTTTTTCTGGTTCTGAAATTCAATTTTGCCGATGGCCGTAAGAATGATCCATGTCAGAACGACACTCAACGCCGCCAACCACCAGCGGCCCAACCCCTACAGCTACGCCGACTGCCGCTGTCAGCCAGATACCAGCCGCTGTTGTTAACCCTGTAATCTCACGTTCCTTGGTCAGCTTGAGTATAGCTCCCCCTCCAATAAAACCGATGCCGGTGGCAAGCCCTTGAATTACGCGTGACAAATCGCTCGAAGACATCCCGAACTCTAAGGAAATAAGCACGAAGAGGGACGCTCCCAGAGCGACCAGCATATGCGTTCGTATCCTGCCGCCTTGCCCGCACTCTCACGCTGGATTCCTATTACTGCGCCCAATATTGCAGCAGCTGCCAGCCGGATGGCTACGCGAGCTATTTGCGTCGTTGCCCGGCAATTCGGCGGCTAGTTCTTTCAGAAAGGCTTCCATTGTTACCCCTTTCTTGTCCAGTAAGAATCAGTTTATTTCAAAAATCTCATAAGGGATTATACATCTTCTATAAATATCTGCATATACCTTGTAAAGTCAAGTAAATTAACGTATAAATGACAGATTACTGCACATGATTAATCCCTGCCGGGAATCTTTTGTAATGGAAAGGTTCTGCTAACGGGAAAGCTATTTTCAAAATTATGGATAAGTTTTACCACTAACGGTGCAAGGACAATCAGTGCAATAAGGTTTGGTACTGCCATCAATCCGTTCAGGATGTCAGCTATGCCCCATACTGCATCGAGCTTCATCAATGCCCCAATCAATACAAATGGCAGCCATAAGAACCGGTATGCGTATCTGACAATACGTCCATGTCCTAAGAGATAAGCAGCACAAGTCTCCCCATAGAAACACCAGGCAATGTTTGTATCATAGGCCGTAAGCACCATACAAAACGCAACCAGGGCAGATCCAAATTTTAGCCCGAAGAGTGATGAAAAACCATGGATCGTAAGCGATGCTCCGGTTTCACCGGACGACCATGCGCCCGTGAGAATAATTACCAGCGCCGTTGCTGAGCACATAATAATGGTATCGACAAACACCTCCATCATGCCCCAGAATGCCTGACGAACCGGATGATCGGTTTTGGCGGTTGCGTGTGCAATCGGGGCGCTGCCAAGCCCTGCTTCATTACTAAAAGTTCCCCGTGATATTCCATAGCGAATCGCCTGCATGATCGTTGCGCCGGCAAACCCTCCGATTGCAGCTCTCGGATGGAATGCATCGTGGATAATCATAGTCAGCACCGAAGGTATATAGTTTATTTTCCAGATAATAATTGCGGCAGCGCCGAGCATATACAGAACACACATAACCGGCACACAGAACATTGCCACGTGTGCAATTCTCTTTATACCTCCAATAGTTACCAACCCTACGAAAACCAGTAATCCAATGCCGGTTATCCAGGAAGGGATATTGAAGTATCGTAATCCTTCTGCTACAGAATTTGCCTGGACCATATTCCCTATCCCAAAAGCTGCCAGTGCTCCAAATAATGCAAAAGCAAAAGCGAGCCATCTCCATCGGAATCCCATACCCCGGCTGATGTACATCATAGGACCTCCGACCATTGGCCCACCCGGTTCCCTTGCTCTGTAATGAATACCGAGGGCTATCTCAAAGAATTTGGTTCCCATTCCTACAATTCCGGAGATCCACATCCAGAAAATTGCGCCCGGTCCGCCTGCTGCAATTGCTGTGGCCACTCCTGCAATGTTTCCAACCCCTACCGTCCCTCCCAGCGCAACGTTTAATGCCTGAAACGGGCTAATATCACCTTCGCCTGACGATTCCTTACGGAACGTCCTTATAAACGTTTCACGCCACATCCGCATAAATTTTCGTATCTGAATAAAACGGCTCAAAACGGTTAAAAAAAGTCCTATTCCTACAATGGCAACCACCATCGGAAGACCCCAGACGAAGGTATTTATTCCATGAATTACTTCTATTAATTTTTCCATAGATATTATTTGTTGTTAGAAGTGGATTTCCAAATTTATTTGGGATGAGTTATAAAACTGCCTGTGTCAGGCCATCTGTCGTTTCGCTCATGACATGGTCACATCTTAACTATTTTGAAAACAAAGTCAATAATTAAATAGTATGGCATTCTTGAAATTAGATTACCGATTTTAGGTATTACACGATCAGTATGAGGATACTTTTATAAGCAATCCGTTGCCTTAAGAAAGACTGATGATAATCAATAATGGAATGAATACTTTAATTGTCTGAGCATGAATGCCTTGCCCAAAAGGTTGTTTTTGCAGAGGATGCTTTTATCGTTTATCTTAACGAGCGATATTATAATGGAATAATTCGGCGATTTTCCGTGGTTTAAAGGAGATTTAGATATGATCAGAAAGTAAAAGTAGATTAAATTAAGCTGCCTTTGGCAGCGACTTTTTGAATATACGGAAAATATCGGTTAAAAATAACCTCCTGACCCTCTTTACTAACAGAGACAACCCCCTAGCCCCCTTTCTTAAGGGGGATTTCTTCAAGTCCCCCTTAGAAAAGGGGGATTCAGGGGGTTGTTTCGTATGCTATGATACAAACTTTGAAATTCCTAAACATTAAATTAGGTTGGGCTTTAAAAGGCAAAACCCAACAACTTTTTACCCACCCCTAACCCCTCCCAAGAGGGGAATTTTTTATAACACCTCTGTAGGGGCGAACCTTGTGTTCGCCCAAATCGAAAACAAACACAAACGTTCTGGATTGTGCAGGGCAAGGGCGAACACAAGGTTCGCCCCTACAAAAGAACATTGAAATTCCTATACATAAACTAAGCCTTCGGCAACTCTTTTAAGCCACGAATGAGCACAAATCTTTTATTTTTCTAGAAGCTATCCCAAAACCTATTTCTCTACGGAAGCCTCTCTCTATATTCAAATGATTTTAGGTACTAACAGTAAGGTTTTTAGATAACTCCGGACCGGGTGGCACGGACAAACTTCGTTTGCCCGTGCTTATTACTTATTTACCTATGTGCATGGATATGGATTATAAGTACCAGACCACAAGTTTTTGTACATTTGTTTATCAGGGAAAGACATTTTCTCCGCATCAAGCTCAGTACAATTGACGTGTGAGCATCTTACCGGGAGCATCTTGTTCCCAAACTCTGTTTGGGAACAAGATGGAGATCTCGAAGCTTCTTGCATAAGGAAGTAAAGAAAATGTGTTTCGCTCATAATGAAAACTATACAAAGATTTGTTGTCGGATACCTATTCTGAAGTTTTTTGGCTCTCAATACAAAATCTCATGTAAAACACTCTGAAAAATTATGCAAAAATTTATGGTCAGATACTTAAAACACTGACAAACAAAGTTTGTCAGTGCCACCCCAGGAACCGGCTTACAGAGTATGAAAAATTCTCTCCTTGTACATACTATGTCTCAAATGATTCCAGATACTAAAGTAAGGTTTTGGGATGACCTCTAGTATTCGTGTCTATTCGTGAATATTCGTGGCTAACTTTAGAATGCCTTCTTAACCTCCTTACGAAGGATGGCGAATCTAAATTTATCTTACAGCGTAACGGTCTATTACCCTTTTAAACACCGGGAGCGATTTTTTTATGGTTTCTTTTTTTACACAAAAAGCGATTCTGATGTATCCACTTCTTCCAAAGCTTTTCCCGGGAAGCACCAGTATCCCTTCTTTAGCCAGTTCCTGAGCAAATACGAGATCGTCTCCGGGAGTTTTTGGGAAGATATAATAAGCCCCCATAGGTCGTATAAATGAATAACCAAAATCCTGCAGGGCATTACAGAACATATCCCTTCTTTCCTGATATTCCGCCCTGTCAACATGAACACCCTGAAGATTTACAACGGCATGCTGCATAAGGACAGGGGCGCTCAGATATCCAAGAACCCGATTCGCAAATATCAATGCCTCGATAAGTTCTCTGGAATTTTTTATCTCAGGATGAACTGCCACATAGCCTATCCTTTCCCCTGGAATCGAAAGCAGTTTGGAATACGAAGCCGCAAAGATGGTATTCGGGTAGATGTTAAAGATGTCGGGAAGCTCATTGCCATCGTAAACAATGTCCTGATACGCAGCATCATAAATCAAAAAGATATCTTTTCCATATTCCCGACTTTTCCCGCCCAAAATCCTTGCGACAGATTCCAAACTTTCTTCAGAGTAAATCATCCCGGTCGGATTGTTTGGAGAATTTATGATAATCGCCTTAGTGCGGGGAGTTATCTTTACAGCTATGCTATCAATGTTTAATGTGAAGTCTGCATTTGTTTCAACTCCACAACAAACCCCGCCGTGGTTATCTATATAATAAGGATATTCCAAATAAAGAGGTTTCAGAACAATAACTTCATCCTCATGATTCAGAATTGCCTTCAGGATAATATTTAATGCACCGGCGCCGCCAGAGGTCATAATTACATGGTGCGTAGTAAAAGGCAGTCCTCTTTCTTTTGATAGCGTTTTTGCTATTGCCTCCCGTGTCTGAAGATGTCCTGCCAGAGCTGAATAACCATGCATCCCTGGAAAGGGATTATTTACAATCTTCTTCAATTCCTCAACAAACTCTGCCGGAGGTTCTATCTTCGGGTTTCCCAGCCGAAAATCATAAACTTCTTTCTCTCCCGAAATACCCTGGGAATGACCCTCAAATATCTTCACAACCCAGGCTGAAGCGGCTAGTCCTTCCTTTACTTTGTTAGATATTGACATACAATTCCTTTCCGAAGGTTCTGAATGTATTTACTGGTACAGCATCTTTACGTTCGTAATGAGTTTAAAGGATCTTATAAATAATGCAACACGGAATTTTTAAGTATAATATTAATTCCGATGATAACGGCAAAAGCCAATAAACAGCTCATTGCGGTAAATTTCATTATCCCCATGCGCTTTCCCTTATTCATGGACGGAGTATGTGCTTCTTACTTAGGAACACGAGGCGGGAAACGCGCAAATCGAATTTCTGGTCGCAGAATTCGTAAACAAGTCGAAACGCATCGAATCTTCGTACAGATGCCTTGGGCAATTCACAAGGCTTATTTCGATGCCGGCAACAGGAAAGTACATTGTTTCCTTCTTTTGAGGCCGAAAGGGTCGCCTCTAAACAGGTTGACCGATAATAGATATTTTAGCAAATTCTCTTGTCATAAGACCCTTAATGTCAACACCTGATTTTTTAAATTTTGTATTCTCGGACAACCTGTAAAGAGTTGACCTCTTGGCCCATGCTTAAAGATTTGATCTCCCGGCCTCTAAGATTTGATTGTCCTTTTTGTGCTTCTTGGTTTTATTACGTGAACAAGAACGAATGCTCTTTTGTACACACCGCTTGTTCGAAAGATAACTTTTGCAGTACCAATCTGCCTGGCATGAACGGTAAATACTGCTTGTCCATTGGCATCCGTTGTTTGTCTGTCTGATGAGATCGATATCTGGTTTTTTCCTCCTTGAATAAATGCCTTCACTACCTTACCTTCAACAGGACATCTCTCTTTGCCTGTTACTGTCACGGTTATCTTGCCATCCGTACCCTTCTTGATCTTTAGCTGAACAGGTGACGCCTTTATCCATTTCGCTTTACGTGATGGTGGTTTAACATCAGCGGCTATCTTTGTTACAAAGGCATCTTCAAATCCATCAAGACTCTCATCAAAAGCATTGGCTGTTGGAAAGTCAGGCGAGCCTGTAAACCCGGTAATATAAGCATTCCCATCGGCATCCACCGCTATTCCTTGGCCAACATCATAACCAGGAGTAAGAAGTTCATCAACACCACCACCCAGATAGGTAGAATAGATGAGGCCATTGCCGGCAGCATTCAGCTTTGTTACAAAGGCATCGAAATCTCCATCAAGCTTATTATCAAGGGCATTGACTGTTGGAAAGTCAGGAGAATCTGTATCCCCGGTAATATAAACATTCCCATCGGTATCAACCGCCATTCCATTACATGTCTCATCCGCAAAACGAGGAGGACCCGCACTACCACCCAGATAGGTAGAATAGATAAGACCCGTACCGGCGGCATTCAGCTTTGTTACAAAGACATCTTTAACTCCATTGAGACTCTCATCAAATGCATTGGCTGTTGGAAAGTCAGTCGAGCCTGTCTGCCCGGCAATATAAGCATTCCCGATGGTATCAACTGCTATGCCAATACCAAGGTCATCACGCAATAAATCATCGCCACCCAGATAGGTAGAATAGATAAGGCTCGTACCGGCGGCATTCAGCTTTGTTACAAAGGCATCCGTAAATCCATTGAGACTCTCATCAAATGCATTGGCTGTTGGAAAGTCAGTCGAGTCTGTACTCCCGGTAATATATGCATTCCCTGCGGTATCGACCGCTATGCCACTACCAATATCCTCAAATTCAAAAAAACCACCGCTTCCCCCCAGATAGGTAGAATAGACAAGACTCGTGCCGGCAGCATTCAGCTTTGTTACAAAGGCATCCCTGCTTCCAGTGAGATTCTCATCAAAGGCATTGTCTGTTGGAAAGTCAGTTGAGCCTGTTCCTCCGGTAATATAAGCACTCCCGGCGGTATCAACCGCTATTCCATTACCCCCATCATCACCGCTACCCCCCAGATAGGTAGAATAAATGAGGCCGTTGCCGGCGGCGTTCAGCTTTGTTACAAAGGCATCACTATTTCCATTGGGACTCTTATCAAATGCATTGGCTGTTGGAAAGTCAGTTGAGCCTGTTCCTCCGGTAATGTATGCATTCCCATCGGCATCAACCGCTATAAAATCAGATGAATCCCCACCGCTTCCCCCCAGATAGGTAGAATAGATGAGGTCATTGCCGGCGGCATTCAGCTTTGTTACAAAGACATCCCTACTTCCAGTGAGACTCTCATCAAAGGCATTGTCTGTTGGAAAATCAGTCGAGCCTGTACTCCCGGTAATATAAGCATTCCCTGCGGTATCAACCGCTATGTCAACTCCAGAATCTTCGTCACTACCACCCAGATAGGTAGAATAGACCAGTATGGGATCTATAACAAGGGGATATCGTTTGTCATATGAGGCTACCCGGAAGGTGTATGTAAAGTGTTTTGAGTTTCGGGTTTCGGGTTTCGGGTTTTGAACTTTAGACCCTAACCTTGAAACTTTAAACGCTCCTGTTCGCTCCACTTTCTTTCCTTCAATCTCCTGATATATATAGGGTCTCTTCTGAAGAAGCTTCCCTTCCTTAAGACAGATCTCCAGGTCTCCTTTTTCGGTAATCCTTAAGTCCTCTACCCCATCATAAGAAAGCTGGATACGGGATGGATTTGCACCGGGATTGACAATGATGTCGTATTCTATCTGCCGGTTATTCCCATAAAATTTCATATCAATCCCCTGATACATACCCTTGTATACCACGGATTGGTACGTGGGGATATTGGTCTTCCATTTCTGGGAATCATTGCCCATGAAATAGTTAACCTTGCTATCCTGTAATCCCTCAGCATGAATCTCTGGATTCTTCCTGGCACCTAAGGGAATTAACCGTATCAGTTCGGATTTTGAATTTCTAGCCGTTGTGCTTGATCCATCAGGGCAAACGCGGGGATTTGCTCCAACGAGGGACAAATATACCCCTCTGTCAGTAAAGAATAGGGTACGCCCGTGCCCTCGCTCATAGAACCTTACCTTCTCATTCATCTGTCCCTGATTCTTGATAAAAGAGAGGGGCAATTTACCGTAACTCTCCCGGATCTTTACCTGTGTTACCTTATTTAAACCGGTATGGCTTTCTCCCCTCTTACCTGGTTCACGTGCATAGATACCTGTAGTTACTCCTACCGATAAACAAACCATCGCTGCCGTACGCAAAAGATTACCATACGGAGTGCTCTCAAAGTGTAATCTTTTCATCCTGTATATCCTCCCTTTCTTTTTTACAGTAAGTAAACCGAAATGGGTGTCCTCCTTTGAATCTCCCATACATTGAATTCAGTTCCATTGTCCGCTTTTCATGTGCACCTCCTTTCCGTTTTATAGGTTTAGAATCTTCTGCAAAACACAGAAATCGTTGAAATAAAAGGGGTTCTGTTTTTCTTGAGTATTGACTCTCCCTCCATCTCTATAAAAAAAGCCTTACTGTGAAAGATATTCAACGAGAACATCTTCGGCAGTAAGGCTATCTTTCTGATACTGATTACCTATAGGCAGGCTCTCTTAAAGACCCTACACTTTGCGTCTCCTGATCACTCAGGATTTGCCCTTATCGATATGTTTTTATCGGTATTTTAGAATAAAACAGTAAGGCAATCATTGAAGTGTATAAGCAATGCAAAATAATCTCAAATTTTATGCCAGCCACAATATGATGAGTACAAATTATTTTTAGGCAAATAACTATTGATAATAGTAATTCCAAAGGTTAAGAGGACTTACCGTAATAGATGAACTATATATCCAGGTAAGATAAAAAAGAAAAAACACTCACATGAGATGAGAAAAAGTGTGATTTGAGACAAAGTGTCCTGGCACATAAGTGTACCATGACATTATTGTAACTGAAATAAGGAACACGGGTATATTCAGTTGCCGAAGGTACAATTTTACGTTGACGTTGAGGAATTTCACTGTTTTGTTGTAGGGGCAGGTTTAAAACCTGTCCCTACTTGTGTTCGCTTCTGGCCTGTATGATTCAAACGTTTATACTGGTTTCTCATTTGGGAAAACACAAGGTACTCCCCTGCCTACTCTACAAAAAAGATTGCATTCTTAGATTAAATTTTATAGGATTTGAAAAGTTTCAAAAGGTAATTTTTTATTGTTTCTATCATCATATAAACGTGGAAGTATTTCCAGGGAGTGAATTGTGAAAGATCTAAGAACATTGGCGAAAAATCCGGGCATACGTCCATTGGTAGTCGCTGACTGCGTTACTCTTATCGACCAACAAATTAAATCGAAAAAAGGGCTGTCAGGCGTGGTGGTAAAGACCGCTTATGGGTTGGTCAATGCCTTGAAGCCGAGGATGATTGAAAAGTCGGTCAATTCGCTGTTCGATGATTTTATCGGGCAACTTCAGGTATACTATCAGTATTATCATGAGGAAGGTTCCAAAGGTTCGCTGGAGCAGTATCTCAGTGCCCGCGCTGGTGATGTGGCTGAAAGCCTGCTGCAGGTAACTGATCAGCGGGCTAAGTCAAGTAGTAACGCGACAGTAATAAAGGTTTATAATAAGTTGCGCCCCAGGGGTAAGGAACATGTAGAGATCGCTGTGCCTGAACTTGGCAAACTTTTGGACAAGTATTTGACTCATATCTGAATTTATGTATTCGTGGTGTAAAAGGTTGCCGGAGACCTGACTTGATGCATAAGAATTTCAAGTTAGCGCTGTAGTGGCAAGGCACGCCTTGCCACTACAGCTATAAAAGTCTCCGAAGGCCTAATTTAATTGTACAGGAATTTTCATTTTATTTAAGCGGGTTTGCGGTAGGGCGGATTAAGCGATAGCGAATCCGCCTTTTCTGGAAATAGTAGTGGTGGATTCGACGTAAAAACCAACGCCTTAATCCACTCTACTCATAACTTAACGGCACAGGATCAATTCTGTTTTTTATAGCCGCAAAAGAATTGTAAGATATTCGACACCCTACGGGTTTTTCCCGGGTTCAAGAATGGTAGGAGCAACAATCCTTTTTAAACCAGCGCCTTTAGCCGCATCCATAATATCAACAACTGTTCCATACGTGACATTTTTATCTGCCCGCAGGACAAGCGTTTTGTCATCTTGTTTAGAAAAGGCGTTTTTCAATACCAGGATAAGGTCTTTTCTTTCAATAGGTTCATTTTGAAAAAACAACTTCTCATCCCGTGAAATCGTTAAGATTCTTTCTTCGAGTTTGCTGGTAGATGTATATTTCGTAGAAGGGAGTTCCAGTTTAATATTTGGTTGCTCTGTAAAACTAGAGGTGACCAGAAAAAATAAGAGTATCAGAAACAACATATCTACCATTGGGGTGAGATTTATGATAGATTTTGTAATACGTTTTTCCCGAAAGCGCATAGTTCCTCTCTCAAAGAGAATAGTTATTGATTTTTTGTTTTTTCTTTAGATGGATAAAGTTTATTGAGAATATGCATGGAATATTCTTCCATTTCGAGGACAAAGGTGTCCACTTTTTTATCAAAATAACTATAAGCAACCAGGGATGGAATTGCGATAAACAGTCCGAATACGGTAGTCCGGATAGCTTCTGCAAGCCCTGCAGAAAATGCTTTAGCCTGCCCTAAACCCAATTCCGATATAATTCCAAAGATATTTTCCAGTCCCAGCACCGTTCCAAGCAGTCCTAATAGCGGAGCCACTGCAGTAATGACCTCTAATACGAGCAGCCTTCTCTCAAGCACCTTTGTCTCCTGTCGCCCGGCAGCCTGTATATCAATAAATTTTTCCTCCCGTGTAAGATGGTTATTGATCAGGATTCGACGTAAGAGGTTTGAGAAGGGGCCTGAGATTACCTCACACTTAGAAATCGCAAAAGGTATATCATCCGTATTCCGTATTGCTTCTATAGTTTGAATGATTTCCGGTTTTAATATTTTATTCCTGCGCAGATTAATCGCTCTTTCAATGATCACTGCGAGGGATAACACAGAACAAATTAACAGTGGTATCATTATAGGACCACCACCTAATAACCATTCCAAAGTAGTATTTCCTCCTGTCTAGAAAAAATAAAAATTAAATTTTACATCGATTGATGGTTCTTTGATATTGGATGGGAAAGGATTTAATGGCGCCGCATTTTTGACAGAGAATATGAGCCTCGAGGCAAGCGGAAAATTCCCGGCATCATCTATGATTTTTACATTATCGATAGAGCCATTGGGTAAAACCTTAAATTCAACAACGATTGGTTTATCATTTTTGGTCTCCAGTTTTATTTCAGCACGAGTTCCGTATCCAAGGAACCAATACAACGATACCCTGTCCCGGATATGCTTAAAATAATCGGCATATTCATGTTTTTTGACGTTAAAAGATGGCGCACCCGGAATTGCCGAATTCGATATAGTATCCTCAAAAAGTATTGGCTCATTACTTGACCCCTCTTTCTTTGCATGAACATTAAAGGAAACCTTAGGTTTTTCCGACTCGCCGGGACTCTCCTGCTCGTCCAATCCTCTTTCGAATTCCCGTTGAAGCTCACTATCAGGGATCTCTGATGTCGTTGTATCAGGTTTGGGTGTATCTGAATCTATTGTTTCTTGTGTCTCGATGAGTTTCTCAGCAAATTTCTCAGTTTTTATATCCTCTTTCGTCTCTTGCCTTTCTTCTTTTTCCTCTATTTCTTCCTGTATTTTTTTCTGCTCTTGAAGTGGAAGTGAAGGTAATGATTTTTTTTCTATTTCAGATTCCTCTTTTACCTCATTTTGTTTCTCGGCAAAGAGGACACCTTCCTGATCGACGAGCGGTTCTGCTTCTTCCTGATCGATACTGCGCTCCATAGTGAGCCGTTCTCTTTTTGGTATCGGTAAAGTATTCTCCTCCTGTATGGTTTCATTCTTTCGTGTTTCGGTTAGCCTGGCTATTTCTCCTTTTGCAGTTTTTTCTTTGATTTCTTCTGATAACACCTTAGGCTGCAGTATTTGAGAAGATTTCGGAGGATACTGTTGCTTCATCAACCCTTTCGGTGCATTGGCATACATCGGTGGAGAATTTTTGTTACCAGAATTATCTTCAGGGGTAAATGCCTGTGCAATAATTTCTTGTGGTTGCTGCTGTCCTGCATCAGCAGGTGAGGGTATAGTACCTTTACCCAATAATGGCGCATCAGAGTGGCCTTCAGCATGGGGCTCGTTGTTGATCGTTTGTTTATCATCAGGAAAATTATCCTTTGCTATAGATCCCTTTTCACCGATTTTATCAGTATCAACCTTTGTTTCTTCATCCTCTATATTATCGGAGGTATCGGTGAATATTTTGTACTTCTTTTTTTCAGGCTCTTTTTCCTGTTCCTTTTCAACTTCCTTTTGTTTTGTATCCGATGTCTGTCCTATTTCAGTATCCGCACTCTCTACTTCCAAAGTAACTGTATACTCGCTCGGTTCACGGATAAAGCTTTCCCGAAGTGAGCTAAGATTGAAAATCCGATGTGTCTGTGGCGATAAGAGGATTATGAGAGCGTGGATAGCCAGGGATGCAGCAATAAGAAAATAAAAAAGGTTTTTGCTGAAAAATTCTGTACGGGATTTAAAGGACTTAAAGGACATATCTTTGTGTAAGTTAATAAATTCCCAAATAGCTTTTAAAGTGTACCGTATGCTAATTTTATTGTCAATGAGAATCTACGTGTATGCTGTAAGCCTTTTACAGACAAATAATACGCTGTTAAAAGCATCTCGTATATCTAGCAAGAGATCTGTTATTACAGAGATGTGCCTTAATTATTGATAATAAAAAAAGATGATAAATTTTCTAACCCGTCTATCATCACTAATTTCCTTTACATTGACATCTATAAGGCATTCTATATATAATGATTCAGACTGTTATTAAAGATAATTACCGTATCAAAAATAAGGAATGGTTATGAGAGTAAAAGATATTATGGATGCACCTCCAAATCTCATTCGAACCTCAGATACCTTTGAGTATCTTATCAGAATGCTGAATGAGGTCAAATATCGTGTTATCTTTGCAGTTGATAAGGAAGATAGACTCGTAGGAATCATAACTGAAGCAGATATTATAAAAGTACTTATTCCCAAGTACATAACTTTTGACGAATTTCTTATCTCTGCGATGGATGAGAGTTATCTTGAAAAAAAATGTATAGAAAACAGAGATTTAACTATTACTGAGATAATGACAAAAACAGTTTTATCGGTACATGAAGATGATACCGTAACCAAAGCTGCCGCCCTCATGGTTGTTAATAAGATACATACCCTTCCTGTGGTAAAGGATAGTAAAGTTGTTGGAATTGTGCATCTTATAAACCTGATAAGGCATATTATGAATATCCTTGCAAAAGGATCAGTATAGATCAACTCTCTCTAAGGAATCTCCTAATGTTTTTTTGGATTGCTACCGGTATTTTTGCTGTGTCTTACGGATTAATTATTTCTGAAAAGCTCGATAAAACAAAGGTTGCATTAGTTGGTGCGGGTCTGATGATGGCGCTCAGAATAATTACACAACGTGAGGCCTTTTATGAAGAGAAATATGCTATTGATTATAATGTTGTATTTCTCCTTCTCTGTATGATGATTATCGTTAATATCCTGAGTAAAACGGGTGTATTTCAATTTCTGGCGATAAAATCTGCAAAACTTGCCAAAGGGAGGCCATTATGGATTCTTATCCTTTTCACCAGTATTACGGCGCTTTTTTCTACTTTTCTGAATAATCTAACCACGGTTCTGATCCTTGTCCCCGTTTCCTTATTTATTGCAGATGAGCTGAAGTTGGATCCTTTCCCGTTTCTCTTATCAGAGATTAGGGCCTCCAGCCTCGGTGGTACGGCCACACTTATTGGTGGTCCACCCAATATCCTGATTGCGAGTAAGATACAATTAACCTTTATGGACTTTATCTATAATTTAACACCTGCAATTCTCTTTGTGTTTTTCTTCTTCTTGCTGACCTTAAAACTCCTCTTTGGCAAGAGACTTCAGGTCAAAGAAGAGGCAAGACAAAAGATACTAGCCATAAATGAATATAAGATGATTAAAGATCACGGCTTGTTAATAAAATCTCTCTGTATATTAGGGTTAGTCATTCCGGGGTTTATTTTTCATGATAAACTCCATCTTGAACCTGCGACCATTGCTATTTTAGGAGCCGCCTTTTTGCTTATTATATCAAGGGAAAAGTCACATATTATATTGAGGGAATTAGAATGGTCAACCCTTTTATACTTTATCGGTCTCTTTATTGTTGTGGGTGGTGTTATTAAAGTTGGATTGATCTCTAAGCTTTCAGATGGTATGGCCTCATTCATAAAACCAGATGCAGAAGACATATTTCCTATTGCAATGATAATTTTATGGTTTTCTGCTCTTGCCTCAACCGTCGTTGAAAATACCATTTTAATCGCCAGTATAATTCCCCTTGTTACTGACATGGCATATTCGATAGTACCGAAAGGGTTAGATTTTACATCCGTTATCCAACATCCGACACTGATGCCAGTATGGTGGTCTTTAGCGCTTGGAACTTGCCTTGGAGGGAATGCAACGCCTATCGGCGCTTCTGCGAATATTGTTACCCTGGGTCTTGCAGAAAGGGCAGGATATCCCATATCATTCAAAAGATATCTTATCTATGCAATACCCCTGACGATTGAAATGATTGTTTTGTCAAATGTTTATATTTGGTTACGATATTATATCATGAAAATTTAATTCCCTTATTTTCCCCTTTTCTCAATCATTTTTTAAAAGAATTTATTGCTTTAATTTCAATGAAAGGAAGAGTGTAATGGAGTGGTTAGAATATCTCATGCATTTCGTTTTACATTTAGATAAGCACTTATATGAATTAGTTACTACGTATGGCATCTGGGTGCATGTACTCTTGTTTTTGATTGTATTTGCAGAAACTGGATTTGTTGCTACACCCTTTTTACCCGGAGATTCTCTCTTATTTGCTGCTGGCGCAATTGCTGCTACAGGGGCTTTGCATGTATATGCGCTTATTGCGATTCTGGCTGTTGCAGCGATCCTTGGCGATACGGTAAACTATTGGATTGGTTACTATATCGGCCCTAAAATATTTAGAAAACAGAAATCTCTGTTTTTTAACCCCGAATATCTTGAGCGAACCTACCGGTTCTTTGAAAAGCACGGCGGTAAAACGATTGTCATTGCCCGGTTTATACCTATTATTCGTACCTTCGCACCTTTCATTGCAGGTATTGGGCATATGTCATATCTCCGTTTTGCCCTCTACAACATACTGGGGGCTGTTTTTTGGGTGCCTGTGTTTATTTATGCAGGTTATTTTCTTGGTAATATACATTTTATTAAACAGCATTTCAGTCTTATGATTATTGCAATTATCATTGTTTCAATGATACCTGCGGTTTTTGAATATTTGAGACATCGTCAGGCAAAGAAGGAAGAGATAGTAAATAATTAAAAGTCTCCTGTTATATTCGGATAGGCATAATAACAACGGGAATTCCTTTCGTGTACAATCTTCTCTGCACGGCAAATACGGTGTAGTTGTGAAGCAATCGCGAGAGAAAAGAGTCCTTGGGAAAAATAAGCTGTCCACCAAAGAAGACAGGATTAGAAAAACGTTCTAAGATCTTCAGGGTAATCTGAGAAATTTCATCGACGACATCAACGCCAATCGAATAGAAGCCCTCGGCATAATAGCCATGTCGTTGCATGAAATTTATATATCGGTCTAAATCGTTTTTTATCTGAGCCCTGATGTTTTCAATCTCTGTTATCCCTTTGAAATTTCCGGCATCAACGACTCCAATCTCAACAAAGATAAAATTCTTAAAGGTTTTTTCAAAGGTACGAATGACACTGAAGAGGGTATGAAGTTCCCTTCCATTAAAGCCACTGACAAGTAAAACGGCTGTCTTGGCCGTTGGGTCAAACTCAGGCTCTATTTGTTGTGTCTTATCAGGCACCGTACTGGGGCTCGAAGAATCCGCCGCATGGACAAGCTCATCCAGATTGCTCAAAAGCCGGGCAGTCTTATGGTAATGCTTTTTAATAACAATGGCAATAACAGCTAAGGTACCCGTAACGATCAAGGTGATCCAACCTCCTGAATGAAACTTAAGCACAACCACTGATCCGAGGATAAAAACGGTCAGGATTAATCCTATGCCGTTCACGAAAAGCTTCCACCATCGACGTTTTACCCCTGAACGGGTAATCCACCAATGACGCACCATGCCGAGTTGGGAAAGGGCAAAGGTGATAAAGACATTAATACTATACAGCACAATTAAAATATGAATAGAGCCACGGGTGAAAAGCATTAATACTAATGCCGCAATACCCATAAGCAAGATTCCATTCTTTGCTACCAAACGATCACTGAGCACTGCAAACCAGGTGGGAAACCAGCGATCAAGGGCCATATTTGCTATTACCCGTGGGCCATCCAAAAAACCTGTCTGTGCTCCTACAAAAAGGAGCATCGCCTCAGAAATAAGCGCCACAACCACAAATATTGACTTCGAGTTACTTTTCCAATCTGCCGTAACATGCTCAAAGAGAACTGCATTTAAGGTCTTTCCCGGTTGCGGTTCAACCTTATAAAGGAGATAAGCAAGCATCAGTCCCATTACGATAACCGATAGTGAAATTGCCATATAGCGCATGGTATGTTTGGCCGTCTGCACTCGTGGCTCCCGGAGTATGGGAAGGCCATTACTGACTGCTTCTATCCCTGTATAGGTTCCTGCGCCCATGCTATAGGAACGAAGAATCAGCAAAAGCATTCCTGCAATCCCTATTTTCGAGCTTACATCGTGAACATCGGACATCGTGGTGTTTACTATATTTTGGAAATTTGTTATCTGCATTACCGGCGCATAGAAAATTACAAATGCATGAGTGATAATAAAAATCAAAAAAATAGGGACCAGAGGAAGCACGGCCTCTTTCACCCCTCGCAGGTTTAGCGTCGTAAGGACCACAATACCGGCTATTGCAAACTGAAGTTTGTATGAGTGCCATTCTATCGGAAGGAAGCTAAAGATGGCATCCGCACCACTTGCAATAGAAACCGTAATGGTAAGTACATAATCTATAATGAGTGCACAGCCGGAGAACATTCCAAAAGTAGGTGATAATAATTTACTGGCAACGAGATATCCACCACCACCTGAAGGGAAAAGTTCGATAATTTGCGAGTAACTTGCGCTGATAATAAAAATTGTTACTACAGTACCCAAAGCCACAAAGAGGCTCAGGTATGAATGCCCTTGCAGCGCCCGAAAGGCTTCTTCGGGACCGTAACAGGAAGATGACAGACCATCTGCCCCTAGCGTGAGTTTATTATATAATAGGTACTATTGTGGAAGTAAGTTGTTATGTTTCATAATAT
>SULG01000064.1 GCA_005524015.1 Candidatus Jettenia ecosi
TCCCAGGCGGGAGGATTCCAGGTAACATGGGCTGCCGTTTTATTCCGGGAGGAGACATTACCATTATCGGTGACAAAAGGATCAGCATCACCTGAGGCCTCGCCCTTTATGGTAAGACTCGTCGCATCTGAGGTTGGCCGATCAGCTGTAAACTGTATATAGGCCTTCGTAATTACTGCCCCCGATGGAATGTCAAGAGAGGTAAACCTCAACCCAATTCTTTGTGCCTTATCGTTATCCTTAACCAGTTCCAGATCTGTGCTATCCATTATCATATCTTCACTGGTATCTCTTTCTTCCACGTCATCGTTCCCTCGCTCTATAGCGACATGTATTTCTTTCACATCGCCATCATCCTTATCCGTTGTATCTGTGGGATTATAAGAAGGATCCGTAGTGATGATTACTTTATCCCATGTCACGCCATCTTCGGCTGCCCCGATAACAAAGGGGTAGTTCCCCGGCGGAGCAGAAAGGCTCTTTGACAATTTAACCCAGGAATAAGTTCCATTGGAAGAAGTAGGCACCGTTATTTTAGAATCACCATTAAAGGCGACAGACAGGGAATTGCCGCTGTCATCACTTCCCTTCGCACGAATCCAAACATAATACGGATAATCCTCCTCGGTAACTATGAGGGAATAGTCTGTATATGCCCAAGCTCCCATTCCCTCCGGCGCTGTAATCGCTATGCCACCCGATGCATCTGCATCACTTACCTTCTTTGCCGTTCCTACAAGCCATGCATACTTTTCTGCTTCAAATGGCACCGTGTTCGGCGCTGTAACCGTGACCGTATCCCCATCACCATCTTCTACATACCTGACCGTTATCGTATCACTTGCCTCTAGCTCACCATCATTTGCCGTTAGCTTTAATTTATACGTGCCTTGTTTGGAAAAGGTGGCCGTGGCATCTGTATCCCTCGGATCAGAAAAGGTCACCGTGCCTGGACCACTTACCATACTCCACAGAGTCTCTAAGGTATCATCCGGCAATCCATCATCGCTCACATGGCCACCAAGAGTAAGATAGTCAGTAGGATCATAAATTACCTCAAGACTCCCGGCATTTACTGTTGGCGCCTGGTTTTTCGGAGGCTCGGTTGAACTTCCCGATTCTTTTGCTCCCAGATCGGGCGATGATCCCTTGTAGGAGGATGATGGTATATTTAAAACAACATCTGAATGCCATACAAAATATGCCGTCCCTTTGTCTATGCAGGGACTTCCATCCAAAAGATGGTAATTGGAATCATACTTCGGATTAACATTCTCCCGGATACCGTCAGCGGTAATGCAGTCTTTTATATGCTCCCCGTTGTTATAAAAAATACTATACCCTACAACGGAATCTGTCTTGGCCCTTTTTATTCCTACATTCTTATTATTTGCTATAATATTATTCAGGGCAATCATGTTATCTGTACCGGTAACACCTACCACATTCCCTACGATAGTATTATGGTAAAGATATACCCTTTCCTTCATGTATGATCCGCCGTAATTCTCCCGGGTATTTCCATCAGGCATGCACCCTACACCGGCCATAGCATTGTTTACAATGACATTATTGAAGATAGAAAACACCCTATCCGATACATCAGAATAATCAATTAACTGAATGCCATCCTCACTATTTCCCGATAAGGTATTGTTATTAATGGTGTATTTTACCATCGGACCGGCATACTTGTACAAACGGATTTCTATGCCATCATCCTCATTATTCAGGATCATATTGTGTTCGATGGTGTAATAACCCTTTCTTCCGTCAACATCAATCCCATCATCACTCGTGTTTTCAATCGTGTTATAGCCAACATAGCCATAGCCATCCGATTCAAAACTAATGGCATCACCTCCATTATCACTAAAGATATTATTTTTTATGGTGACTAAATCGTTTACAATGATTGGCTTAGAGGCATTGGTAAATTTCAGACCGCTAATCTCTACATTTACTCCCTTGCCGTTAATAGTTTCAAATACCGTAGCCCTGCCTCCATCGATAACAGTTTGATTTATATACTTGGTATCTTTTGTTGTATAATACCGGGAAGTAATGGTAAGTTTTTTATTGATATCGATACCATTTTCACGGTAGGTTCCGGGAGCAATAATGATAACATCACCGGGCGATGCATTACTTACAGCAGCCTTAATCGTGGAATAATCCTCTGGCACATGAATTGTGCCGGCATATGAAGCGCCTGACAAGCAACACAGTAATACGAGTTTACAGAAAAGAAATTTCCATAATTTACCCTTCAACCTTCTCATTTCCCCTCCTTCTTAAATTATATGTTACAAACCTTATGCAAGATGCATAAGCAACGAACGAAAGATATTTTTTATTTTCTCCTTTCTTCAAATGGGTACAAGAACTTACAAAGAATTAATTTTAGGTCTGCATAGCCTGCTATGATTAGCAATGTGTTTGCCAAAAAATCATTTCTATGAAAATCCTGAGAGAGGTGGTGCATAACCATTTAAAATATAACTTATTACAATGCGTGTATTTCATTTATTAATATTGTTTTGCTCTTCTATAAAAGAGAAATCTTAATCATTGTTTTTGTATGTTATTCATACAGTTATAATCGAAATTATCATAAATAGCTTTAAAAATACCCCTTATACCCCACTCCGCAAGTCCTGAAAAACATACAGTACCGTACTAAACAACATACACTTGTGTTTTCCTGGTATGCAATACCATACAGTTCTGTTTTCCAAATTTTATGATATTACATCGGAGCGGTCCTTAACACAGAAACACCATGTCGCTCCGATGGAGCTTGATTGTGGCAGAATGATGTGTCTATAAACATTTCGCTCCTAACGGAGCTTCTCACGGTATTTTTTCAAAAAACTACCGTGTTACCATAATTCTGATAAAGGTATCTATAGCTTAGGAGAAAACTCCTGGGTGGGTTCAGGTTTATAACCCGAACCCTCAATTTGGAATATTTCCCTAAGTACCTGACCACAAATTTTTGTACATTCTCTTTGTCAACAGAATAGAGAATTCAGAAGACAGAATCCAAAGAAACGGCGTGACAGAGTATCAAGGTGTTTTTGTCTCATAATCCCGAAGGGATGGTATGATTATAGCAAAAGAGCAGAAGAAAGGATTTGAACCCCGAAGGGGTGGCATGGAAAACTGATAATTATTTCACCCCTTCAGGGTTATTAATTTTGCGGTAATTCATTATCTATAATCATGACAGCCCTTCGGGCTTGAAATAGAGATCTTCTTCATGATAAGTATCTGACCACAAATTTTTGTACCTGTATCTTTGTATACAGGGGTTTTCAGTATGCAAATATTTATGTTCAGGTACTTATGTGTTTAACCATGAAAACGCTATGAGCTATCGACCATGCAAAATATAGGGGTTCGATTTACAAAATTGAACCCGCAAGAGGTAAACTTAAAATGGCAATAAAATTTAAATTTTTTAAAAAGTTAGTAAGTACCTGACTATAAGTTTTTGTATATTCCTCACTATCAACAGAAGCCAGAAGACAGAATATCGTGCATCAAGCATTGTGTATCCTGTTTTCTGAATTCTCTATTCTGTTGACAAAGAGAATGTACAAAAACTTGTGGTCAGGTACTTATATGGCCTGGGACAATGGCTCTTCCTTAAACTATCTATGTAATAAATTCTTGACTTTCCCATTTTTTATACATAATATTTTCATCAAAATTCAAGCATCAAAGGTATGAGTCAACTATTTATAACCATAAGGATCATATAAATTCAATGTGTGTAAAAATTGAGCTGAGCACGATGTGTTTTTATCATGGAGATATACTTGCAAAGATAAAACGATGCCGCAATATAATCGAATCCCACGGTTTTACCTTTGGCATACAATTGCATAATTCGATAACAAAAGACGTATACGATACCATGAAAGACCTCGATGTTGCGTTTACTGTTCACGCCCCGGTATTCTCAAATCATTTCATCAATCTTGCTCATAATGATTTCGATAGTATTCTTGGAGGATTCCAAAATACCGCATGCGTTATGCAGTCACTCCAGGCGAAAACCGCATTATTTCACGGTTTCTTTATGACCCAAAACCCTATTAAAAATGATCCAAACAACTATGGAAAGGTATTACGCGATGCCATAAATAGCAAATACCGGCTCAATGATACACGAGTCATGGACCCAAAGTTTTTAGAAACAGAAGAGTTCAGAAATTATCAAAATACCGTGAAAATGAACATGGAACGGCTGAGAGAGAGATACCCATCGTACACCCTCTGTATAGAAAATGATTTTCCTGGTATTGGCAATGGAAATCAGACGCCAGCGCATCTTATATACCTCAATTGTCCGGTTTGGCTCGATACCGGCCATTTATGGGCATCCTCTCTTCTCAATAAATTTGATTTCTATGGGGGTCTTGAAGAGATTTGTACACAATGCCAGGTAATTGGAGTGCATATAAATACGAATCAAACCTCTTTGAATTGGAACTTTAAAAGTCCATATGGCGATACACACTCACATTTTTCCAGGGAATATGATATGGATATGGATAAGGTAATCAGAATCCTCAAAAAAAATCATATTAATCACTTCACTATTGAAATATTAGGCGGGGACTTGAAAGATATAGCTTTTTTTATTCAAGCGTATCAATCAATTACTTAATTTATTGTCTGGCTCTGGAGATTCCAAAATAAGGTTTCCTGTTATCTCATGTAACCAATTTATGAAAGTAATAAGGGCGTGGGTTTGAATCTACGATAGTCCTCCATGCCATTCCAGAATGCCTCCCAGTTCCCCATTTCCATGAGGACTAGTTTCACGGGGACAAGTTTATCGGGAATCCCGGCATGGGGAAGAAGCAGGAAAGGCACTGGATTCCCGATAACGACATTCGGGAATGACAAAAAGGAAAACAGGGGAATGGGAAAAAATACGTAAGGATAGCAGAAAAGTACCTGGGGATGATATTCTGTATAACAAACAATCCCTGTTCAAGACATACAGAGACATGAATACTATTCAGACCAAAACAGATTGCCCAATAATTGACTTTTTGAGAATTTTCATATCATAAGTTCTTAATAATCAGTCTTTGAATCCTTATACTTTTGAATTCCCGCACAACTTGAAAAGGCTTGACAAACAAAATCTAATTTGTAAGATATGTATTTTTGGTATTACTTATCCTTATATATAGAATATAAACAATTCTTAGATGTAATTTTATCAAATTGAAACCTATAAATAGAATAATTATCGTATCGGGCATTGCACTTTTGGTTTTTTTAATCATTATGGGCCCGTTAACATACAAAACCCTTGTTCCTGCCCTGAGGAATGAAGTTCTCAACCATTTAGTCTCCGTCCGGGAAATCAAAAAGATGCAGATTCAAAATTTTTTTTATGAAAGATACGGAGACGTCAATGTGCTTTCCAAAAATCCATTGGTTATTCAAAGCTTACCACGGTTCTCAAATGCCTTTAAGGATGGTGGCTTTGACAGCACTGATTACAAACAGGTAGATACGTATTATGGCCCGCTGCTGGAGCATTTTCTCAGGCAATACGGTTATAATAACATATTTCTTGTGGATATAGATGGTAATGTTATATTCAGCGTTAGAAAGGATGAACACATCGGAACAAATTTGAAAACAGGAGAATACAGTTCGTTTTCTATCGGGGAAGTATTTAAAGAGGGATTAAATCATATTAAATTTTCTGATTTAAGCTGGTGTGAGGACTCAAAAGATTTTACCTTCATGGCAGCCGCTCCTGTATTCGATCTTACCAACAAGCTCCTGGGTGTTATTATTGTTGAAGTACCCTACTCCAAGATCGATGTATTTTTATCTCAGAGAGACGGATTGGGTGAAACGGGTGAAATTTATATTGTGGGCGATGATAATTTTATACGTTCAAAATCAAGATTTTTTACACAAAATACTATTCTCAAACTTGAGATGGACACAGAAGGCACTGAAGACGCATTTCGCGGGAATACCGATATAAAAATCATAAAGGATTATCGCAATATCCCCGTAATCAGCGCATACACACCGCTTGAAAATCTCAGGGACGTTAACTGGATATTGTTAGTAAAAATTGATGTGAAAGAAGCCCTTCATTCCGTTCTTGCTGTAAAAACAGACCTGATTATCATTGGGACTATAATTACTATCATCACCGTCACGTACCTCTATTTTACCCTTCGGAAAAAGCAGGTAAAAAGTACTGATGCAGAACTTCCATAGGGTATATATAAATCGGATATTCACGAAATCTTACAACCCCGTTATACGCAAGATTCTCACTTACCGTGTTTAACTCCTGTTGCTTCTTAAGAAATTCAGCGCGTATTTGATTCAACATAAGCTTGTTCAATTCTTTAATCTTATTAAAGCGCCGCCTTTTCTCATCCGCAGTACAATCTGCCATCTTTAATAATGTTTGCTTTTCCTTAGCTTTGTCCATAAATCCTGTATCATTTTGTATATCCTTCGAAGCGTATAGCTCCGGATTATAAGTCATATTCCTAAGGTCATTCTGCAATCGTTGTGTGGTTCCAATATCAGAATCAAAGGTATCAAACGGCAAAAACAGGGTAGCAGAAACGGTAATAAAAGTTGGAGGATCTATCCCAAAAAATTCTTTGATAATTTCATCAGTAATCGTATCGTATTTTGCCCCTCCAATTCCGTGAATAAATACATCCGAGAAAAATAAGCGGGAAAACATTGTTGTTGTAATTGCCCGTGGACGTATCTTAATATCCGTATTTAATAATGCTCTTAGCCTCGATAGACTCTTATCAACCTCTCCGGTTTTCCTCAGAGTAATCAAAACATCTTCACCCTGAGTAACTTTTATACATTCTCCCTCATCCAGTACATAGCATTTACCTCTCCGCCCCCCCGTGTTCCATATCCAAAAAGGTAATTCTATTAAATTTCCGCTAATCTTTAAATCCGGCAATGGATTAGCGTGTGAGCGAATTTTATGAATCCGCCGGTATTCACCTAACTTCTCATTATATATCTTTGAGAATCGGCCTGCTTCATATAAAATATGCAATAAAAAATAATAAAATCCGTCCGTACTACACATAGAGGAAACAGGAATTTCCAGATTATGAATAAAAAAATCTTTCTCCAAAGCACATCGTGCAGATGTTAATAAACCTACCATGTCAATACAGCCTTGCTGATAGCTTTCTACCATACAATTAATAAACCTTTCGAACATAGACCGCATATGTTCGATAGTTATTTTCACGTTGTTATTCTTATCAGAGACATTTTTTTTGAAGAGGCTTAAGACCTCTTCTCTGAATCGAAGTATCGTTCCAAAATCATCAAACCTGATCTCCTCATACGCCGTCTTATATTTATCCCTTACAAGGAGTACCTTCTGAATAGATGCTGATGTATTGGATAAAACCGGCATGTGCATAAAGCCCATATTACAAGCATCATTGTCTACAATCATATTAACACCAATGCCACCAACTTTTTCAGCTACATGATAGGCAAGATGGTTCTTTATCCATACTCCCGGATAATAGAAAACAGGCTCATGGCCAGTCTGTATAATAGGGATATTTTTTATTGACTCATAGTCCAAAACCTGTCCTTTGTTATGCAGCTTATCCTGGACAGCCAGCCATGAGGCATCCCTCTTGTTATTATGCTGCACAGAAGAGAGCGCCCTTGCCTGGTTCTCAGGGAAAAGAGATGTAATTATGCTTGTATAATCAGCGGCCTTGTATAGCAATTCCTCCCGGGTTTTATCCCGCAATTCCCCCAATGGAATACCAGCCACCTTGATCTTATACGTATGTATCTTATGCTTATTTGCCAGCACTGAATTTGGAATACTATCTGTTGATGGATCAATAAAAATCTCTTTATTATGTTTTGGCACTTTATAAGGAATATTTTTCATTGCCATTTTTTGTCAATTTTGCTTAAGTATGTTACAAGTTACAATAATGACATATAAAATTATATCCAGGAAGATAACATGATTGAAGAGAATAATGAAAAAGTCTTAATCCTCGATTTTGGTTCACAATATGCTCAACTTATCGCACGACGGGTAAGAGAGAATAATGTTTTCAGTGAGATAGTCTCACACGAGATTACCGCAGAGCAAATCAAAAAGATCAACCCAAAAGGCATTATCTTTACTGGCGGTCCGGCCAGTGTATATGTGAAGAATGCTCCACGATGTGATGAAGAAATTGTTGAGTTGGGAATACCTATCTTAGGCATCTGCTATGGAATGCAACTGGGCTGTCAGATGTTAAAAGCCACGGTAAAGCCTACGGTCTCACGGGAATACGGAAGAACGGCTTGCGTAGTTAACGATCAAAGCAAACTATTCAAATCAGTTGATAAAGATATCATTGTGTGGATGAGTCATGGAGACCAGGTTGTTGAATTGCCCATGGAGTTCGAATCTCTTGCATTTACTCACAATTGTCCTTATGCCGGGGTGAAACATAAGAAAAAGGCATTTTATGGCGTACAATTCCATCCTGAAGTTACCCATACTCCGCAAGGAAGCCAAATTATCCGTAATTTTCTTTATGAAATTTGTGGCTGTACCGGCGCCTGGAAGATAGATTCATATATCGAAAAATCCTTACATGATATCCGTAGCCAGGTCGGAGACGGAAGAGTAGTATGCGGGTTATCGGGCGGGGTTGATTCAGCAGTAACGGCAGCGCTTATCCACAAAGCTATCGGAAATCATATCTCCTGCATTTTTGTCGATAATGGACTTTTAAGGGATTATGAGGCAGATGAAGTTGTCAAAACATTCAAAGATAATTTCACTGTAGACCTGCATGTTATTCATGCACGGGAGAGATTTTTAAATAAATTAAAAGGGGTAATTGATCCGGAAAAAAACGGAAGATTATCGGACATGAATTCATTGAGATTTTTAAGGAAGAGGCAAAAAAGATATCCGGGGTAAAATTTCTGGCACAAGGCACACTTTATCCCGATGTCATCGAAAGTATTCCAGCCCATGGAGGCCCGACGGTGACCATTAAAAGTCATCACAATGTCGGTGGTTTACCGGCAGAATTAGGGTTTGAGCTGGTTGAACCGCTCCGATTTCTCTTTAAGGACGAAGTGCGCAAAATAGGAGAGGAACTTGGCCTGCCGGAAGAACTGGTATGGCGTCATCCCTTCCCCGGTCCGGGACTAGCCATCCGGATTATCGGAGAAGTAACAAAACCCCGTTTAGAGATCCTTCGCAATGCAGATAAAATCGTTATCGAAGAAATACGCAAGGCAGGGCTCTACCGTTCTGTCTCACAGTGCTTTGCTGTACTTCTGCCGCTTAGTACCGTGGGGGTTATGGGCGATGAAAGAAGCTACGAAAATGTCATTGCCATTCGCGCTGTAGAAACGACTGACTTTATGACTGCCGACTGGTACCGCATTCCCCATGAGATATTGGGAACCATTTCAAACCGGGTTATTAATGAGATCAAAGGTGTCAATCGTGTTGTGTATGATATCAGCACGAAACCACCAAGTACTATTGAGTGGGAATAAGAAAGGTAAACCACGAAGTGCACGAAGAAAGAAGCACAAAGTACACGAAGAAAAAAGATGTAGAGACGTAAGATGTTGCGTCTCTGCTTTATCTAATCCCGCAGGGATGTCATGATTATAGCAAAAAAGCAAAAAAAGCCCTTCAACCCCGAAGGGGTGACATGAGGGAAGCCTGCGTTGAGATGTTATCCCTTCGGGATTTGATGGTAGGGTATATTATATCCAGAATCATTTCACCCCTTCGGAGTTGAATGCGGCATGTTCGGTTTCATACAGAGAGTACTATAGCTTAAGCGTAGTCTTATATGCTGAGCAGCAGCAAATGCTTCTCCCTTACGTATGATCACAGATAAAAATACAGTTGCTGAAGACGTAATTAAAGTAAGTTTTACTTAATTGCTCATGCTATTGGCAAAGTAAACTTAAAAATCGACCCTTTGCCAGGTCCATCGCTTTCTACCCATAGCTGTCCTTTGTGTGCTTCAATAATGTTTTTACATATTGCAAGACCTACACCTGCCCCATCTATCCTTGGACGTTCCTGGAAAAATCGCTCAAATAACCTGGAAAATTGCTCTTTTGGCAATCCAATGCCTACTCCGGTATCCCTGATAGCAAATTCTACATAAGGATTTTTTTGTTCTATAGAAATATGGATTTCTCCACATTCCGTATATTTTATAGAGTTGTCGATAAGATTGGTGATCACTCGCTGGATTTCATCCTTATCTCCAATTACGGGAGATACGGTATCAGGGATATGGCCTATTATGGCCAATCCTTTCTCCTCTGCCAGGAGCCTCATACAGGTAATAGTTTGAGTAGCTAGCTCATTCAGATGAAGAATTTCTTTTTTAAATACTAAACGACCCGATTCTAAAACAGAAAGATCAAGAATGCTTCCGATAGTCTTTTGTAATCGTTGCAGGCTGTCGTTAATAATTTTACTGAATCTTTCTTCTTTTGAGCGGTCTATATGTTCTTTTTTTACTTCTTTAGACCAGAGATCAATTGCCATCTGTACCTGGGCAACGGGAGACTTGAGTTCGTGAGATACATCGCGTATCATTTTATCCTTCATCTGATCAAGGGTAAGTAACTCTTTATATGCCTTTTCCAGATTGCTGCTTTGTTTTTCAAGTTCCTGGTTAGTAAGGATTAAGTCTTTTGTCCTTTCTTCTACGGTTCTCTCCAGGTTGGAGGTATATTCCTTAAGTATCTGTGTTTTTTCTTCCAGGAAACAAGCCATTTTATTAAAAGAATTCGATAATTCTCCAATTTCATCATGGGAGATAATTTTTACCCGTTTACTATAATCACCTTCAGAAATACTTTTTGTTATCTCGGTAAGGTAAAGAACAGGATCTGATATTTTCTTCCCAAAAAAGAAGGCAAAGGAGATAACGACGATGGTTATTAGAACCATGATGGGAGCAACAACCATATGCAATCTCTTAACCGGACCGTACCCTTCCTTTACATCAATCTCTGCGATAATGCCCCAGTTGAGTTCAGGAATCCATTGCCAAAAGCCTAATACCTGTATACCCCGGTAGTCTGTATAACCATCTCCATCGTATCCATGCCCCCCTTTCAGGCATTCCTCAACACTTCGGGTAAACTTTCCTGTTGCCGGATTAATAACCTTAAGCTCAAGAGTTGTTCTTTGATGGACTATTCCAAAATCCTTGAGATCCCGTAAAAATTTTGATTCAGAGATCATATACCCATGTTTATTAATCAGGTACGTTTCTCCCGTTTCTCCTAACCGGACACTTCTCATCAGTCTGCTAATTTCCATTACATCTACCCGTAAGCATACGACACCGATAATCTTATTTTCATAAATTACCGGCGTAGTGATATAGAGGGTAGGTAAACCGAATTCTAATCTTCCGTATTCATTCTCTAAGGGAATTACCGAGGGCGCAATGGGTGATACAAAGGTGATGCCATTTACGGCATTTTTGAAGAATTCATATCCCGCCACATTCGTGATTACCTTTCCCGTTGAGGTAGTAATTTTTAAATCTCCGTGGCGGTCACAGATGAAGATTTCTTTATAACCATAAGCCTCTCTAAGGGTATTTAAATGATGAAGCAGCCTGTAAAAATTTTCACTCCCCTCGGATTTGTAGATTACACCGGGTACATTCGGGTTTTCTGCTATAATTCTGGCATCTGCCTTCCTTTCCTCGATCCATCGTACAATGAGTTCCGACTGCTTATGCCCGACTCCCTCAAGATTTTGTATTAGGGAATCCTGCAAGGCCTTTTTTTCTGTGGGATAAATAAATACCCGCATAATAAAAATAGGAAATACAGAAAGCAGAATAGAAGAAATAATAATCTTTGTTCGTATCGATTTACAGGAAAGTATATGGAGTTTATTGAGAGCCCCAGGAAAGATATTCTTGTAGTTTCGGTATTTTTGCAAGAGCTGTTTTATGAGTGCTATAGTATTCATGATAAGTTCTTTTATGAGCTTATAGAGAAGTACTCTGTGTTCGCCCTTATTGAATGCCTGGGAAATTCACTATGTTTTGATTCAGTCAAGGGCGATTGAACCAGCAAAATTGTTGCTGAAAGGGAGCCTAATTTGATATATAGGAATTTTTAATTCAGGGTAACCCTTTAGGGTTGCTATCCCCCATATGTATCAAGCCAAACACTACCCGACTTGTTCCCAAACTCTGTTTGGGAACATGCGTGTCCGAGAAACTCTATTTCTCGAATCAAGAAGTAACTGATCGTATAATCTCTCAGAACTATGGACTCTCGAAACAGAGCTTCTAGACAATTGTGTTCCCAAACCATGTCCTCATGTAAATGGGGAAGCGTTTGGGAACAAGCTACTACTACAAGCTACTATAAACCACAAGAACCATCATAGACACGAAGGGCTGGAGTCTCTGGTCAGGTATGAAGGCTCCCTGGATATAAAATCCTTAGCTTGATGCATATGTGCTATCCCCCGCACACGTTTAAGCGAGAGGAAGCAAGGCTAAAGCCTTGCCCTACATCATAAAACTGCCCAAGGCCTCATGTATTTTCATGCCCTCAAGTCCCATTTACTTGAATTTCTTTTTAACAAAAGAAGGAATATCTTTCATGTATTGATCAATCATTTCGCAGGTAATCATTGTAGCGCCTTGCTGGGTTGCGAAACCTTCAATTGCTTTTTTTGCCCTGCCTCTGATAAATATAGGCGCCTTCTCCAGACGTTGTTTTGCTTCCTCTGTCCATACAGGTGAAGAAGGAGGTTCTTTTTGCATTGTTGCGCCTGAATCCTTCAAATATGCCTGGAATTTAGTAATGATACCCTCATTCCTGATAGTACGTTCATCAAGAAATGCCTTAATAGTATCAATAACCTCTTTTTTATGCGCACTTTTTAACTTTTCTTTAGCCTTATCCCATGCATCCATCCTTAGTTCATCAAATCCGATATTCTTTATACGTTTTGATGCGAGCTGCATAGATTCATCCCGTATTTCGGAAAGGAATTTAGAGGTGATTTCTTTATAACCATGCTGGCGCGCCTTTTTCTGCATAAGCTTATAAATACCTGGCCGCACAAAATCCGGCGCATTTGCAACACGTTTTCGCGCCTCCTCAGCCCAGGGGATTTCACCATCGTGATGTACCTGGCCCTTATCTTCTGTGTTGGCGCCAGCTTCGCTTTCGCTTTTTGTCGGGAATGCAGTTCTTTTCTTTGCTATCATCTCTTCCCGTGAGGCTCTCATTACTTCTAAGGTTATTTCATGATGGTTACTCTTTGCTGCATAACTTTCAACATTTTTAATGACCATGCCCCGGCTGAAAGAGGGGATTTGTTTCAGGATATTTTTTGCTTCGGAACTCCATCTCATGGTGAAGTTTTCCTCAACCCCAAAGGTTTCAGTTGGCGCTAATTGGATAGCTGTATTGCCATATCTCCCCGGGATATAATTGCACCATCCATCTTCATCCATCTGGTTCCCTGAGGTTGCAAGCGCCCTTGCCCTGCATCCTTTGCAGATATACTTAAACTCGCAGACACCGCATCTGCCATTCAGATCAGTATTTCGCAGAGTTTGAAAATCGGGGGTATTTTCCCAAATCTCCACAAAACTTTTCTCTCTTACATTTCCGGAAACATCAGGCATATAAGGACACGGTGTAACATTGCCTTCTGGTGTGATCCTGCAGTAGTGGGTAGCAGCCGGACAACCGCCAGCATACGTCCTGATGAGTGGAGAGGTGGTATCATGTTCATACACAATTCTTCGGTAGTGTGGTGCGCATTTTGCTCCCACCATCATTTTCCCCTGATAGTTCTTTTGTATAGTATAAAGCTGGTGCAATGCCTGATCGTACTGCTGCGGTGTAATATCCGTCAACTCCTGACCTTTACCGGTACAGACCAGAAAGAATAGGTTAAATACCCTGGCGCCAAGATTATATGAGAATTCGATAATATTGGCAATCTCATGAAAATTCTCTTTCGTGACGGTTGTTTGTATTTGGAATTCGATACCCTGCCTGCGGCATGCCTCAATTCCATTGAGGGTATCATCCCATGCACGTGAAATCCCCCTGAATTTGTCATGTCTTTCGGGCATTATAGAATCAAGGCTAATACCAATACCGGTTACACCACTTTGTTTCAATCTCTTTGCCACATCATCATCAATTAAATTCCCATTCGTGCCCAGCACTATCATCATCCCTTTCTGAGAGGCATAGGAGGCAAGATCATAAACATCCCCCCTTAATAGTGGTTCTCCACCCGTAAGGATGAGCAGCAAGTTGGGATTAAGCACTGCCATTTGGTCTATAAGCTTAAACCCTTCCTGAGTGCTAAGCTCATTGGCGGATTGCCTGGTTAATGCATTGGTATCGAGGTAACAATGGCTGCAACGCAAGTTGCATCGATAGGTCGTATTCCAGGAGATTGCATAGGGTTTGTAATTCATGTTAAAGGCCTTTTATTATAGATAATACTAAAGATAATGTGAAAATTGAATCTTTCATGATAATTTTACTATGAGCTATCTGTGAGCACAATAGTTTTCTATCTCTGCTTATGGTAAGCAGCTCTGAGATCGGGCAATGCTCTATGCAAATAATATAAAATTGAGAAGGAAAAAACAATGGATATATCCCTGAATACTCTGTATCAAAGAACATTTGTGTACTACAAGATACATTTTTGTCATCTAAAATTTTTTGAACATACTTCATACAATACGTATTTTAAGATGAAAAATATGATAAATATTGAGTACTATTAACGATTTATAGTTGTTATATAGTTTATTGGTATGTAAAATGCTGAAATTACAGTAAAAATACTGAATGTAACGTTTATGTCTATAAAAAAACAAGCTTCAAATTAAAAATGAGGTATGAGAATATTTTACATTGGGCAGTTTCGTTGTATTCTGCCTGTAAAGTTAATTTTTGAAACCTGATAAGGGCAAACCATTCGAAAGGATGGGACGCAAAGCCACTGGCCTAAATCTTTGTTAAGGATATGGTAGCAGGGTTGCCGGGCGAAGACAGCACTTCATGGGCCGCTGTGTTTGTTACGGCCAAATTTTATAAAGGGGTGCTGCTATGTTATTATCTCACGTCTCGAAATTCTTTATAACAATTCCTATTTTTGCTTTCCATAAAAAGAACTGGTTTTGTGCAGAATGGTTATACAAACAGTTTATCCCCTCCATTCACTTTAATAATAGGCCCATTGCACCGAAGCTAATGCATTGTGTTCAGCAGAAGGAAATATCTTCAATCTTTGAATTACACATCCTTAGCAAGGCCGATAATTATTTGATGAAAGAATTCAAAGAAATTTCACAAATTCGGAAAGGATCTGTTGTTGGATTTTGGAGTATTGTCCGTAACATTATCAGGCGTAAACGCGCTAAAAAGACGCTTCGTGCAAGCGAAAGTAAATATCGTCTTCTCTTTGAGAGTCTTCCCCAGAGAATATTTTCTAAAGATAAAAATTTCGTATATATGTCTTGTAACGAGAATTTAGCCAGAGATCTCCATATCAAGCCGGACGAGATCACCGGAAAGACCGACTATGATTTTTTCCCCAAAGAACTTGCCGAGAAATACAGAACTGAGGATAAGCGGGTTATAGAATCAGGGCAGACAGATGACAGAGAAGAGAAATATATCATAGATGGACAGGAATTGATTGTCCGTATGGTGAGAACCCCGATAAAAGATGAGATGGGTAATGTTCTTGGCATCTTAGGCACATTTCTGGATATTACGGAAAAGATAACCTTGCAAAGAGATGCTGAACGGTCCAGACATCTGGCATCATTAGGTGAATTGGCTGCAGGTGTAGCCCATGAGATCAATAACCCCATAACCGGTGTTATTAACTGTGCCCAGATACTATTTAATAAAAGTAGCGAAGGAAGTAAGGAAAGGGATATTGCCGGCCGAATTATCAAAGAGGCTAACCGTATAGCGAACATAACCAGCAGTCTTCTTTCTTTTGCAAGATTTGGCGATTCAAAGGAGAAAAAGAGCATCGTTAGCATCCGCGAGATAGTGGCGAATACGTTTGTCCTGATAAAGGCGCAATTGCGAAAAGAGGGTATTACGATAAAGTTAAATATTTCTCCAAAATTGCCCCAAATTATTGCGCATCCCCAGCAGGTACAGCAAGTCTTTCTGAATGCTATCAGTAATGCGCGATATGCCTTAAACCAGAAATACCCGGAGGCGCATGAGAATAAAATCCTTGAGATTATCGGGGAAGAAGCAATGATAGCTAACCGTCCGGCGGTAAAGATTACCTTCTATGATCATGGCACGGGTATACCTGCCGGGATACGAGATAGAGTAGTAGAACCGTTTTATACCACAAAGCCCCGGAGTAAAGGAACGGGCTTGGGATTAAGCATCAGTTACAATATTATCAGAGACCATGATGGCAGGCTTATCATTGATAGCGCTGAAGGGGTATTTACCAAGGTTATTATAGTTCTGCCAGCATTCAAACCGACATAACAGATCTTCTTCATTCCTTCGTTAAAATCACATCCACGATACTATTGCATAGTTGTTTCAAATAAACTAAAATATATTCGTTTTACATTTCTTATCAGGAATAAGTTAAGGCTTATGAGGGACTTTGGGACCGTTTGGGTGTATTGATGAACAGATTTTCATGTCCTCAAAGTAGCGCTGGCGAAATATCATAGTACGGAAATTTTTCATAGGTAAGCTATAAAGTGATCGAAATAAAACCAATAAAAGGAAAAGTCAATGCAGTAGTTAAGGCTCCAGGCTCAAAGAGTTATACAAATCGCGCCCTTATTACAGCGGCGCTGGCTGACGGACAATCTATAATTTCTCATGCCCTTTTTAGTGATGATACCAAATACATGGCATCTGGTTTTAACACCCTGGGAATACCGGTTAAAGAAGAGCAAAATGTTAATAGGTTTATGGTATACGGTAAGAACGGAACTATTCCAGTAAAGCAGGCAAATTTGTTTATTGGAAATGCAGGCACGGCGATGAGATTTTTAACTGCTATGCTAACCCTTGGAAAAGGGGTTTATGAGATAGATGGTGTTCCGCGTATGAGGGAAAGGCCTATACAGGATTTACTTGATGGTTTAAGACAGCTTGGGGCAGATGTCAGCTCGAAATACCATAATGGTTGTCCGCCGGTGCTTGTCGGAGGAAAGGGATTATCCGGTGGATCGGCTGTTGTAAAGGGAGATTTAAGCAGCCAATACTTTAGCGCCTTATTAATGACAGCTCCTTATGCTCAGAAGGATATAGTTATAGAAGTGAAAGGTAGCCTGGTCTCGAAGCGTTATGTAGATATGACTCTTGCATTAATGCGTCAGTTTGGGGTAAACGTTAGCAATGATAACTATAGAACATTCTTCGTCAAATCCGGGCAACGTTATCGCGCTATGCATTACGAGGTGGAGGCAGATGCATCAGCCGCTTCTTACTTTTTTGCTGCTGCGGCAATTACCGGTGGAAAGGTTAGAGTTGAAGGAATCGGAAGTGATTCCCTGCAGGGAGATGTTCACTTTGTAGACGTCCTGAAGGAAATGGGTTGTAAGGTTACGATGCATGTTGATTGGATTGAGGTGCAGGGAGATACGCTGCAGGGGGTGGATGTCGATATGGGGGATATGCCAGATGTGGTGCAGACTTTGGCATCTGTAGCGGTATTCGCCCGCGGTAAAACGCGGGTACGGAATGTTAAAAATATGCGTATAAAGGAAACGGACCGTATTTCTGCTGTCGTGAATGAATTGCGCCGGATGGGGATCTCAGCAATAGAATATGAGGATGGTTTTGAGATTGAACCAGCTCTGCCTCAACCGTCAGAAATAGAAACCTACGATGACCATCGTATGGCTATGAGTTTTGCGCTAATTGGGCTGCGCGCACAGGGAATATCTATACAACATCCGGAGTGCGTATCCAAGACATTTCCTGATTACTTCCGGAGATTAGAGGAGTTACGGCCATAGTTTGCTACGTTATGACTACAGTAAATACTGATGAAAAATATATGATGCTTGCGCTGGAATTGGCAGAAAAGGGAAGGGGAAAAGTAGAGCCTAATCCCATGGTAGGCGCTGTACTTGTAAAAAATGACGAGATTATCGGAACAGGGTATCACCAGATCTTTGGAGGGGCGCATGCAGAAGTGCATGCAATTCATGAGGGAGGAGCAAACTGCAAGGGGGCAACACTCTATGTTTCCATGGAACCCTGCGCGCATTATGGTAAGACGGCGCCATGTGTTGATGCCATTGTTAAAGCAGGTATCGGGAAGGTGATAACTGCAATTATCGATCCTAACCCTATTACAGCAGGTAAAGGAATACGAAAATTAAAGGAGGCAGGGATTGAGATTACGCTGGGGGTTATGGAATTCCAGGCAATGAAATTGAACGCCTCTTTTTTTAAATTAATGCAACAAGGATTGCCTTATGTGATAGTGAAGTGGGCAATGTCACTCGATGGAAAGATTGCTACTCATACAGGAGACTCAAAATGGATTACGTGCGAAGAATCACGGGTATATGCACATAAGATCCGCGGGCAGGTGGATGGGATTTTAGTTGGAATTAACACCGTATTGCGCGATGATCCGCTTCTGACCTGCCGCCTTGAGGGAGGAAGGAATCCAAAGAGAATTATCATCGATAGTAACGCCTCATTGCCCTTACATTCCCGTCTTTTAAAGACAATTCATGAAAGTGAAATAGTAGTTGCTGTGAGCAGGAACGTATTGCCTGAGCGTATTAAGAAACTTAGACAATTGGGATGTGAGGTTATTCGAACAAACACTATGAGCGGCCGGGTAGACTTGCAGGAACTCTTCCAGCAGCTTGGTGAGATGAAAATGACAAATATTTTAGTGGAGGGTGGCAGCAGAATCATTACTGCAGTACTCGAAGATTGCCTTGCCGATAAGGTTATTGTTTTTATCGCTCCGATTATTATTGGAGGTCAGGGCGCAAATTCCCCTGTACTTGGAAAAGGTATTGATGCTATAGCTGAATCGGTAAAAGTTAACGAAATAACGATAAAAAGATTCTCAGATGATGTTGTTATTGAAGGCTTTTTGAAATACAAGCGCCGGCAAGGTAAAGATGCAATGGTGGATTCACTTCGTTTCATCCGCCCTACCGAATGATTGAGGAGCGAGTAACGGATTAAGCGGCGCGAAATCATCAAAGAGATACCCGTTTTCCTATCTGTCTGCATGGTTTTATGCAGACAGATAGCTTAGTGTGTAGGAAATTCAAACAAACTACGTAGTGGCAAGGCACGCCTTGCCACTACACGTCGTTAAAGTCGTCGAAAGGCCTATTTTAATCATAAAGGCTGATAAGGAATATTCCAGATCCAAATTTCATAAAAAATATCGATAGTACATTTACCGTAACATACGATTGATTCATGTATATTTTTGTGAGATTGTAACCGGAAATTTATATTCGAAGATATTTAGGAAGTAACATAGAGGAATAAATAATAGTAGGTAGAGTATTCAATTAATAATTACATAGCGTCGATATCACCGTCTTCATCGTCCAATGCCCTTTCTATTTCAAATTCAATTTCTCTTCTCGGGTCAAGCACGAGTTTTTTGTATCGCTCTTTAATAAATGCGAGCCGTTCAATTTTCTTTCGCTGACCATCTGTACAATAATTTACCTCTAAAATCATTTTATACATCTCCACGAAAAAGTTTTTATAAAAATAGTAAAAATGAATCTTTGTAAAATTCGCTAAAGATTATATATTCAGCTAAGCTAAAGTCAAGTCAAATTAAGGTAAATTTTTTTCGTGATAGGTATGTTACTCATGGCGCATAATAAAGGGTAAAATTGAATTTTGTATAGATAATCTATGATACCCTTTGTATGAAAACCGAACATACTACATTCAACCCCGAAGTGGTAAAATGATGCTGGATACGGTATACCCTACCATGAAATCCCGAAGGGGTGACATGGAATATCCGCATTGAGATGTCATCCCTTCGGGGTTGAAGGGCTTTTTTCTGTTTTTTCTATAATCATGACATCCCTGCGGGATTAGGCAGGAAAATGAAAGGAGAGACGCAAGATTTTGCGTCTCTACAACCGACAAACGCAAAATCCTGCGTCTGTACCATTGCAACATCGTGTATCTCTGCGTTTAACGTTGAGAAGTTTCCATTCCATACTAAAACTTGATCCCTCTCATTTTTGCTTTTTGATACAGGATGAACAAGATAAAAATAATAGTTCTGTTCATCCTGTCTCAACAAATTCTTTTTATGATCGATCCCCTCTCGGGAGGGAATTTAAAGGTGGGTTGATACCATTATAAGTACCTGACTATAAGTTTTTGTATATTCCTCGTTATCAACAGAAGCCAGAAGATAGAATATCGTGCATCAAGCATTGTGTATCCTGTCTTCTGGATTCTGTCTTCTGAATTCTCTATTCTGTTGACAAAGAGCATGTACAAAAACTTGTGGTCAGGCACTTATACTTCCCTTCTCCTGTAATGTCTGCATTGCCGAACGGTCTTTCTGAAAATTCAATGGTCACGGTTTCTGATATTTTCTTTATCAGCTTTCTATCTATGCAATATCCGTAAAGACGCAACATCTTGCGTCTCTATATCCTTTTTTCTTCGTGTACTTTGTGCTTCTTTCTTCGTGCACTTCGTGGTTTACCTTACCGGAGAGCTGTGGTTTACAAACTTCATCTCCGCCATATTGGGAAAAAAGCCTACAGGTTGGAGTTCCTTGCCATATAAATAAATATTACCGTATTCAAAGGATGAAAAGGAGCGTGAAGTTTTTTGGATTGTCTGTAGTTCTTTTATTTGCACTGTCTTTAGCGGGAGGCCATGCGTCCGGGGAAGATACGGCAAGGAAATTGACTCAGGAGGAATTTACCCGAAAGACACAAAGGCTTCAGTTGCCTTTTATCACCAATGAAGGACAGGCAGATACAAGTCAGTCTGAGCGGTATACAGCCTACTTTGGGTAGGGAGAAACAATCCCCTTTGAGTACAAAGAAACAACCCCCTGAATCCCCCTTTTCTAAGAGACTGTGTCGTAATTATCAAAATTTTTTTATAAAAAAGTGGACTCTCCGAGAGATAAAGAATGCGGGATGTGATAGAATATACCCCTAAAGAGGAGGTGGAATAATGGCATATCGATATAGGAATCGTTATCAAATAGCATTATTACCCAAGAGCATCGAGGACTATGTTGGTCCT
>SULG01000065.1 GCA_005524015.1 Candidatus Jettenia ecosi
CTTTAGCCTTGCATCCCCGTCTGAACAGGTAATCGGGAATGGCAACCCTAAACAGGCTGTCCGAGAATTACTTTGAGCACTAGATGCTATACTATATATTGACCGATTGTATTAATATTAGACAATAAACAGTATATGTTTAAGGTTGCCAATGAATTCTCGGACAACCTGTAAAGGGTCGCCATACAGATTTGTGATTTTTTTGAAGGATTCATCAGAATTTTAACGCTCATAGCATCCCAGGTCGGGTACCGATCCATTGGGTGAAGGGGGATGCAAGTCTAAAACAACTTCAGAATTCCATTCAAAACGGATTGTACCGCTATCGATGCACGGGCTTCCATCTAAAAGACGATAGTTGGCATCATATTTCGGATCCATATCCAGCAAGAGAGGTTCACTGATAACACTGTTTTGAATATGCGTCCCATTCTGATAGAAAATACTGTAGCCTACAACGGAATCCACCTTAACTCCTTTTATGCCTACATTCGTATTATTAGCAATAATATTATTAAGGGCAATCATATTGTCTCCACCCGTAACACCAACTACATTTCCCACAACGGTATTATTGTAGAAATATACCCGCTCTTTCATGGATGATCCTGCATAGTTTTCTTTGCTATCCCTGTTGGCCATACATCCTAAGCCTGCCATTGCATTATTTGCAAATACATTATGAGAAATAGAAAAGACCCTATTTGATACAACATCATCATAGTCAATTAATTGAATACCATCCTCACGGTTTCCGAAAAAAGTATTGTTGTTAATCGTGTATTTCGTTGTGGGACCAGCATATTGGGTTAAACGGATTTCAATGCCGTCATCCCTACAATTTCGGATTATATTGTGTTCAATCGTGTAATATCTCCCCCTCCTCCCATCAATATCGATCCCATCGTCACCACTTTGTTCAATCGTATTATAACCGACATAGCCGTAGCCATGGGCTTCAAAACTAATGGTGTCACCTTTATTACCAAAAAATATATTGCGCTTTATAGCAACCAAATCATGTATGATAATTGGTTTATAAGAGTTTATGAATTTTAAACCGCCAATCTCCACGTTTATTCCCTGGCTACGGATTGTTGTAAACACGTTAGCGCCTCCACCATCGACAACCGTTTGACTTATATACTGTTCATCTCCGGTGGTATAATACCAGGATGCGATGGTAAGCCTCTTATTAATACTTATTTTATTTTCAGGGTAAGTTCCTGGAGCTATAAGAATAACATCACCAGGTAATGCATTACTTACAGCATTTTTAATCGTGGAGTAATCTTGTGGCACATGAATTGTACTTCCATAGGAGGTACTTAACAAGCAAGAGAGTAATGCTACTTTACAGAAAAAAATTCTATATACGGTATTTCCCATATTTTCCTCTTTTTCGTTTTAAGAGCCTTTAAAAGTAAAATTGCTTATAACTTTATACTATTTTATTCTCTTGTTGATTTAAAGCAATAAATTTTACCATCAAAGGATAGTATATAGAGCTCTTTTTTCTCATCAATTCCGAATGAGGATATGTTTAAATTTGTGGTTAGTAATTCAGTATTGATGGGCAAACTGGACCCATCATATCTCAAAGACCAAATCCTTCCTGACATAAAGTCACCATAGATATAAGCGCCAATGAGTTCAGGAACCTGAGAACCCCGATAGACATATCCACCGGTAATAGAGGCGCCAACATCATGGTTGTACTCCCAAACCGGAAGTTCTAAGCCCGTGGTATCACATCCGGAAGGAGGCTTGAAGCAATGGAGTCCTTCCATAATGTTCCATCCATAATTTTTCCCTTTCCCGATAATATCCACTTCCTCAAAATGATACTGACCGACATCAGCAGCCCAGAGCCATTGCGTTTCCGGATCGAAGCTAAATCGCCATAGATTGCGCAATCCATAGGCATAAATTTCTTTCATGAATCCCGAAGCGTTCCCTGCGAAGGGATTATCGGCGGGGATTCCATAATTCCTTCCCTCCGAAGGATTATCCACATCTATTCTTAGAATTTTCCCGAGAAGTGTCTTCAGACTCTGTCCGTTCCCGAAAGGATCACCGCCAGAACCACCATCACCCGTTGCGATATAGAAAAATCCATCTGGACCAAAAGCAATTTGTCCGCCATTATGATTACTAAAAGGTTGGGAAAATTGCATGATGATGAGTTCGCTATCCTTCAGAGCGGCGTTTGGAGTTGTCTGACGAACGCTGTATCTTGCAATAACAGTACGTCGGGGGTCGGAAGCTGTATAATTTACATAAAAAAATCCATTATTCTTAAAATCAGGATGAAACGCAAGGCCTAATAATCCTTCCTCAGCACCACGGTCATTCACCCGATCACGAATATCCAAAAAAATCTGTTTTTCTTTCATACGGGAACTGTTTTGAAATACAGAGATAATTCCCTGTTGTTCAAGAACAAACAAACGGTTTGTCCCATCACCAGAGTTCTGAATATCGGTAGGGTTAACAAACTTGAGATGGGGAAAGGCTACTTCAATACGCACTTGAGCACGTAAATCGCAGGAGAGCAGAGAAATAAAAAGGGTAGCAATAAGAACGAAAAGGCATTCTTTCATAAGATTGGACCGTACCTGATGTTCCTGCGCATGGATATTAAGCAAGCTTCTTAACATGGTGAAAGGCTTTATCATAGGTATAGTAATGGGTTAATTCAGGAATAATTTCTGTATATCTTACCGTATCATCCTCATCGATAACAAAGACAGAATGGGCAAGGAGCCTTAACTCCTTGATCAAAACACCGTAAGCGTTTCCAAACGAAGCGTACTTATGGTCAGAAAGAGTTTTAATCTTATCGACACCTGCTGTCATGCAGAATAGTGAAATTGCAAAGGGAAGATCCATGGTTATCGTTAGCATAACAGCAGTATCAGATAATTGGGCAGCTTCCTGATTAAACTTCCTTGTCTGCATATAACAAATAGGTGTATCAAGGGAAGCGGTAACACTGATAACCTTTATTCTTCCGGCAAAATCCCTTAGTCTGATTTCCTTTAAATCTCCATCCAAAACAGTAAAATCAGGCGCTTTATCTCCGGGCTTAAGTTCTGAACCAACAAGAGTGACAGGATTTCCACGGATTGTAACAATATCTTTTCTTTCCCGATAGAACTTCATGTGTGTTTCCTGATATAATCCTTCAGAATAGTTTTTATTTCATCATTGAGATTTATCGTACACATAGTTTTGGGTAAATACCCGTAAACGATAATCAATCCCCCAAATCCTGCTTTATAAGCGAGGATTAAGGGGGATTTGATTTTTTATCTTTGCCATGTATTCTTGTAACTACCAGACACTTCCCTGAGAACGATTCGTATATCGCCCGGGATTCATCAGGCACTTTCAAGAATTATCTCTCTCTTTTAAACTTTTCTATTTTTGATCTCTCCACGCCAGCTTCCCGTCTCGGATCCACGCTGCTCAATGAAATCTTTAAAGCGTTCTAAATCACCTTCGACCTTACTTGAGAGGGCGCCCACGATATCGCCTAGCTTTTCAGTTGCGCCTCTGGGTTCATATTCTATATCCAGCGTAATACGTGTCTTGTTCGGCTCAGAGCTTTTAAACATAACAGTGCCTCTGTTAACCGTGCCTGAGGCGCTTTCCCAGGAAATCTGGCGGTCTGGCGTCTGTTCAGTAATATGGGCATCCCATTCTACCTCTTTACCCAAAATCTCAGCTTTCCAATGAAGCCGCTTGGCATCGAGCTGCTTCACCTCTTTTACGCCTTCCATAAAACGGGGAAATTCCTCAAATTGAGTCCATTGGTTGTAAGCTGTGTGTACAGGAACATTCACCTCAATCGATTTTTCGATTTTTTCCATAATCTATTACTCCTTTCATAATACGGAATGATAATAGGGCAGAATTTCTATTACTGCCCATGTAAACTACATCAATCCTCTGCGGCTAGCTGGCGCCATAAAACTAGCCGCATACCCTTGATGCTGCACTATTCATGCGTTTCTCACGTTAATCCAAAAACGTATTCATAATTTTTCACTCCTGAAAATAACAACGATCTTTTCGTATTTGCACGCCATTTATCAAAGATATACATGCCATTTCCATGAAACCTGTCCTCAAGAAAAGGGAAGATTATAACAATCCCCGTATTCCTTTTCATGGAAGAGGTTAGGGAGATTGCTCCAGAAAAGACACTCTCTTAATGATAAGGAGGATAGCCTCTCGTCAATGGAGGGTATACACTATATGCATCAAGCTAAACCATAATCCCCCTTCATCCCCCTTTAAAAAAGGGGGAAATCCATTGATTACCCTTTTCTAAAGGAAAACTTCTTTCTTTTCCCCCTTTCTCTAAACTTATCCTTCTTCCCCCTTTTTTAAAGGGGGGTTAGGGGGGATTAGAGGGGAACATGAACACACATTACTCTTTCTCCAGGGGAAATATCTCCTTTTTTATGGAACACCATTCTTATACCAATTCGCTTTCAAACAATAAATATATTATGAAATATATATGCTATATATGGCAGGATTAAATTGGATTATCTTTTAATGTTTGAAATCAAATTGGTATTAGCTTGATGCATATGGTATATACCCTCAGGGAATATGCCTCGTGTCAGTTGTTATTAACTTATGAGGTTCGGCGGCAACAATAGTACTGCCGCCATCATTGCCAATGGTAAATTGCATGTTAATCGGATCTGCCGTCCCGGTCAGATTCGCATGTTTTACTTCTGCCTTAAATTCAAAACTTTTTTTATTGAAAGATGGCACGATTGTCAACTGCAAAGCCACACCGTTGATAATCTTCTTGAACTTGAAGTGTTTATTCTTATTGTTTTTAAAAGAACCTGACGGGATGGAGATGGATAAAGTTCCTACCTGAAGGTATATGTCATCTGAAAGCAGATCAATCCCATCACTGGCATCGCCGAGGACAAAAGTAGACCACATATCAAAATTATCATCATTAGCCTGAGGGCCTAGTTTCATCTTAGCTTTGCTATAGAAATAATTAAAGGTAATTAAAGCAGATAGGTCACTATTAAGTTTTGATATAAAGGCGTCAGCAACACCATTAAAAGAAGTATCAAAAGAGCCACTGGTTATTGGAAAATCTGACGATCCTGTAGAGCCAGCTATATAGAGATTCCCACTTGAGTCTATGACGAAAGCATCAGCGCCATCGCCGCTGGATCCTCCCACATAAGTTGACGTAAGCAGATTTGTTAATGTCTTGTCCATCTTTGAAATAAAAATATCAAAAAAACCATTATGAGAGGTATCAAAGGCACGCAGTGTTGTTGGAAAATTTAACGATGCAGTCGAACCTGTCACATATATATTGCCCTGCAAATCTACCACAAGAGAATCACTACTATCACTGTCAGACCCGCCTAAATAGGTCGATGCAAGGAGGAGCGTTAACGTCCCATCCAGTTTCGATACAAATACATCGTTAACACCGCCATTAAAAGAACTATCGAAAGCTCCTGAAGTCACCGGAAAATCAAATGATGAAGTAAGCCCTGTCACATACATATTACCCTCTGGGTTTATCGATAGAGAACTGGCGCTATCAGCCTCGAATCCTCCCAAAAAGGTAGATGAAAGGAGGGTTGTCAATTCTCCACTTAATCTTGATACAAATACATCAAAATTACCATTATAAGAAGTATCAAAAGCGCCGGGAGTTGTTGGAAAATCTGAAGAGCCGGTTGCGCCAGCTACATAAATATTTCCGGCTGCATCTATAGCTGTTGAACTTAGTTCTTCGGAGACCAGGGCAGATCCTCCTAAATAGGTTGATGCAAGAAGATTGGTTAATGTCCCGTTTAATTTCGAAATAAACACATCTCCCCCGCCACTAAAAGATGTATCAAAAACTTCGGGGGTTATTGGGAAGTCTAGCGAACTAGTCGAACCAGCCACATAAACATTGCCGGCTTGATCAATCATAAGAGAATCACAGACTTCCCTGCCAAACCCTCCTAAATAGGTCGATGCAAGGAGGTTCGTTAACGTCCCATCCAGTTTCGACACAAATACGTCACTATTGCCATGGAAAGAAGTATCAAAAGACCCGGGGATTACAGGAAAGTTTGATGAATTAGTTGAGCCGCTTATGGAGATGTTTCCGTTTGGGTCTATTACAAGGGAATCAGCCCTCTCACCATCAGATCCTCCTAAAAAGGTAGATGCAAGGAGGGTTGTTAATGTCCCATCTACCTTTGATACAAATACATCAAAACTACCATTATGGGTGGCGTCAAATATGCCAGGAGCCAATGGGAAATCCGGGGAAATGGTTTCACCAGCAATATAGATATTTCCCCCGGAATCTACAGCGATAGAATTTATTCTCTCCAGAGAAGAGCCTCCCAAAAAAGTAGATGCCAAAAGAGGGTCTATAACGAGTTCTTTTGTTCTATCATAGCTTGCCACCTTGAAACCGTAGATAAGCTGAGAGATTTTTTCTCCTGGATTCTGACTTCTGTATTCTGACTTCCGGATACTGTATTCAGCCACAATCTCCACCCTTTTCCCATCGATCTCCTGATACGCGACGGGTTTTGTGAATAAAACAGTCCCTAATGCTGTCTCAAGTTCACCGTGCTTATTTACCGTGAACCCCCTTATCCTGCTTTTTAAAGGAGATTTTGCTGCCATCCCCCATTTGTAAAATAAATTATGTATGCTGTTACCTTCAGCAAATGGGGATTCTGGGGATTGTATATAATCCAATCGTATTTTTATCTGTTCTGGATTAGCGCCTGGCCTTACATAAAAAAGCTTTTCGACATTATTCGCATAAGCCCTTAATTTTAAATCTATTCCTTTATACACTTCTCCCAAATTTACCAACTCATACGTTGACATACTACCCTTCCATTTTGATGAGTCTTTCCCCTTAAAGGAACTAACCTTGGTTATAGCTTTTCCTTCTCCTTTTATCTCATTCATCTTCCCTTTTATAATCTCTTCTTTAAATACACCTCTCCTTACTATTGACCTGTGAGACCCCGCAACCTTACTCATATCTTTATTTTTCTCAGCACGATCCCTCACCTCTGTTAGAGAATAAATTATCTCTCCTTCTCGTGTTACGAATACCGTCCCACAAAAGGTATTGGCATAAAATTTTACCCTATCGTCAATTTGCCCGTTGTTAGCTATAAAAGGCACATGAAATTTTTGGACTTTTTGGATAACTTCACCCTTTGACAGCTTTCTTGTACCTTCTTGTTCAGCAAAAAGAATTTTGCTGAACAATACTACTTGCAAAAGGATTATCGGTATTATTAACCATTTTCCTATCCTTTTCATCATGTTCTTATTCATATGCTCTTTATGATAGATCGGTGAAATCTATCCATCCTGGATTATGGGACTACGAAAATTTTCACAATGAAAGAAAATTAACACTAAAAATACCCTAGTAATGCCAAAATAATTACAATAAGAAGAATTAAACCCAAACCGCCGCTAGGGTAATATCCCCAACCCGCACTGTAAGGCCAGGTGGGTATTACCGCAAGAAGTAGTAAAACAAGCACAATTAAGAGTATGGTCCTCGGCATATCGTATCTCCTTTCTAAACAGCCCCGATGAAAAATTTTCCATCTTTCCGCCCTCCACGAGTGACTAAAAGAAAGATAGCGTATAGACTAAACAGAACACTTCAACACGAGTATTTTTCAAAAATGTACAAACGAAAGCGTGTATAGATAGATCTTAAATTCCTGAAATTACTTTCTCTTTTTTTAACTACCCTTAATCTCATCACATTAGCTTTCTGTCTCTGTTCCAATCTCTCCGCGTTCCTCGATAAACTCCTTAAAGCGCTTCATATCGCCTTCTATTTGGCCTGACACTACCCTTACGAAATCTTCAGTATTTCCGGAGATTTCTTTGGGTTCTATTTCCATAATCAAGGTAATACGTGTCTTGTTTTGATCGGTGCTCTTGAATGTAACAGTGCCGCAGTTTTTTATACCCGAAATACTTACCCATGCAATAACTTCGTCGGGAGTCTGGCGGGTAATTTGAGCATCCCATTCCACTTCTTTACCCCTAACCTCTGCACGCCAGCGTAGCCGATTGTCATCGAGTTTTTTTACTTCTTTCACACCTTCCATAAAACGGGGAAAAGCTTCAAACTCGATCCATTGGCTATACACCAGATGCACCGGTACATTAACCTCTATCGATTTTTCAATTTTTTCCACCGCCTTACCTCCCCTTATCATTTTTACGAAACCTATCTCGTATACAACAAACAACATGCCTGTAAAATGAGTTATCTATGGAAATTCTTATATAGGCGAATAGAATACGTAAACTTTTTATTAATAATTACTTATGATTATCAGTTTACCTATAGGGTATTCTTTATTTTGAGAGGTAGGTTTTAATTCGTGTATGCATATACATACATAATTACAGGACATTAATTTTAAGTGTTTATTATGTAAATATATAGGTAGTATCTCGTATGTTTGTAAAAACATACTCCCGGTAGGTAATTGCATGCGTGTCTTTATTGGGAAAGAATAATGGAACGGTTTTTTCGGACCAGTAGCCAAGAGTCATTTTTGATAAAATAGACGATGAAAGAAGGTGAGGAGATTAATAGAAGGAAATCATAAGGGATTAAGCATAAGGAAGCAGTGCGAGCTTTTGGGTCTACACAGACCAAACATATATTATGAGGCAGTGGAGGTATCAGATGAGACAAGAGAGGTTATGGACCAAATGAAAATGAATAGGATATTTACCGAAAGTCCATTCTACGGGAGTCGTAGTATAAAGGAGGTATTAAGGCGAGAGGGTATATGTATGAGTAAGGAAAGAGTACAATCCTTCTTACTTAAACATTTCTTCAAAAATAATATCTAACTTCCTATCAATATCATCGTTGAATACAGTGTGTGGTACTCCAAGTTTCTGTAGAATTCGAGAGAATCTTTTATATCCTTCAGCACTTCTTAATTCTATCCATTCACAATTTAATTTTGTGGCTTGTTGTTTATTTAAATCTGAAAGTTTATCAGCAACAAATATGCGGCTCTCTCTTGCAAAAATAGCATCTGCACTTTCAGGATTTCCCTTCCCCATAAGTTTAACCTCACAACGATAGAATTCGCTGTCATTGATTAAATAAAAATCAACTTCTCTCATTGATTCAGGCACACGAGATTGGTCATAGTATTGGGCGGGGACATCAAATATTTTACATAGTGTTGTCATTAAGTATTTTTCTGCACGTTTACCAGCGGTGCTCCAAAGACCGCCACGTAATTCAGCTCTTTTTACGGCAAGCGTATTTATGACAATTAAACTTTCGCTCACATTTAAATCTACACTTACACTTCTGAATTTAATTGTCAGTTTTAAATCTAATTCGTGTTCTGCCTCAGTCAGTTCTTTTATTGCATTATAAAGAGTATCATAATGTTCACTTGAAGCTTCGATTACAATTTTTCGGTTTGCAGTATTATACATATTTGTAATAGTTTTGTTATTCAAACCAGAGTTAATAGCTATTTCCTTTGGTGGAAGTTTAGGATTTAAAAACTCTTCTTTATACCAATTTACGGTTATACCATTATTTTTCAGTTTTGCCTCAACAATCTTTTTAAAGAAATCAATAACATATTGAAGAAATTCGGCGTTTATCAATGTAACTATTTCTATACGATAATCTTTACCTTTAATAAGTTTACGAATTATATTTTTAATAACTTGGTCGGTGAGTGTCATATATTTTTTGTCTTTATGAATTGTTCAAGAGTTAGAAAACTTGTCTCTTTTTCTTTGAAAAGGCTTTTGTGGTGAATTTTTTGTTCCATATAATTAAAATATTTCTCGTCCTTTTCTGTTAAGAAAAAATAACGATTTAAATTTTTTGCAGTTTCTCCAACAGTTCCACTTCCAGCGAAAGGGTCAAAAATTAAATCGCCTTTGAATGAATAATATTTGATTACTCTTTTACATAATTCTACAGGAAAAACCGCTGAATGAACTTTATCAAAAGTGGGGTCTATCTTCCAAACATTAGTTGTTTCATATCCATCTTCAACTTTACTTTCTTTTACTGTTGACCAATCATATTGTCGAATATTCCAGTCCAATAATTTCTCAGTTTTTTTGCGATAAACCATCAGATATTCTGTAACAGCATTGGGTTTGTATCCGAGTGGTTTTCTGTGTTGTAAAAATCCGGCATTTCGATTTTTTACACTCGCTTCTGGCTTTAGCCAAATAATATCATCAATGAATTCCCATCCCATATCAATAAGATATGGATGTATATCAAAAGGAATGGAGTATCTTTTACTTGAATGAGCTCGACTGACACGTGGAATTATTATTGGTGAAGTATTGAGAATAAAAAAACGCCCTTCTTTTGTTATTCTATGGACTTCTTTAAATACTTCATTCAAAAATAGTAAGTAATCTTTATAACTTGGATAAATAGAATAGTCACGCGCGTTATAATAAGGTGGAGAAGTAAAAGTTAAATGAATACTCTCATCAGGAACATTTTTTAGTATTTCTCTAACATCACCATTGACTACAATATTTTTTAAATAATCGTAAGAATCAGGGTGAGGTTGCTCATTTTCTGTTTTTGTTTCGGAGAAATATTCTTTATAAATAACAGATTTAACCATCTCGTTTGGATGATTAATTAATGGTTTTAAAACATTTTGAACATTTTTATCATCACGAAAAACTAAAAGTCCTCTGATTGCTTGGCAAACAACTTTAGGGTCTTCATCATTAAGTAAATCAAACAAATATTCTTTCGATTTAGGATTTCTCATTCTTCCAAGTGATGAAACAGCTTCACGCCTTACCGATGTATCAGAATCTTTTTTAGCGATTTCACTTAATGTTGAAAGATAACTTTCATCACTAAGTTTACCTAAATTTTTTACTGCCCAAAATCTTATCTGATTGTTTTTGTTGTTTAAGAAATTAAGCAACCAGCTTCCATCAAAATCCTTCGGTAAATATCCAAGGTTCTCAAGAAAATATAAGATTGTGTTATTCTCTTTTGTGCCATTCACAAAACGAATAATAGCACCATTACCTTTATGTTTTAATTCTCGTATGTATTCTTTTGAAATCATTTGCTAAAATGTTTCTTTTGTCTGGTAATTATTTGGAACATTATCCAAAACCATAAGAGAATAAGCACCCTTAATATTTTCTGCCATTTCTTTTGTTGTTTTACCTTGTATCATAATTTCTGGATATTCCAAGCATTTTCAAGCCAAAAGTTTTTTTCTTTCCAATAAACTAACGTTAATTTTTTTTGTATCTTTAATGTACTTGTACTATCCATCTTTATTCCTTTTAAGAATTAAGATTCATAACTGTTTCTAAACTGAATGAATTCACGGTAACTAATAAGGAGTTCTTCTACAGTTATAGTTATAGTTATATCCAGAATTTTAGTTATCTCATAAGCTTTTGCGACTCCGATATCACTTCCTTATGCAACATTATCAATCCAGCCTCTTTTTATCCCTTTTTTAATTAAAGTGTAAGGATCTCAAAATTTTTTTTGGAATTTTAAGTAATTGTTTTTTAACAACATACAATTTATTTACTATCAGTATTTATTCATTAAACCATACTTGTTTTACAGTATAATTCTATTACTAATTTAAGATAATAATTAACCAACATGATACAATAATCATTAATAAATATCAAAGGATAATGGAAAAGTTAATAGCCGTAGAAGAGATGAGTAGGTTACTTTGAAGCCTTTTACGGCGAGTACGAAATACAGGCAGCATAAAATCCTATATTATAAATACAGATGGGGTATATAATAAATTTAAGGTTAGTGAGGTTGGGAAGTAGCTTGAATAGAAGAAACAGAAGGTAGTTTTATACATAACATCATAAATAATTACTTGCTCTTTAGCTAGAATCCCTTTATTTTAGAATGGAGCGGGCGAGGGGAATCGAACCCCCATACCTAGCTTGGGAAGCTAGTATTCTACCACTGAATTACGCCCGCATTATATGTTTATGGTATGTAATCTTGGCTTTTTTGAATCTTGCCCCTGTATGTTTAAAACAGGCGCCGAGGTTAAATGATTGGTTCTTACCGGTACCGCACTCTTATACAAACAGCCCTGATATGATCCCCGATGTTCCAGTTCCCGGCTTATCCCTGAGGTAATCTCTGCTTTACTAGCCTTCCATACCGGCGATATAAGAAAATCGCCGTGCGTATCACCTACGAGCCTCTGGACTGTGATATCTGATGGAATATGCTCCAGGAAGTCTGCAGCAAGTTGAATATACGTGTTCATATCCAATGTTTGTATCTTACCCTCAAAATATTCTTTAGCTAGCGCAGTATTTTTCGCTACATATAAATGATGAAGTTTTATGCCTTGTATACCCAATCCAGCAACAGCCTTTGCTGTTTCTATCATATCTTCTCTTGTTTCGCCAGGCAATCCTAAGATAACATGAACGCATATGCGGATGCAAGTTTTTTTTGTACGATTTATGGCATTGAGAAATGTGCGGTAGTCATGTCCCCTGTTCATACGCCTTAAGGTTGCATCATGTATGGATTGAAGTCCATATTCAATCCATACATGATAGTTTTCTGTATAGCCGTTAATAAGGTCTATACTATCATCCGTTATGCAATCGGGTCGCGTACCGATAGAAATCCCAACAACATCCTTATCTGCTAACGCCTCTTCATAACATGATCTCAAAGTTTCAACATCTGCATAGGTATTGGTAAAGGACTGGAAATAGGCGATAAATTTTTCAGCGCCGTATCTCTGCTTATGAAACGCCTTGCCTTTCTTGATTTGTTCTTTTATGGAAAGATAAGGTCCTTTGACATTCGGACTAAAGCTCTCATTGGCACAATAGGTACATCCGCCCACACCAACACGTCCATCACGATTGGGACACGTAAAACCGGCGTGGAGCGATATCTTGTGTACTTTATAAGGGAACTGCTCTTTCAGATATTCACGAAAAGGGAAAAACCGGTATTTTAACAGATATGGACTTTGCTGAAATGATACAGGAAAATTTCTCATAGGGTTACTGTAACAAGAATAGTAAAAATTATCAAATACAAAACGACAAGAAACGGACCCATAAAATTTATGGAAAAGCTATTCCTGCTCTTATGCCCTGGGATGTGTTCTGTCGTATACCTGTTTTAACCGTTCCGTAGTTATATGGGTATAGATTTGGGTAGTGGAAAGGTTTGCATGACCCAGAAGCTCCTGGACAGAACGCAAATCAGCGCCCTGGTCTAGCAAGTGAGTTGCAAAACTATGCCGAAAGGTATGAGGAGAAATTTTACTGCTCAGCCCCGCCTTTTTTATGTATTTTTCCAGCGCTCGCGCCACACTCCGGTCCGTGAGACGGCCCCCGCGCTTGTTTAAAAAGAGCGCCTGATTATCTGAACCTCTTTTATCGAGATATAACCGTATGGCGTTTAAAGCATAATTTCCTATAGGCAACAGACGTTCCTTTTTGCCTTTTCCCTTTACTTTAACAACCCCTTCAAGAAAATTTACATCTGCAACATCAATCCCCACCAGCTCGCTTACCCTGATGCCTGTGCTGTATAATGTCTCCATCATAGCGCTATCGCGGATGCTAAGTGAAGAGTGTAAATCGGGCTGATTTAAAAGCGCTTCAGTATCCTTGATACTCATAAACTCAGGGAGCTTTCTCTCTAATTTCGGTGTCCGGATGTTTTCTACAGGATTGAATTCTAAAATACCTTCACGACAGAGATATTTGTGAAGAGACCGAATGGATACTAATTTTCTTGCAATGGTAGCTTTTGAATACCCTTGCTCTTTTAAGAAGGCAAGAAACTTTCTCAGCAATAACCGGCTTACATTTCCAAGATCACAGCAGTGTTCATTCCTGAGAAACGAAAGATATTGGTTTAAATCGTTCTGATATGCCCTCAGGGTTTGTAATGAAAAGTTCTTGTCGTGTTCAATATGTGCAAGGTATTTATTGACATAATCCTGCATATCTCAATCCGAAATTATGTGGCAACAGATACAGAACAAATACATCATGTATGTTTTCCAACTCAGGGGAAAAATCGTTTCTGATGTTAGCATACTCAAGGGTAAATAACAAGAAAAAACAGCCTTTTAAGAAGCGGTGTAAGTAATTTGCCTTGACAAAAATTTAGGCCCTATCTAGAATTACACAACAAATGTTAATTTTTTAATCTATTGAGAGTCAAATAACTATCAAAAGAGAAATGGATTTACCTACGTGCTAGCAGGTGACGTTTTTGTTCATGAGGTCAAGGATGCCTGCCCCCCCTTTGAGGCGTTTTGCCGGCTTGTCTCCAATACCAACATATTTTTTCTCGATAGCGCTTTGCCTGCCAAAGGAATTTCAAGATATTCCTTTCTCGGTTTCGATCCCTTTTTAACCATAAAGACGAAGCATCGCAAGATCACCCTGACTGACAAAGATGGCACCATGGAAACTGAAGGAAATCCCTTTGAACATCTTCGGGAATTATTAAAACAGTTCTCATTGGCAACCATACAAAAATCCATCCCCTTTCCTTGCGGTGCGGTTGGATATCTTGGCTATGACTTGTGCCATTTTGTCGAGAAATTACCGAGCAGGGCCGTTGATGATATGGGACTACCTGATATGTATATGGGATTTTATGATATTGTTATTTCTTACGATCATGTTCTGGGAAAATGCTCTATAGTTGGAGTAGACTTCGGCATTGATAATACCCTAAAAGATAAGATAGAACAAATCGCTCATGTATTAGGTAAAAAATCAGATAGTGCATCTGAAACCATAAACCATACCGCTCCTTCAGAACTATCTGAACCTACATTCCGTTTTAATTTTACAAAAGAACTCTATCTCGGCGCAATCAGGCAAATTAAAGACTATATCAAGGCAGGCGATGTGTATCAGGTCAATCTTTCTCAACGGTTAGAAACCCATATCGCTATCCCCCCTTATAAACTTTATAAGAGATTGCGTTCGGTAAACCCGGCTCCGTTTTCCTGCTATGTAACCTTTGATGATGTTGCGATTATCAGTTCTTCACCTGAGAGATTCCTTCAGGTCTATAACAGACATGTCCAGACTCGTCCTATTAAAGGCACACGGCCTCGCGGTAAGGACGAAAAAACAGATGATCATATGAGGCAGGCCTTAATCTCCAGCCCAAAGGATGATGCAGAGCTTACTATGATTACCGACCTGGAACGAAATGATCTGGGGCGTGTGTGCAATTATGGTTCTGTTAACGTGACAGAAAAAAAGGTCCTGGAAACCTACCCTACCGTGTATCATCTGGTTTCTACTGTTGAAGGGGATTTGCATGAACGATACGATTTGGTAGACTTGCTAAAGGCTACGTTTCCCGGAGGTTCTATTACCGGCGCACCAAAGATCCGTGCCATGCAGATTATTGATGAGCTTGAACCTACCAAACGGGGTGTTTACACAGGCGCTGTGGGGTACATAGGATTTAACGGAGATATGGACCTTAACATTGCTATACGTACCTTCGTTATGAAGGGTAAGACAGTATACTTTCAGGTTGGGAGTGGTATTGTGGCCGATTCAGATGAAGAAGAAGAGTACGAAGAGACTATGCATAAGGCCAAGGCCCTCATTGATTCCTTAAGATTATGTAATTCACGATAGAGAAATACCGGTTATCATAGAACGTGTAAAATTGGTGGGGCCCATTGTCCAACGCTATCTTTTTAAATGATAAAATTATAGAAGAAACTAAAGGACACATAAGCACCCTGGACCGGGGTTTTCTTTATGGAGATGGTCTTTTTGAAACTTTGAGAACTTACAATAAAAAGCCATTCCGAATTGACGATCACATTACACGTCTCTCAAATTCGGCGCAGTATTTTACTATTCCTTTTCCTTATACATCTCAGCAAATACGCCACATTATTGAACAGCTTCTTACTACAAATAATTTAACGGATGCTTATGTACGCATGACACTCTCCCGTGGATTTGCGGCACAGGGAATTATTCCTGCGGAAGTTGTAAATCCTACCTTTGTAATTCACACAAAACCATTGGCGCCTTACCCGGCATCGTTATATGAAGATGGTATGTCGCTTATCACTTCCGATATCCGGAGGAGCACAACCTGCCCTCTTTCACACCACAAAACACTCAACTTCCTGGCTAACTATCTTATAAAGAAAGAAGCTATAGAAAGGAAAGCTCACGAGGCACTTATCCTCAATACAGATAACTATGTTACCGAATGTGCTGTAAGTAATATTTTTATTGTTCAGGGAAATACCATTATTACTCCATCCCTGAATGCCAATATCTTGCCGGGCGTTACACGGAAGGTTGTCTTAAAGCTCTGTAAAGAAAACGATATTTGTACCCTGGAGAAGCTCTTTGGAATGGAAACAGTCCTTGGGGCGGACGAGGTCTTTATCACTAACTCCTTGCTAGAGATCATGCCCATTTCAAAAATGAACGGACAATCTATTGGAAAGCTTATCCCCGGTCCTATAACAAAACTTTTACATGATAGATACAGAAAGATAACACGGTAGGGTAAGACTTTAAAATCAGATATTGGTTATAAATCAATAGTGTTGCATAAATATTCATAGATACTAAATTTACAAGGGTTTAAGCTCTCACTCAGTTTTTTTCTTAAGTTGTTGATAACAAAACACTTATACAGTTTACGAAACAACGCCGTGGAAATCTGTGCAAATTTGTACACAATATATTTGACAAATTTATTTACTTTATTATCATGTAGCTACTTATCTTGAATTCATCAGCGATAGAAAATATTTACCTGTGAAAAATCGTGATATATCAGGATAGGTTATAATGGTGTAAGATATTAACTAATAAATGTTTAAAGCTCTTTTTTATTACTTTTCCTATTAACAAGAATATGTGTTACCTTCGCAATATTTTTATAAAGTAAGGTTTCAAATATAAGGTATCAAATATTATGAAAACTATTCTGGTAGTTGATGATGAAATAGGAATACTTGAATCGTTTAGAATGATATTAAAAGATACCTACAGGATTCTTACTGCCAATGATGGTTTAAAAGCGTTAGAAATCCTCCGTAATGAGTGTGTTAATTTAGTAATTCTCGATATTATTATGCCGGGAATGGCAGGCCTGGACGTCCTTAAAGAAATCAATAAAACATATCACGATATCGATACCATAATAGTCACAGCGATAAAAACGGTTAAAACAGCTATTGATTCCATGAAACTAGGCGCTTCTGATTATATTGTAAAACCGTTTGATGTGGAAGAAATCAAACTCATTATCGGTAAAATACTCCATTCAAGAGAACTCTCGCAGGAGGTGGCATATCTTCGCTCTGAAATAAACAAAGATTTCGAATTTAACAATATTATCGGACAATGCCCTACCATGAGACAAATCGTCGACACGGTTATGAGGGTAGCAAAAGGGAATTCTCCAGCGCTTGTTCGGGGTGAGAGTGGTACGGGAAAGGAACTTATTGCCCGGGCAATACACGTGCAAAGTTCAAGAAATGCCAAGCCCTTTATCGCTGTAAGTTGCCCCAACTTGCATGATAACCTGTTAGAGAGTGAATTATTTGGACATGAAAAGGGCGCATTTACCAATGCAACCGATAAAAAAACAGGACGTTTCGAATTGGCAAATGGTGGCACTATATTTCTGGATGAAATCAGCGAAATGAGTTTAGCAAACCAGGCAAAACTTTTACGGGTTTTGCAGGAATATGAATTTGTGCGGGTTGGAGGCACGAAGACAATAAGCATTGATGTCCGGTTAATTGCAGCTACCAATGTCGACCTTAAGACTGCAATCGCAAAAGGCACATTCCGTGAGGATTTATTTTACCGGATAAATGTTGTCCCTATAGATTTACCCCCCTTAAGGGAGAGGAAAGAAGATATCCCGCTTCTGATAAATCACTATTTCCAAAAATATAAAAAGGAATTCCACTCCAAAGCAAAAAGAATTCACCCATCAGCAATGAAGCTGTTGGAAAATTACTTATGGCCAGGGAATATAAGAGAACTGAAAAATGTTATCGAAAGAGTGCTTACCCTTTACGGGGACAGTGATGTCATTCTTGGCGAGCACCTTCCTTTGGAAATCAGAAAAGAATTTGATTATCCAACCTCACAGAATCTAGCCAATCCGGTTGAATTATCGGGAATTGAATCACTCGATGAGACCATCTCTCGCATAGAAAAAGAAATTATAGAAAAAGCCCTTCAAAAAGCAAACGGCAGACAAACCAGAGCTGCACAATTCCTAAAAACAACACGAAGAATATTAAAATATAAGATGAGCAAATTGGGAATAACAATGTAACACAGCCACAGGTACAGTAAATACAGATAATACCGGCAGGAAAATAGCCTTCACCCCTATTCTGTATAAAAACGGTAATTTCTCTTATTAATTGATATAAACCCTCGGTACACGTTTGCTTACATTACAAACAATCTCATAGGGTATGGTGTTTAACTGTTTCGCAACCGATTCTACCGCTATCGACTCTCGCCCCTGAATACCATAAAGCACAACTTCATCCCCTACCGATACCTCTTTTATATGGCTTACATCCACGAAATATTGATCCATACAAATACGGCCAATAATAGGCGCTTTTACGCCCCTTATAATAACCTTTCCCTGATTGGAGAGTAATCGACTATAGCCATCATCATACCCTAAGGGAAGGGTTGCAACGCGGGTAGGTCTGGTAATCCTGTACCCCCTGCCATAACCAACAACATCCCCTGGTTCCATATCCTTAATATGAATAATCCTTGTCTTAAAGCTCATCACAGGCCGAATACCAATCTCCCTTGACACCTCTTCTGAAGGATATAACCCATACAACGATAGGCCTGGTCTAACCATAGTAAAATAAGCATCAAAGTAACCAAAGATAGCGCCGCTATTTGCCATATGTCTTAAAGGAATACCCATATTGATTGTCTCAGGAGCTGCTAATACCTCTCGGAATCTCTTTATTTGTAGATTGGTATACTCTGAATCCCTTTCGTCAGAACATGAGCAGTGAGTATAGATCCCTTCGATGAAAAGGTTTTTCATCTCTTGTATACCCTGTATAAATTCTACAGCCCTGGTATACTTCACACCAATACTCCCCATGCCGGTATCCACATACATATGGACTTTCACAATCTTATTCAAATATGCTGCTCTCTTTGATAACACAGAGGCAAGCTTCAGGTCATAAACAGTTGGTGTTAAATCGTATTCAATAACACTGGGTATTTGTTCCTCAAAGAGCCCTCCCAGAAGTAATATCGGCGCTTTTATTCCTTTTTCCCTCAGGCGGACGCCTTCTTCAAGGATAGCGATACCAAGCATCTCAACGCCCTGATTTATCAGAATTTTACTTACTTCATAATCACCGTGACCGTAGGCATCTGCTTTGACAATGCCCATAATTTTTACTTCCGGCCCAACCTTCCTCTTCAGGGCCAATACGTTATATCTGAGGGCGCTCAAATCAATTTCAACCCATGTTGGTCTATGCATAATTTTTTTTAAAAATTTATTTCCAATCTGTGAAATTTGTAGATCAAGATGGTGATTTATTGATCTGAGGTCTTATGATTCCCAGAGGTTAAAAATCCAATATCTTTCAAAGTATCCAGTAACCTGTTTATATCCTCTTCGGTATGAGTAGCCATTAAGGAGATCCGCAACCGGCTCGTGCCTGAAGGCACGGTAGGCGGCCGAATCGCAGGAATTAAAATACCTCTTTTGTATAGTATCCCGGATAAATCAAGAGCATCTTTTGCCGGTCCGATAACGATAGGAACAATCGGGCTTTCTACTGCTATCGTGTGGATAAATTCCGATAACCGGAATTTTACATAGTTAATATTACTCCATAACCTGTCAATAAGAGATATATCCTCCTGGATAAGCGTTAATCCTGCTAATGATGCGGCACACAGGGAAGGAGGCAAGGCTGTTGTGTAGATGAAAGAACGGGCTTTATTCTTTAAGAAGTCGATAAGGTAGTTACTTCCGGCAATGAATCCACCAACACTACCGATGGCCTTACTCAATGATCCCATAATAATATCGATCTTTCCCTCAAGCCCGTAGTGTTCAATCATACCTTTCCCCTGTCTTCCAAACACCCCTGTTGCATGAGCATCATCTATCATAAGCATGGCATCGTATCTTTTGGCAAGCTCTACAATTTCTGGTAACGGAGCAATATCACCATCCATACTAAACACACTATCAGTAACGATCAGCTTTCTGCGGAATGGAGCAGACCTTTGTAATAACGATTCTAATTTATGGATATTATTATGAGGATAGATGCGGAAGGTTGCACCGGATTGGCGACAGCCGTCAACAATACTTGCGTGATTCAGTTTATCTCCAATAACAAGGTCTCCTTTTGTGACAAGGGCACATAAAGCGCCCATATTAGCCATGTAACCGGTTGGGAATAGCAGAGCAGCCTCCGTCCCCTTAAACTCTGCAATTTTCTTTTCAAGTTTTTCATGAAGTATCATATTTCCGGAAACCAACCGTGAAGCGCCAGTACCCCATCCGTATTGATGGATAGCTTCAATAGCAGCCTGTTTTATTTTTGGATGATTGGCAAGGCCAAGATAGTTGTTTGAACAGAATGATAAATATGATGTGCCCTGGATTTGAATATGGGGACCCTGTGGACCTTCGATAGTTCTATACTCACGCATGAGGGAGCGGTCTTTTAATCCTTTTAACTCATCTAAAATAAAATCTGTCCCCATCGCACAAACATTTCTTGTATAGCTTATGTATATCTCTGTATTATCAGGATTCTCACGAAAATTTACCCTTTGTGGTGACCCCACGTGTAAGCGTATGTATTTTCGGAAAAGAGGAGATTAAGGAACAGGCATTCGTTTCCTCTCTGCCAGGAGGAGATCAAGAGGTGTATATCTGCTGTTCCTCTTATAGTATTACCCTGTAAAAACTTCTTTTTTTTGTAAGTTTTTCTTTGTGTCCTTTGTGTAAAACTTTGTGTGCTTTGT
>SULG01000066.1 GCA_005524015.1 Candidatus Jettenia ecosi
CCCTCCACTTTTTCTTATGTCATTTTTAAATTTCAGCCAATACCCATCAACTTAAATTCCGCACGGATTTTTTCCAGACCTCGTAAGAGCAAGTTTCGACATCCTCCATTACATTTCAGATTTATAATTCTTTATCTCTTAGGTTTGGCAACTGAATTATGAATGTCTGACCTGGTCTTGGATTGCGAAACCTGACCTTCGTCCCTTGCAAACTCCTACTTTGTCAGAGAGGAGGCGTAGCAATAGTTACGCCTCCTCTTTTCTTGTGAGTTGACAACGGTATTACCCCACGACCGGCGGCGTCAGCTTTTGCAGAACGCGATATCGTCGTAAAGGTTATCCGGTATGCTATCGCCGGTGGTCAGCAGAAGCTGGACCGAGAGCCGCACAATGTAGGCGCAGGGCTGGAGTGAAGCCACTGTCCAGCCGGAAGGTGTTGCTGTGCCGAAGCGTTCTCCTGGTACCGCGGCGGGGAGCGTAAAATTGTAAGGGCCACCCGGACCGCTCATCGTCACGGACACAGAGCCGAGATCGGGATGTGTGGCTGTGAAGAGCACATCAAGGGCGTTGGTGATTTCTACGCACCCATTGGTGATCAACTGCTGAATGTCAAGCAAGCGTACGCCGATAGTTTTCGGAGGGTCGGTGAAGCCAGCCCATGACGGATGGTGTTTCACGTTGTCGTAACCAGTGTTATTGATTGCCACGTGAGGGCAGAAACCGGCTGTGATCTCAGTTGCCGGATTGCCTGCTTGCCGTACCCGCATGCGTAATGAAAAGTGATGATTTGCCGCGAGGGTAGCTCCGTTCGATGTTGAGCTATTCCCGGCAAGGACGCCAGTCATATCCTTTGTGCCAAAGACGGCAAGCATCGGGGTAATCAGATTAATCATATTCCCGTTGGGTTGAAAATATCCGCTTGGGCTAAAGACGTCGCTTTCCTGGGGTACCTGGATCCACCCATCGGCAGTGACGAAGGCTACCAGTTCATCCGGTCCAGCTACACCGTTGATAGTGTAGTCTTTGGTCTTGATAGGGTTTGGATCTCCTGGAAAATCAGGGGCATATGTCTCGAGATCGCCAATTACCGTGCGGGCGATTTGAAACGTCGGAATGGCCATCCAGGGACCAGGATTCCCGCCAGTTGCATCGGTCGTGCGTACCTCGAAGCGGTATTCCATCGGCTGGCCGTTGAGTTTCTTAGAGAGGATGCCGTTGAGCCGCACGGTGGAATAAAATGCACGGTTATCTCCTACCGTCAGACCAGTGCCAGGAACGCTGCTGTGTATCTGTGACGCATATTTATAGCCGCCCAATTTTGTGAATACCGGAAGCGGCTCGGTCTGCGGTTCGGGCTGTTCTTCCAGGCAAAGGCTCACACAGAAACACGGGCCGGCATTTTCCCGGTCGGGATCACGGCCGCGCGATGGCAGTTCTGTAAGCAAGGGGGTACCGCTGAGAGTCTCAACTTTGAAATAGAGGTCAGGTCCTCCCACCCACTCCAGTTGAAAAGAGGAAAAGATGGTCTGCTGGAAATCTGAGGCAAGATAGTCAATCCGGAATTTGCCGTTGGTGTCTGTAATCGCTGAGCCGAGATCATCGTCCTGAAGCCAATCAACATCGAAGCCGCGTACCCTCACGTTGGGAATTGGTGCACCGGTGGCGCAGTGCGTCACCCGTCCGTAGATTGTCCATGCACCGAAGCGCCCGCGTACCAGACACCAGAAGCGATGCGGGAGGCAGTAATTCCATACAGACACAAAACCTTTTTCCGTTTGCCGCCAGCGAGGTTGTAGGGTTGTAATTGAAAACTGCATCGGCGTTGGTGTCTGTGAACTCGGTTTAAGCCGCGGCACTGTAGTGCAGTAGACATCAACTTCAAACATTTCACCATTGTAGCGCTCGTTGTCACCCAACTCGAAGGTAAAGTTACCTTCTTCGTCGGTATTGGCTTCGGCGATCAACGCAGACGATTTTTCTTTAATCTGCTCTTCGGTTAAGATGACAAAGGGCTCTTTAGGACTAGTAACAGTTAAGGCTACCACAGTTTGCACATTACGACTGCGGTAGAGCCGCACAATTACATTCGCAAGCGGTTCTGGGTATTCAGGGCAAATCAACCCGCAAAGCTTCCCGCGAAAGATATAAGCCATTATTATTCCTCCTTTCAAAATATTGTTGGGATTAGTGCCTTAAGAGTTTCTCTTCTTTTTATAAGCAATAGATGGCTGTTCCTCCTTTCAAAACTATTGTAGGGGTAGCGCCTATATACATCAAGCTAAGAACTGATGTTAGTGAAAGCAGCAGAACTTTACCTCTTTCCGGAGGAGAAATAAATAGACTCTCACGTTTCTTGATACTCATAAGCGCTGTTCTCCTTACACCTATATTCAGAGCTGGTTCGCGGTAAGCAAGCATAGGAAGTAAGAGAAACGATGAGGAGGTGTTTGGCAGGCCAGAGACCTTATCATCATTCTCTATTGCATGTCCGATGGTGACAGTTCTTGATACGTCACGTGGTATAGTTTATACCACGTAACTCTTATTTGTCAATTATGTTTTACCTACATGTATGAAACACAAAATACTGGGAAGGGGAAATTTTTCTGGGTAATTCTTGATCCGGTGATCAGATAATCAGGTGCGTGATGTGAAAAAAACATGAATCGATTCATGTTGAACAGGTATATGCAGACTGGATTTGAATGTATGTTTTATCTCACAGAAATTTCATCTTTGTTGAAAACTTTTGGATAGGGCCAAGACTATAAACGAGCAGCACTCTTGGCATATCAGAGCTGGAAGATGTTTATCTGTTATTCACATTAAAACCCGGAAAGATACAACCTTACTATTTGTCATTTCAACCTCGCTCCGGAGCGATTGATTAGGCACTTTTTTTCCCTACAAGGATAAGTGTGGGATAGGCGAAATGTATCTCAGTGCCCTGGAAGTGTGCCCCCATACCGAGGCTGTCATTCCCAATATCTTCTCGAAACAGTTTCCTTAATTTTTCACCATCCCCAGGATTTGGGAATGATGCTTTAATCTGTTTTTCAAGTTCCATTTCAAGTTTGTACCATTTCGTTGTGATTTTTTTGAGAGTCAATTTTTCGGCCATCTCCAAAAGTTCTTTCGGTGTGCAGGCGCTTGTGTGTGATGGGTCTCGTAGTTTTTCGGCATGATCATATAACGCTCTTTTCTCAGGGGGGAGAGCTACATCAACGACCATCAAGACACCATTCTTTTTGCAGACCCGATGCATCTCTTTGAATACGGTGAATGGATCAAGGAAATGATGGAAGGAGTATCGGGTTATGACCAAGGAAAAGGACTCATCAGGGTATGGTAACGGCAGGACATCCTCCACTTTCCATGTCATATTTTTTAATCCCTTTTCGTTTTGGATTTTTTTTGCCTTTTCAATCATGGCCGGTGTTATATCGATTCCTGTGACGTGCCCGGCTTTAGCGGCAAATGCGCAGGAGACCAAGCCCGGGCCGCAGGCAATGTCGAGGACGCTGTCCTTTGAAGTAACCCCGGTTGATTCAATCATAAGCTGGAAGGAGGACTCATGTGAATGGCCAGGCATTTCCGTAAACGCATCGGATTGCTTTGTAAATTGGTCAACAATAGACGCATTGTGTTTGATCTGTTTCAAATTAATCTTTCTGTGCATGATTTTATTTAGACCTTCCAATTATCATGTTATTTACATCATTATTTATGAATTTATGAAAACTCATTGTCTCATTATACAACCTAAAATTGGTTGTATAATACTTGATTTTGGAAGTATAGTCAAACTTAGTTTCTTGTTAAACAAAGCCCATTAGCTGATTCCAAACCTAAGGTATTGGATGAGGTACAAAATAAGATTCACCTCAAGCGCTATAGCATACGCACAGAACAATCATATGAGCTATGGATTAAAGATTTATAATTTTTCACAATGTCATAAAATAACGTATTGACAATTAATAAAATAAAGATAAAAATAAATCTTAATTATGTTATTCGCAAGGCGTATTGCTATACGCTCCTACACAGATTTTACATTTTATTTTGAGTAATTACGATACCAGGCGGAGGATTATGTACCATGAGTGAGTATCAATATTATGAATTTCGCACAATCGACCGTCCTCTAACAGAAATCCAGAAGTCGAAGATTTCCTCTCTTTCCAGCCGGGCACGGGTAACCTCGCACTCAGCTTCTTTTGTCTATAACTACGGAGATTTCCGGGGAAATCCTGAACAACTTATGAGAGACTATTTTGATGTCATGTTATACATGGCTAATTGGGGTTCAAGTCGTTTGATGTTCCGTATACCTCAGTCCTTGATTGATGTGAAAAAAGCCGGACGGTATTGTATTTCTGAAGAAATTAGTAAAATAACGACAAAGGAGCATGTAATTTTTGATTTGAACTTTCACGATGAAGAGCTTGCCGAATGGACTGAAGGTGAGGGGTGGTTGGACGAACTTGTCGGATTGAGAGAGGAACTGATTCAGGGAGATTTCCGGATGCTCTATCTGGCATGGCTGAAAGCCGCAGAAAATGCGTTGGGACTCGAAGATGTTGATGAGGATATTCTGGAGCCTCCTGTTCCAACAGGATTAAACAAACTCTCCAGTGCCCTAAAAAGCCTTGTCAGGTTTTTCGGAATTGATGAAGTGATGCTTGCGGTAGCGGCCCAAAGGAGTGAGGATCGCAAGCAAGATTCTCTGCAACTCGAAGAATGGGTGGAAAAATTACCAACCAAAGAACAACATGAGTTTCTCATACGTTTAAGTCGGGGAGAGCCTAATCTATCGGTACTTTTGAACAGACGCCTTCATGAGCTAGCCAATAAGGTGCAGTCCTTCAAGGAGAGTATAGACTCAGGGCAAAGGACGATTGCCGAATTGATTCGCGCTGCGGAGGAATGGCGAGACCGTAAACAAAAGGAAAAACAGCGGAAAGTTGAACTTGCACGAAAACGACGGTTAGAGGAGTTAGGAGGAAAGGAAAATGAAATTTGGCAACAGGTAGAGTCTTTGATCGAAGAGAAGAAGTCCAAGTCGTATGATAGCGCCCTTGCTTTATTAAAAGATATGCGGGAACTTGCGGAATACCGGGGAAAGCTGGAAGAATTTAAAGAGCGAATTGCAGAAATTCAACAGACGTATTCAAACCGGCCGGCTTTACGGGATCGGATACGTCATGCCAAATTGATCTGAGATGGATATAATGGATATACAGGATTCTCTCTACTATGTGTTCAGGTTTACACTTGAATCTTTAATTTTGATCTCAAAAGTTTCCTTAGGGATTTGTCATCCTACTCTTACATAATTGTTTACAAACCCTCTTAATAAAATTATAGTTAAATCAACACTCTAACTGTAGGGTTCAAGTTGCAAACTTGAACCCGCGAAGGGCGGATATGGAAATTGCTGATGCTCTCTTCACGCCGTTCAATTTCATTATTCGGTACTTCCACTTCTATGATCTTGCCGGTAGGCCATGACAATGTCTCTAAAACCTGAAAATTATCCGAAGTTCGATTATGTACCGCTCCTGAACAGTTTCAAAGGGACAGTAAAGGAGTTGGTCCCAGCCTATTTTGCAATGGTCATGGCTACGGGTATTGTTTCCATCGCAGCCCATTTGTTAGGGATGTCGTTTATCGCTGTTGCGCTTTTCTGGCTGAACATTTGTGTTTACCTGATCTTATGGTTCCTCAATGTGCTGCGGATTATTTGGTTCCCGAGCCAGTTCTTTAGCGACATGGTTGACCATAAACGTGGCCCGGGTTTCTTCACGTTTATTGCCGGGTCATGCGTTCTTGGTAGCCAGTTTGTGCTGATGTCAGGGAGTTATCGGGTAGCAATATTTTTATGGGTACTGGGAATCATCCTTTGGTTGTGTCTGACTTGCACGATTTTCACCGCCTTTACCATTAAGGAAAATAAACCTTCTCTGGGCGAAGGCATTACCGGTGCGTGGTTACTTGCTGTCGTCTCTACCCAATCGATCGCTGCCCTGAGTGCTCTTATAGCCTCTCATTGGAAACAGCCTTACAAGCTTGAAGTAAACTTCTTCGCCCTCTCCATGTGGCTGTGGGGCGGTATGCTTTATATTTGGATGATTTCCCTTATTTTCTACCGTTACACGTTTTTTAAATTTTCCCCCGGTGACCTGACGCCACCTTACTGGATCAACATGGGGGCAATGGCCATCTCTACTCTGGCTGGTTCTCTCCTCATTGCTAACTCGCCTGACGCTCCTTTCCTTCGGTCGTTACTTCCTTTTCTGAAGGGTTTTACCATATTTTATTGGGCGACCGGTACGTGGTGGATTCCCATGCTTATTATTCTTGCCATGTGGAGGTATGTCTACAAGCGATTCCCGTTGAAGTACGATCCCTTATATTGGGGAGCGATCTTCCCTCTGGGTATGTATACTGCTTGTACATTCCAGATGGCCCGGGCGATGGACCTGGAATTTCTGTATGTAATTCCGCGCTGTTTTGTATACATAGCGTTATTGACCTGGCTGGCCGCATTCTCCGGACTGGTTTATATCCTGGTGAGTCGTCTGATCGTCTTTGTAAACAAGCGAGGCCATTCGAAATCTTAAATAAATCGTATGGAGCAATTCTACAATCATTTCACCCCTATTGGGGTTGTTTATTCGTGATTGTTCATTGTCTATAATCATATCAGCCCTTTGGGCTTGAATTATTGTGATCAACGATTGATTGGCGTATTCGGTTTCATCGTACAGACGCAAGATTTTGCGTCTCTACTTTCATTTTCCTGCCCAATCCCGTAGGGATGTCATGATTATAGGAAAAAACAGAAAAAGGCCGTTAAACCTCGAAGGGGTGACATGGGAAACTGGTATATTTATTTTTTCTGGATTGTAGGTGCCTTATGAAGGCATACCTGGCATTGTATGCCAGAACGGAGCATGATGAGTTGATAGGTGTGGCCTTTGCATGACGGGCAATTCAGGGGTTCGAAGCGGGTGAAAAGCGGATTCCATAGGATATCAAATTCCCTTGCTTGTGATGTAAATGGTACAGATATATTTGAGACATAACAGGGGTAGTTTGTAACCAGTACAGAAACAAGCGATAGATGTGCGTCCATTTTGTATCGAAGCTCAATGTCGCTTAAGGCAGCCTGTTTTTGGAGTTGGATTGCTTTTTGTTTTGTCTGAATCTCTTCAACTGCTTTTATATCGTGAGCCTTTTTCATCAAAAGTTCTTCTGCTTCCTGAAAGAGCGTCTCGTAGTATTTTATAATACGCTCCGCTTCTTTATTTCTCAAATTAACCACTTCCTGTTTTTTTCGTGTGATTAAACTCGTTGATCTCTGCTGTATGTTATCTATAGCAATTTGGTAGCATTCAGGTGGAGTATGTACTCGATAATCGGGGGTATCTTCCTCATAGCGTTCATAATGGTGAAATTTGTCTATCAATTCGATAAAATTTTTGAGTACTTTCAGGGAACGGGCGTCAACGGAGACCGTATATAAGCTTTCTTCGATAATGTCCGTTGTGATACGTATCTGAAAGGTAAATGACAACACCTTGAGGTTCCGAGGCTGAAAAGGAGATATTTGTGGTTCTATTTTCTTTATGCCTTCCTTTTTGTGCTCCATGAAGCTGAACATCTTTATTGCATCCGATTGAATGAGTTTTATGATTGGCAGCGATCCCAATACGTAAGTCGAACAAATTCTTCCTTTTGTAGTTGCATCATGTATAATTGTCTCAAAGAAATCGCTCCCGGGCAGGAACAATTCTGTGTGGGGATTCTCTTTTGCGGCCTCTAATTCAAGGGTTACTGTTTTTAAGGTATGCTGGGGACCGTAAAGGATTGTATAGGTTCCTTCACTGCTTTGTTCTGCTATTCCTCCGCTTGCTTCTACGAAATCGATAAGGAAGTTTTCAAATAATGACGTGCTCATTTTGATTCCTCTTCTGGTTGCGATTCTTCAGCAACTGCGGTAGTGAATTGGTCGCCGAATATTTTGTCTTCCGTATCTTTCAGGGTAAAATACTTCTGTTTTGCGGCGAGCAGGTTTTCCCCCAGAACATCTATCTCATTCTCAAACTGTGCCGTGTTTGCAGATTTTGTCCATGCGTCGATAATCAGATCCTCGAATTCTGTCTCTTCATCTAATTTGCCAAGAATAACATCGACCTCTCCAATGACCAATTCGAACATATTGATCTTTGCATCGAGGAGGTACAGGATATAATCTTCAATGGTGCCCTTTGTAGACGATTTAAAATATGCACATCCTTTTCCTGCCCAATACGCGAAATCCTCCCAATACGCTGCTCTATTCTCATAGGATTCCATGGGAGATCGAAATTGATAATATTGTTACAGAACTGGAGGTTTCTCCCTTCACTTCCTACGTCGGTTGCAATAAGTACTTTTGTTTTTCTTTGAAAATCCTTAATTGATGATTCTTTTTCGATCCTGGTCATTCCACCATGAAGCGGGGAGTAGGGGATGTCACATTTTTTTAATGTCTCAGTTATCAGGGCATGGGATGGCCTGAACTTGGTAAAGACAATTACTTTGTCTGTAAGTTTATTGATTACCTCGATTAATGTCCTGAGTTTTTCAGGAAAGGTTATGCTGTTGCACTGTTCAATTAATTTTTTAAGCGTGATGCTATCTGAGAGTTTATCCTTAAGGCTTTCAAGGGTAGATCTGGCTGCAGCAGGAATGCTCCCAATCTCTTCCTGCAAAATTCTTAACGTCATCTTTATCTGCTGCGGGGAACCCTTGTACTGGTTCTTTACCAGGTTAGATACCGATTCATAGAATATCTTTTCCGGTTCGCTCATATGAATTTGAATGGTACGCGCATGCCGTTTTGTAAATTTAACATCGCTGGTAGCGCGTCTATTCCGGATAATAAGTTCACTCAGTAGTGTTCTCAGTGATTCGTAATTTTTAGGGGTCAGGCGATCACCGGATGATATATAGTTCCTTTTAAAGGATTTCAAGGTGCCTAGTTCACCAGGGTATACTAAGGTAACGAGGTTAAAAAGTTCTTCGAGGTTATTGTGGACGGGTGTTGCAGTTAATAAAAAGATGTACTTTTTCCTGAGGGAATTGAGGAATTTCCATCCTACGGTGTTTGCGTTTTTCAGATGGTGTGCCTCATCTACAATAATAAGGTCGAAATTTTGTTGCGAAATTGCATTGCTATGAGGCATCTTTTTGGCGGTGTGGATGGATGCGATAATACGATCAAATTCTCCCCATGCATCGGTTCTACAATCTTTAAACCTTTTATCATCAGAGGTGATAAATTCGAGATTAAATTTAAAAAATGTCTCTTCTTTCCATTGTTCTATCAAAGATGGTGGAACTAAAATGAGGACTCGTTTGACAAGCCCTCGTGTAATAAGTTCCATCATAGCAAGGCACGCTTCGATGGTCTTGCCCAGTCCTACTTCGTCGCAAAGCATTCCTCTGCCCCGAAACCTGCTGAGGAGTTTTTTTACAGAATTTACCTGGTGATCGAATGGGATAATTCCCCGGGCAAGGTTCAGTGAGAATAAGGTATCAAAGGCGGGATGGAGCGCTAATTTATGCGCTTCATAATTGAGTTTGAACAACCGGTACGATTCATAGCGTGAGTCAGGAGTGAGTTCTTTAATATCAATGTTGTTAGTGAAAGGAACGGGCATGCCCGCAACGTTAAATACTTCCATAGTAAACACAAAAAAATTTATTAAAATTGTTGTTCTTCAAAAATTATATGGATACATAATCCCCCTTGATTCCCCTTTAGAAAAGGGAGAAATGTGTACGTATTTATAGTTTAAGATACGTTGATTCTTCCTTTGCATTTTTTATGAAACGCATTATGAATGTCTTATCTTTCTTGCCCGGTGATAGTTCTACACCTGAGGATACATCCACTGCATAAGGTCTTGCCGTATGGACAGCCTCTTTAACGTTTCCCGGCGTTAAACCGCCTGATAGGATAATAGTCCCGTATTTATGCGCCTGTTTGGCTATTTCCCATGGAAAGGAGATGCCTGTTCCTCCCATGGTCCCTTTTACATAACTATCCAATAAAAAGGCATGAGGTTTGTAAATTGCCATAGGTTTTAAGTCATCATCATCTCTAATCCGAAAGGCTTTTATGATGATATAGGTATCCAGATCTTTCAAATACGAGGGGGGCTCATTGCCATGAAGCTGAACTATGCGTATATTACAAAATTCACATGTCTCTTTAATACTAGTTACCTGTTCATTAACAAAAACTCCCACAGCAGAGACAAAGGGTGGCAGGTTTTTAATAATGTCTCTGGCCTGCTCCTTCGTTACCTGACGGGGGCTTTTTGCAAAGACAAATCCCAGGGCATCTGCGCCCAGCTCGACAGCATTTTGCGCATCTTCACTATTCGTAATTCCACAAATTTTAACCCTCATAATTAGTGCCTGAAATGCCGTTGACCGGTAAATACCATGGCAACTCCATGTTCATCCGCTGCTGCGATTGATTCGTCGTCTTTCGTAGATCCTCCCGGTTGAATGATTGCAATTACACCAGCCTTCGCAGCCGCATCCACATTATCCCTGAAGGGGAAAAAGGCATCCGAAGCCATTACAGCTCCTTTCACCCTTTCGCCTGCCTTTTTCATAGCAATTTCCGTGGAATCAATACGGCTCATTTGACCGGCGCCGACACCTATTATCGCCTCATTTTTTGCTAGTACAATACTGTTAGACTTTACATGTTTACAGACGATAAAGGCAAATCGAAGATCAGCCATTTCTTTTTCGGATGGCTTCTTCCTGGTAACAATCTTAAGGGCTGTAGAATCATATATGGTTAAATCCCTGCTCTGCAAAAGCATTCCTCCTATTACCCTCTTCATATCGTAGGCATGAGGATCTATCGATTTTGTCAATAATTCACCTGTCTTTAAAATTCTTAAATTGCTTCCCCATTTCCGTTTTGTTGTGAGTATTTCTATAGCCTCTTGCTCGTAATCTGGCGCAATAATTGCTTCTACAAAATGGCCCGGTTCTGTGATTGCTTCAGCAGTTTTACTGTCCACGGTCTTGTTTAATCCCAGAATACAACCGAATGCAGATACAGGATCGCCACGGTATGCGTTTATGAATGCCTCGGCTAAAGTATCCGCCGATGCGGAACCGCAAGGGTTAGTATGTTTTATTACAATAGCAGAAGGCCGCTCAAATTCTTTCACTAGTTCCAGGGCTGCATTGAGGTCTATGATATTATTATAGGAAAGTTCCTTCCCATATAATTGCTGAGCATTGGAGATACAAGGTTCCTGAACATTTTCTTCAACATAAAATGAGGCTGTTTGATGCGGATTCTCACCATAACGCAGGGCTTGCCGCTTCATATAGTCGAGTGAGAGGGCTGTTGGATAGCCTCCCTTTTCCTCACACAGACTATCAAAATAGTTAGCTATAATTCTATCATAGCGGCCTGTTGTCCTGAATGCCTCAATAGCCAGTTCTAAACGCATCTTTTCTGAAATGTCGTTATGATTTGCTTTCAGTTCTTCAATAAGAAAATTATAGCGCTTAGGGTTAACAACGACAATCACCTGTTTGTAATTTTTAGAGGCAGACCGAATCATAGAAGGACCTCCAATATCGATATTTTCAATGGCCTCCTCCATACTTACGCCTTTTTTGGCAATTGTTTTTTCGAAAGGATAAAGATTGACTACAACCATATCAATGGGTTTGATTTCCAGTTCTCTCATTTGCCTTTTGTGGATTTCGTTGTCTCTTAAAGCTAATAATCCACCATGCACCCTTGGATGTAATGTTTTTACACGTCCGTCCATGATTTCAGGGAAGCCTGTATATTCAGATATTTCTATTACGCGGATGCCATTTTCTTTCAGTAATTTGGATGTACCGCCAGTTGAAACAATCTCGACACCCAAATGTTGTAATTCCTTAGCAAACTCTACAATGCCTGTTTTATCCGAGACACTAATGAGCGCCCTTTCTACTCTTGTCATCTTTTCTCCTCATTTTATTTATAGATAAACGTATGCAAATACCAGCTTTAATAAGCTTTTTCTTCGTCTTCTTTGTAGTTTATTTTTCTGTTCTGTGATTTTAGCAGAATAGAAAAATCAAGTCAAAAGAATAACCCTGTCTGTATACTACTGGATACTAATAGGATAAATACTATCGTAATTTATCTCATAGGTATTTTTTTCGTTGACTGTTATTATCTTTTGTGTTTGAATCTTTTCTCTATACAGAATTTTTAAATTCATAGTTATACAGGGATTCTCACAATAACGATAGAGTTGCCAGCATACCTTTTGGTATTATGAAAAGGGTAAGATTCCCGAAGGCCTTATTTACCTGGGAGAAATAATATGAATAAGAATAAATTTAAGGTATTTTGTACTCCCTTTTGTCCAAAGTGCAATCAGTTGTTAGCTTATCTAAACAAGAAAAAAGCGGATTACGTTTCTTATGATATTGATAAAGATGATACTGCAAGAAGAGAAGTAATAAAAATTGTAGGAACCGATGATATTGAATCGCTCGACAAGTTGCCTATTGTAGTTATTGGTGATAAAGTATTATTCGGTTTTGATGAGAAAGAAATTGGCAAATATCTCCACTGAAATTTATCCTTGACTTTTATCCATAAAACATTTAGCCTTTTGAAGATTTTTGGAATTATAGATTGATATGGCAGAAGAAAATAATCTGAAAGAATTTACGAAGGGATTTTTTCAATACAATCCCATGTTTGTGCTGGTATTGGGGCTTTGTCCCAGCCTTGCGGTTACAACATCGGTAAAAAACGGGCTTGCAATGGGAGGGGCTGCAACCTTTGTACTTGTTTGCTCTAACTATATTATTTCTCTTGTCCGGTCGTTTATTCCACGCGAAATTCGTATCCCCTGTTTTATTGTTATTATTGCTGCCTTTGTAACTATGGTGGAATTGCTTATGAAGGCGTATCTGCCTCCCGAATTGAATGCATCACTCGGTATATTTATACCGCTTATTGTTGTTAACTGTATTATCATGTATCGTGCAGAATCCTTTGCATATAAAAACAAACCGTTCGTTTCTGTTTTGGATGGAGTTGGTTTGGGTTTAGGGTGGACACTCTCGCTCTGCATTGTCTCCTCCATACGTGAAATTTTAGGGGCAGGGACGCTTTTTGGCCTAAAAGTATCCGAGTCATATAATCCTGCTTCAGTCATGATTATGGCTCCAGGGGCGTTTATTGTATTGGGATTGTTATTGGGCTTTTTTAACTGGAGAAAGCTCAAAAAAAGTGAAAAAGCCATGATGGAATATATGAAAAATGATTAAGGAAATTGCATTCATTATTGTAAGTGTCGTTTTTGTTAATAACTTTGTTCTGGCAAAGTTTCTGGGGCTTTGTCCATTCCTTGGTGTTTCTCAAAAAACATCATCTGCTATGGGAATGGGTGTGGCGGTCACATTTGTCATGACTCTTTCTTCTGCGATTACATGGATTGTATATAACTATATCCTTCTGCCAGGTGATGCAAATATTATCGCAACCGTCTTTCCCTCTGTCCGGGAAACGGGTCTTATCGAGGTATTGAAGACTATTAGCTATATTCTTGTTATCGCAACATTGGTGCAATTAGTTGAAATGCTGCTCAGAAAGATGGTGCCGGCTCTCTATGAGAGTCTTGGTATATATCTACCATTGATCACTACTAACTGCGCAGTATTAGGAGTTGCGCTTTTAAATACGACTGATTCTCCAAAACATTTGGGATTTTTAGAGGCTACGATACAGGGATTTGGAGCAGGGATTGGTTTTACAGTAGCTATGCTTTTGATGTCAGGGATTCGGGAGCGTTTAGCTTTGGTCAATATACCTCAGCCCCTGCGAGGTATTCCCATTGCCTTTATTTGTACTGGCCTTATGGCCTTGGCTTTTTTAGGATTTTCAGGGATGGTTCAATAACATATGCGGCACGTTATCTCTATTTTAGTAGAAAACAAGGTTGGCATTTTAGCCCGTATTACGGGTCTTATTAGCGGAAGAGGATTTAATATTGATAGCCTTGCTGTTGGAGAGACAGAAAATCCTGCGTTTTCGCGAATTACCATTGTAGTGAGAGGCGACGATGCCATTTTGGAACAAGTAAGAAAACAGATAGGAAAGATTATCGATGTGGTTAAGGTAATCGATTTTACTACTGAGGAATTTATTGAGCGGGATTTAATGCTGTTAAAAGTGAACAGCCCTCTTGGAAAACGTGGGGAAATTATTGAAATAGTAACTATCTTCAGAGGAAAGATTGTGGATGTAGGTCAGAAGGACCTTATCATTGAGATTGCTGGCACAGAGGATAAACTTGAGGCGATGCTAAGCTTATTGAGACCGTATGGAATTAAAGAGTTAGTACGGACAGGGAGCATTGCTATTGCACGCGGTACAAAATAACGAAAGAGAACAAAAAAGGAAGAGATATGCTAAAAATTTATTATGAAAAAGATGCTGATATTAACGTGCTGAAAGGGAAAAAGGTTGCTGTGATCGGGTACGGCAGTCAGGGACATGCGCAAGCACAGAATTTAAAAGAATCCGGCATGGATGTAATTGTATCTACGAGGGCGGGTACACCTAATTATCAGTTAGCAGTTAAACATGGATTTAAACCAGTTACTGTGGATGAGGCAGCCCAACAGGGCGATTTTATTCAGATACTTATACCGGATGAGACACAAAGGATGGTTTATGAGACACAAATTAAACCCTATTTAAAAGAAGGGAAGACATTATGTTTCTCGCATGGCTTCAATATACATTTTGGACAGGTTATACCTCCACGTAATATAGATGTTATAATGGTGGCGCCAAAAGGGCCTGGGCATCTTGTTCGCAGTGAATTTGAAAAAGGAGGTGGTGTTCCGTGCCTTATGGCTATCCATCAGGATGCTACGGGAAAGGCGAAGGAAAAGGCTATGGCTTATGCACACGGGATTGGAGGTACACGGGCGGGCGTAATTGAGACGACCTTTTCAGAAGAAACTGAGACAGACCTCTTTGGTGAGCAAGCGGTATTATGTGGAGGAGCAGCCGCTCTTGTTAAGGCAGGGTTTGAGACATTGGTAGAAGCAGGATATCAGCCTGAGCTTGCCTATTTTGAATGCATGCATGAGCTAAAATTGATTGTAGATCTTTTTTATCAGGGCGGTCTGAGTTATATGCGATATTCAATTAGCAATACTGCTGAATATGGAGACCTGACACGTGGCCCGCGCATTGTTACAGAAGAAACGAAGAAGGAAATGAAACGTATATTAACCGAGATACAAACTGGTCAGTTCGCCAAAGAATGGATATTAGAAAACCAGGCAGGAAGACCTGTCTTCAATGCCCTGGAGAAAAAGGATAAAGGCCATCTTATTGAAAAAGTCGGAAGAGAATTGCGGAAGATGATGAAGTGGATTAATGCTAAAGAGCTATAATGAAATGTAAGAAAATTCCAAGATGACACAGATTATGTCTATGGACAAAAATCTGTGTCATCTGTTAATATCAAGTGTTTATCACCAACTTAAAATGATATCTTACAAATATTATTCAATGAAAATTAATTCTTTATAGATATCATATTCTTCTTTTGCCTCTTTGCGTTTACCTAGCTTACTGTAGCTATCACCTAATAAAAGGTGTGCATGAGCATTTCCTGGGCTTAATTCCAGAAGCTTTTCACACGTAGCTATAGCCTCATTATAGAGTCCTTTTTGATTGTATGCAAATCCAAGATTATAACGGGCTTCGTGATGTTCAGCATCCAGGGTTAAAACCCTTTTAAAAGCTTTTATGGCATCGTCATACTTCTGCTTATTATTATAAATAACACCGAGATTGTAATATGCATCAGCATAGTTTGGATCAATTTTTACTGCCCTTTGATAAGCCGTAATTGCCTTATCGGTTAACTTCTTTTTGTTATAAAGGCAGCCCAAATTATAATAAACCTTGGCGTTATTCGGACTTAACGATATAGACCTTTCAAATGCTGTGATAGCATCGTCAGTCATTCCCTTCTTAGCATAAAAAATTCCCAGATTAAGGTTTGCTCCAGAATCTTTTGAATCTAGCTCTACAATCTTTTTCAATGAGATAGCGGTTTCATTTGTCTTTCCAAGCTTGTTGTACGCTAAAGCTTTCATTCTGTAAGCATCAATCATGGTACTTTCTATTTCAGTTGCCTTGCTAAACGATTCGATGGCCTCTTCAAATCGGCCCTGGTTAAAGTATTCCAAGCCTTCGTTAAAAAAATCTTGTGCCGTAACTTGTGCGGTAACCGGCTTATCAATCACCGGTGGAGTTGGTTGTGGCGTTTCGTTAATTTGGGTAGATTGTGCCGGAATAGCGGGTTGCTCTGGAATAGCCTGTTTGGTCTCAACTGGCGTGGTCTCTTCGGCTGCTTTTGGCGTCAGCTTTTCATAGGTAGTTGAAATAATATCCTTGAATTCTATAGTCTCTTCAACTTCTATTTTCTCACATCCACAACAGGTAATAAGAAAAACACCTGCGAGAAGAGCTAAGCTATGGTAAATTGATTTTAAAGAACATAAAGTCTGAAAAAGAGATGGATTTTTCATAATTCTTATTCTAACCCCTTTATAAAAATTAATAATTTTTACAGCATTTTAGTGTTACAGGATGAATTGTCAAGAAAAATCAAATTTGCATTTTTGATGGAAGAGAATAGCCAGGTTTATAGCATGTGGAGTGGCGACTGGAATGCAAGATCGCTGTTACAACAAATGAGCAATACGTCTCCTATACAGACTGTGGTATACCCTATTTTTAATGTACGGAAGTTTCAATCCTATAGGATTGCTATTCCCGATCATGTATTCAGGCGGGGAGGAAGGGATGCAAGGCTAAAGCCGCCCTACATCAAAGGACTATGAGAATTTTTCTGTTAACACATCTAATGGATTACGAGAAATAGTATTCCTATAAGGGTCAGTATTCCTCCAATAATCTCTTTTTCGTAACGTTCTATGCTACAAATATGTAGTTTTTTTGCCCCTTTATAGGCAAGTACTGTTAATCCTAACATACCGGAAATAGTTGTTACTGACAAGACAATTGAAAGTACCAAAAGCATAGCCCAACTGAGTGTACTTGCAGCTAAAAATATAGGTAATAAGGCGACACAAGGTGAACAGCTTAACATCAAGAATAACGAGATAATGATGCTTTTATCGGAGAATGCTGAATGATCATGATTGTGCGGGCTTGTTCTTAACCTTCCTATAAGGATAAAGGTAATACCAATGGCAATTAAGATGAAACCGGATAGAGGCTCTGCAATGGTTTCTATATATTTTGTCATATGAAATCCAAGGAGGGCAATAACGGAACCCAAAATACTTGTTATCAGAGAATGACCTAGTCCGGCTGCTGCGGTAACAAAGATAGTTTTCGTCAGGCTCCATTTTTGTCCCTTTCCTATCAAGGCAAAGGGCATCCAATGAGTAGGCATTATGGCATGGGTCAAAGCAATGAAGAATGTTGCTGCTATAAGGCTAACTGTTGTATGCTGCATAGAAAAGAACTAATCTGCTCCAAAAGTAATTTGGCAGGCGAAAAACCAATCTGTGATAAAAATAATTACATTTCCTTTTTTATTTGCGAACCGAATGTATATGAGTTTCATGAGATTCAGGGTTTTATAGGTTCTTATGCAATGTTTGCTAATTACCACTTTTACGGGATGATACATCTAAGAGATGATCGTAATAACTATCCGATTTTATCCCAACAACATATACATTTACATTATCCTTTTTATTACCCCATATTCCTAGCAATAAATAATTAGTACTACTCTTTTGCTTATTCCATTTTGTACCATCGTTAGGATTCTTATAATAGCGTTCCGTATCTTTCCCAATATCACAATCCAATAATAGCTATATGCGCATTATCGGCTGCTGCAATGGTCTCTTCGATATCCAGAATAAGCGTTTTTTCCGCCTCGAGAGCGAGGACCGATGCAGAAGATTCTCTGAGTGATTTGATAGTTTCTAGTCCAACGGTAGGAATATCAAATCGTGGATCAAAATCATGTTTACTGACTTTTATGACGATAATATCTTCCTTTCCCAGATTTCCACCTCGGCGGATAGCTTCATCAGTGCCCTCTAAAGCTTCAACGGCTAAAACTACCTTTTCTTTTATTACAATGCATTGTCCTATACCAAATTTTGAAATTTCTTTGGCAATAGGCCATCCGAAATAAACATCCTCCATTTCCTTTTCCGTGGGTTGCTTTTTCGTTAATATTCCCTTTTGGGCTAGGAGTTGCGGTACGTACAGTGTCGAGTTTTGCAATACAATACCATCTTTTAACAGTTCTTCAGAAACAGCTCCAAGTAAGGAGTGGTCATCTCTTTTTTTTACCGTTCGGTACCAGAGATTAATTGTCCTCAAATCCGGCATAAACCTCACATTTCTCCAGGAGGAAAACATGTTGGTTTTTTTTATCCCACCAGCCATAACTGCCTTTGATATCTGTTCTTGCTTAAATATTTTAATCAGTTTGCCAATTTGAGCAACACCCACCCAGTACAGTTTTTCTACATAATATTCAATTTCCGGAGAGGTTTCCCCATCAATTCCCACAGCAATTATGGGAACATTATTATCCCGTGCTCCTTTTGCAAACAATATTGGGAATCGGCCGTTTCCTGCTATTAATCCAAGTTTTTCCATGACGATTCTAATTTCTCTATCCTTTTTTCAAGGGTTTTAATATACTCTTTCATTTCGGGTAATTTTTCGATAATGACATAGCAACGGCGCATTCGCTGAATAGGGAGTGCGGGCGCTCCTAAATAAATTTCATTATCCGGGATATCGCTTGCTACGCCAGAACGTCCGCCAACAGTGACATTATCACCTATTTTGATATGCCCAACGATACCAACTCCACCAGCCAGGGTTACATGTTTTCCAATCTTGGCTGTGCCTGCAATACCTACCTGGGATACAATTAAGGAGTTTTCTCCTATCTCAACGTTATGTGAGATAACAACCTGACTGTCAATCTTTGTACCTTTTCGAATAATTGTTTCTCCCAAAGCAGCGCGATTGATCGTTGTATTTGCTCCAATATCTACATCATCTTCAATTACGGTAATACCGACCTGTGGTATTTTATAATAACTCTGGCCGTCTGGTGCGTATCCAAAGCCGCAGCTACCAATAACTGTATTGCTGTGAATAGTCACACGTTGACCGATTACCGTATCATGATAAATCACAGCATTTGGATAAATGATAGTATCATCACCAATAGCACAATGATCACCAATATAAACGCATGGATGCAGGACCACGCGGTTGCCAATACGGGTATTTTCGCCTACGTGCACGTAAGCCTGAACAGAAACATCCTGGCCAATTGTAGCAGTTTTGCTAATTTTGGCAGAATTATCGACGCCTTTAGCGTATGTTGGCTTTTTATATATCATAAGTTCTACTAGCTTTGCAAATGCAAGATAAGGGTTGTTGCATACCAAAAGGTTCTTTTTTATTTCTTTTAATTTTGGTGAGACGATAATAGCGGATGCTTGAGTCTGATGGATTTTCTTTGTATATTTATCATTCGATATAAAAGTAATATCTCCCTCTTGTGCCTCATCGATACCCATAATACCACGAATCTTTATAAGAGGGTCACCCACAACTGTACCGCCGATGTATTCAGCGAGTTCTTGTAATGTTTTTTCCATTGAGAATTTTATTCAGAAATTATCTTTTATCCAAATGAGTCAAATTTAGAAACAACCACAGACGTTACTGTCCGGATAGTAATTATATATGGTATGGAGTAATATCTGTATTGTGTGGCATTTTTGTCACAAATCGTATAATGATTAATGTAATAATGAGAAGAACCCATCCTAGCACGCCGGTAACTACATTGCTATCACCAAATAACCAATTTGAGTTTCTGTGTACATGATCGAAGAATAGGCCATTTATCTTTATAAGAAATACCCATCCTGCATGAAGTCCTATAGAGAGATATAATGAATTTGTTCTCAGACAGGCATAGGATAATACTACACCAACGAGAAAAAGACCAACCATGGAAGGCAAAATGGTGTTAAAATCTACTACAAAGTTTTTGAGAAATTGATAAATTACCATAAAACCTACATATGGCTGAATACCAGGAGACACAATGAGTTTTACCTTAAGGAAGTGTAATGAGGAATAAAATATACTCGTGATACAAACAGCAAGTATGGCTGGTAAATCCTTTAATAGGCTCTGAAGGATAAATCCTCTAAAAAACAGTTCTTCAATACATCCAACAAGACCGGCAATGAGTAATATCTTAGCTAACTGAAAAATGAGATCACCAAACGATTTTGCATCTATATCCAATATCCTTGTACCAACGCTATACAAAAAGGCAATATACAAAGTCAGCATACCGGCGCCTAAGAGGAATCCCATTTGTAACTGTTCCTGCCATTTTTGGGTGTGTTTTATACCTATGGTGGCAAAGGAGCTAATCATGAGTGGTTTTCTGAATAAGAAAATCATGAGAATAGCTACAACCAGCATGATACGCCGCATGACCTTCCCAAAATCATAACTCTCTTGCTTGTAATGGAGTAAATCAACTACGAAAGGGCTGGATAATACCAGAGAATCGAGAAGTGCTTTTATAAAGGGTGCAAGAATGCTGCTTACGCATAGTATTACCAGGAATAATAAAAAAATCTTTTTATATTGTTTCGTACCTTCAAATGAATTCATCATAAAATCATAGTGTTGTAAAAAGAAGTTGTCAACTGAAAATACTTTTTATTTAGGTGTGATATGCACACTCAATTTTCTTTTATCTGTAACAGTAGTTAAGTAAAACTCTGTAATATTTGCTTATTTGGTATCTTTGGTGATTCTATGGTCACAAAGTTTGACTGTTTAATGAATTGTGTTGACTAGATCAGGGTGTTTAGCTATATTACTTCCTTTATCTTTATAT
>SULG01000067.1 GCA_005524015.1 Candidatus Jettenia ecosi
TTTATATGAAACACACCTAACAAAAAAATGGCATACATAGATTCACTAACTACTCTACTTGATTATCTGATTCATTACTGAATGACAAATTTTACCCCTGCCCATCAATGCAAAACCCTTCAAAATTAATCGTAGTAGTTCCTTCATATTTCATGTACTTCTTGATTTCTTCTATTAATTGTGTTGCTTGAATTCTATGTCTTTGAACCACTTCAAGACATTTAATAATTTTATCAAATAGTTGTTTATCAGTCGGTGAATCATAAGATAAGAAGTTTGGCTCTTTTATTCTGAATCGTAAAACATAAAGAAACATCCTCACAGCTTGAAAAAATCTGTTAGCATATCTATTTTGATTTGCTTCTTCTTTCATAACCTTTAATGCCTCTTTAACAAACTTTTCTGCATGGGACCTTTCCATTATATCGGGTGCATACTCCCTTAAAGATAAAATTCGCCAGATTGCACGCATCCAATACATCTTGGAACAATCCTGCTTAACCGCAACTTTATAAAATAAAGCAAAATCGTTATTGTCTTTAAAACAGCGCCCGGCCGCTTCCACTAGGTTATTATTTATTATAATTTCGGTCTCAAGTTTTTCTCTCAAATACTTATCAATCTTAGTGGATGCTGCGCCAAAGAGCCATGTTGCAGCAGAACAAATTACTTGCTCGATTCTACGACCCAGGTTGCGTGATACTACGATATCTAAATCATCCCCTAGTTTTTTTGATATTCTATGAATGATTTTCTTCCCCTCAGAAGTAACAGTTTTACCATCTTGGTTAACAATTTTACCTGAAATCCAGTCTCCAAAATTGTTCTGAAAACGAATTGGCCTACGTAATTCATCTCTAAAGCGGCGAGCACACTCATAATAATTTCGGCTGTAAACACCTGTATTATGAAAACCGTTACATAGTTGTTGAAAACTCTGACTCCTAATTTTTGTATCATTCGGATCTACTTCCATATTCGTTATCAAAGGAAATCCCAATTTTAATTGTGGAAGAGTCTCCGTATTCTCCATGTTGTTATAATCTAAAAATATCCTCGTACCTCCTAAAAATTCCTTCTCCTCAGGAATTAATTCAACTTGTGCGAACCCACCTGCAGATGCCACACGTATATGTACGTCCAATGGCATATCCCTTGATGGTGCATGAGGAAAATGAAATTGTGTCTTTTTGAACACTGTATTTTCACCCTTTTTTAACCAGGCATTCAATGTATTCAATGTTTTTGATCTTCGGTTTAAACTAAAGATTTTTCCTAACGGATTAGAAAGTTCACAACCACCATCAACTTCAAGCTTACCTTCTTCTAAAAGTGGTACCCAATCATGCTTTCCTCTCTTGTTTGCTAAAATATATAATTGTGTAACTGTATCAAAATATGTAGGTTCCCCACGTGATAATCGTTCGCCATAAATGTATGCACCTTTCGAAACAATGTCTTCGTTGAAGGAAGGTGCCCATATTTGATCAAGTTTTGTTTCCTGAGTGATCATTGCACATAATCCTCTTGATTCAAATGTATAAATAATATCCTTAAGCCAAAAACTGGGGTTAATAGAGACAAGTGGCCCACTGAATATGGCTCCCCTGAGTTTACCATCTTTATGATTATTTAATGAGTTCCTGACACCTTCTTGAAGAAGCTCCTGCCACGAGTTATAAGGTAAGACAGAACGTCTATGGTCACAATTTCCCTCTGTCAATTCTTCCAGGCATTGAGAAGCCCCCACTTCCAATTGCCATATTATATCACGTAAGGTTTCTTCTGGTTCCCATAAGTCCCATTCCCATGATGTATTGTTGGAGTTACCCCGGCTCCATACCCTTGGTAACTTTTCTTTATTCCATGGACGTTGCGCCAGTGTTTCCCATATCTCAGGAAAATTTGTAAACACTTGCCAGATTACCATGAGATTGTCAGTCTTAAAGGCATGTTGAATCAGTTCAGTTACCCAATCAATGCCACATAAGGAAATCTCAACTTTGGGTTGTTCACGAAGTGGTATTACAAATCGTTTATTATTGTACACTCTTTCCCTCAAACGGAATGTGGTAAACTCAATACAGTCAGGGCCTACATGCACTACAAGGATAAAATCCTCTGGTGGTATCGGTTTTTCAAATTGCTCCTGAACCTTATCCAACCATGCCAATGCCGCTGCAACTGGCCTCCATAAAAGATACGGTCTCTTCTTTTCCTTATGTGAGATAATTCCCAGTGATGCAAGGTCTTTTATCAGTGATTCCTGCCCAAATTCATCAAGGTGATTAGGTATTGCAACTATGACATAATCTGCATCCTTACCATCTTCACCTAATTGACCAGCAATATGTTCTGCTAAAATCTTGCTGATATTAAAAGATACTCCATTCCCTGCATTCCATCGCACAAATTTGTCTTTAGCATCAACCAACAACCTCCACGCCCACGAAACATGGATTCGTCTCAAATGACCTTCTAAAATGCCGGCATCAGGTGGCCAGTGGAATCCGCACGAAATACGACTTTGTTTTGCCTCATCACCCACTAAAAACTTTCCACCGTATTGTGAAGGTAAAATGACGTTAGCCAGGCAAAAGTCATTACTCTTTGGTGATTGAACCCCGTTAATAAAAAAACGATCCTTCAAACCATCAAAGGAACATCCGATAATCTTATTCATAGCACTGTTTCAACATTTCCTCAATTGCAACACAAAGTTTATCTACAGCAGAAGCCCAGGCCTCCGGGGCCTCCGGGTCGGCAGGGACAATTAACACAGGCAACTTTTCCTTATCACCAGTAAAGAGTTTACTATCCTGTTCTTTTAATGAACTTGCAACTATCATCCCCTTTAATGAAGGGAATTCCAGCCGTCTAGCTCTTGACATAACGTAATGTTGCCACAAAGCTTTATATGCAGAGATCGCCATTTTATCGTTATCTACTTCGATACCGCCCGCACCATTTACACTCCAAAAAACAAATACCCTCTTTTTTATGCTGCAAGAACCCAAAGGATAAAGAACCATGTAAAGATGCCCACCAACCCTCCCAAGGTCTTCAACTATTTGGTGTTTTTGGGCAATATCCGGATGAATAATTTCAAGCACCATCTTTTCACACAGCATACCATTAACGACTCTGGTAATCAGGAAAGGGCCGGGTAGGGAATCGGCAACGATACGGCTCCCTCGTTCTTGTTCCAATCTCAAATGGAGCGGGGCCTTAGCCAGAGGCTCAAATAAGAATCCATGATGTATTTCTTGTTTGTTCTTTTTTCCCTCTCCATAATTCATGAGTGCTGCACCTATTAATAATCGCATTACATCCGCCCACGTCCTTGATTGCCAGTCCCATAAGCTGTCTTCTGCATGTTCGCGTCTTAACAATTTTTTATACCACTCCCAGACCTTTTTATATCGAGTATCCTGCTGAAGCACATAATTAGGCTGAATACCATGTGGTGGTTTTACAACCTCTTCAAAGATAGTTTCTTTCAGAGAGATATTACAAGTCCCTTTATAGCTCTGTACAGTCATTGCTCTGCTAGAATTTTTCTTGTCGTGAGTAACTTCACCCTGTAAATAACGTGACGATTCAAGATAGCACCGATTAATGAAATCCTTTAACACTTGGTTTTCAAGGGTATTAAAGGATTCCTTCCGGACTACGGCAAGAAGTCTTTGTTTGCTTCCTGCTTTTTCTTCTTTCGTTCCCCCTGGTTGCTGCACATACCACCGTAAACAATGCGCATCGCTTTCCTGAAAACGATGGATAGGGACAAAATCACGGCAACGCAAAAGGATTTTTCTCGCAGAGGCAACTGTTACTGGCAGGCGATTTATCATATCTTCGGCAATACTCACTATTAAAGCCTTTCTCGGTTCTTTTGCAGTATCTTTTTTTATTTCATTCAAATAATCAAGAATAGCCGCCCAGGGTATTTCGGAGGTATATTCACCCTTTGAATCAGTAGCTTTATCAAACAGGTCATCAAAGACCAGTGACCATGCATCAACGTATCTGGCTGTGGGAGTTTTTTGAGAGGGATTTGAACTGCCAGGAATAAACCTTTCTGCGGCATCTCTTGCATTAAACGCAACATAAAAGGTTTTATCGGCAATACGAATTCTTAATTCTTTTAGCGCTGCTTGGCCTGCTAAAATCCCATGGGGCGTTTCATATACTTGATAACGTGCGTTATCATAAAAAGTTCCCAGTGGCTTGAATTGTTCCATGCGTGAGGGGATATACAACCTGGCTTCATGAGATATCGATAAAATGGGACTGCCATAAAATGGGAATTCAACACAACCGGCCGTTATGTTTCTGCTCTCTTCGGGTATTTCAACCGACCACGGCCATAAATGGAGCTGGATTTTTTCTTCCAGAGAATGTGGCATTTTTGTTTACACGATACTGAAAACAAGTTCAGTAAATAATCCGACATGAGGGATTACAGATTTCATTCATTACCCTGAACTTCACGGGTAACACCTCTCCATACAAACGTACCCATAGAACGATCTTTCTTACTTTCTGAAAAAACTTTAGATAATTCTTCATCCCCCAATTCGTCAATTAAGCGATGTATAATATCCAGAGTTTCATTTAAATGTGAACCCATAATATCAATACCACGTAATTTCGGAATAACCTTTTGTTCTATTTGATCAGCAAATGCGATTTTATGTGTATGTCCATCGTCTACACCTGGATAATTTGCAACATACTCACGCATTGCCTGTTGAACACGATGTCCAAAAGGCCTTCCCACTTTTTCCAGCGCATCATTTACCCGATTTATCCGTTCATTAATATCGCTTATCCAGGAGTCTTTTGGAGGCGGCTTCTTTATCCATTCTTCCCATAGATTATAAGGAAGAAATTTATTCTGTGATTCAACCATTGTAAGTTCGTTTTGAATTCCAGTGCGATCATTTGATGGTTTACCAAATCGTAATACATTTGCCCTGTCAAGCACCTTATCTGATAATGTCTGCGTGGATTCATCTTCATTCATGGTTCCCACGAAAATGACATTTCTCCCTACCCATAATCGGAATTCGCCTTTCCCATTACTTTTTTCTTTTCCCGTATTGTAAAGTGGACCTGTTTCTAACACAAATTCTGCAATACTTCTATTATCCGCTCCTGCATTCTTAATTGCCCTGCGTAATTCCAATTTAGAAAGGAACTCACTAAAGTAGTATTCAATGCGTGCAAGGTTCATTTCATCCAGTAAAACAAGTAGTATTCGGTCAGCCATTCTTTCTTCATCTTTAATTTGCTCTCTAAAGTTATACGGATCCATACGAATAAGGGCGCGAGCCAGGTCGGTACCCTTATATTTGTGTTCCATATAATTGTAAAATCCAAAAAGATCATGAGGGGAATCCCATCGAGGTTGCACTGAAACAACCATGTTGTGCATTCCCATGGCTTCTGCGTATTTAACCGGCAATAATGTTTTCCCAGTGCCAGAAATGCCTGCTAACACAGTGATTGGACTGATGTCATTAATTTTCAGAGAAGTATGGAATGCATAAACTGTTCTTTTTGGAAAAGAAAGCCTCTGATTCTTCAAGGATTGCAGCATTTCAGAGAGCGATTGTATCTCGGTTCGGTTTTCATATTTACCGCTAGGAAAGACTTCAGCCATAAAGCATTCTGGTTTTATCTTAAAAAGATCGTCGTATGAACCTTTGTCACCTGTACCAACACCAATGCCTACAGGTCGTTTAATTCCTTCAAGTTCTTCATTTGAGCGCTTTATTTCACCTTTTATTTCTTCAAGCTGTGCTTGCTTTACATTAACTTCAACAATCAATTCTTGATACTTTATTTCATGCTGGCTAACACTCATTAAAATATTTTTGAGTTCTTGTTGTAAACAAGTTATTTTTAGTTGAAGACTTTCAAGTTCCTGACGTAATAACTCTTGCTGTTTCCGTTCTGCATCAAGTCTTTGCAATTCTTTTATCATATTATCGAGCCGGTTTTGATATCGTTCAATTTCATTCTCTAATCTAATTTTTTCAGATGATAACTCCTTTACCTTTTGTTCAAGTGTATTCAATTTCCTATTTTCTTCCTGAGATCGTTGTACTATGGCACCCAATTGACATTGGGTGTTTTCAATTTCAACTTTTGCCTTTATAATATCATTTTGAATTTGATCAAATAACCCTTTGCCATTGGCAATCTCATTTGTAATCCGGTCACGATCTTGGGCAAGTGTAGATATAACACTCTGCAAGTTTGTTGATTCTTTACTCAAATCGTCTACTTTTTGTTGTTCTTGAGCAACATTTGTCAGAAGATTTGTAAGTACTTGACGTAATTCTTCTTGTTGCTTGCGTTCTGCATCTAATCTTAGCAACTCTTCCCTATTATTCTTTAACCAATCCTGGCATTGATTAATCTCTGCTTCTAATCTCTCTTTCTTAGCCGCAAGGTTTGCCACATCCTCAGCACCGTCGAGTATTGCTTTCAACCTTTTTTGATACCATGCATACATGCCACAAGCCAGCAACACAAGTATCAAACTTAGTCCTGTTGTCAGTCCCCATAAAGAAGTAGGTAAAAAGGGAATTTCTATTGATTTCGCTGTATTTTCTAACATCGGAAGGTTTAATTTAAACATTTGAAAAGACATTATGTTATTTCTCCTTATTGCTTGGCTGCCTTTACACCTTCATCACGCGGCAATGTATTAATAGTTTTTCTTAACCCATCAAACTCTTTTTGGAGTTTTAAATTAACATCTCGAAGTTCCTCAATTTTCTTAATTGCGTTTAATGTCTCTTCTTTTAATTTTTTGTAGACCTCCTGTAAACCTAATTTATCCATATTAAAATCCTTAGCGCTATTTTCTATTTGTCTAAGGAGTATTTCAAATTTATTTTGTGTCTCTGCCATAGTAACCTGTTTTTGTTGGAAACTCTTCAGTTCGTTAGCCAAATCTTCAAGCAATGGACCGGATTGAGCAGATGTGTTGGACAGTTGGTCTACACTTATTTTTAGCTTGTTTGCCGATTGGTCCGTATTATTTCTTAAATCAAATGAAGCATTTTTCAGATTAGTGACTTCCTGGTCAAGCTTGGTTACAGAATTACGCATATTTTGCGTTGCGTCTTCAAGTGTCTGTTTTGTATTCTGCAAACCAGTTTTAATATCATGCTGATATTTTTCAAATTCTGAGGAACCGGATTTCAAATTTGCAATTACATTCGAAAATTCAGAATTGAGTTTTCGCAACTCTTCTTCCCTCGTTTCTAATCTCACAATTTTAACCTCAAGACCTTTTTCTTCCCCTCGTAATTTATTTACTCTTTCTTGCAAGGCATTAAATTCTAAATGGTATTCCTTGATTTTAGACTCAAGGGCACTAACTTCCTCATTAAAATTCTTTTGCTGTGCCTGTAATTCTTCACACTTTGCTTTCCGCTCCGTAAGTAGATTATCTGTATTCTTTAACCGACTTTCGGTAAATTCATTGGCAGATTTAAGGTCATTGGCTTTTTGTTCAAACAGTTTCAATTCACCAAGGGTCATTGTTTTTCTTTTTTCCAGGGTATCAACATCCCCTTGAAGCTCCAGTTTTTTCATTTCGAGGTCTGAAGTTGTTTTTTGTAAATCTGGTAATTGTTGCTTGAGCAAATGAAAGTTTTGTCTCTCAGCTTCAAATGATGCCTTTTCTCTTTCCAGGTTCATTATCTTCCATGCTGAAAGGCTTTGTAAAAAGAACACAATCCCAAGGATACCTAAAAGTGTTTTACCCATCGGAAAACCACGATCCAAATATGACCCTTTACGCTCCGGTGTTTCATTTATCGCTGTTTCTGTCATATTATTCGCTCCATACCTTAAAGATTTTATGGACACAATCATCTAAATTTTCACGAATTTGATATACCCAAAAGCGCATAACCCGCCAACCAGCGCCTTGTAATTGAATATCACGCCAAACATCATCCCTTTTCCTCGTTCCGTCAGGATTGCGGTGGTGACTATCGCCGTCGACCTCAATATCAATCTTCTTTTTTTCATCACGGATAAGTGCCATATCGAGCCGACGCCCCATTACGTGATATTGAGGTTCGGGTTCCAGCTCTTTATCTTTTAAAGCATTATACAAAACTTTCTCCCACGGTGATTCGTGTGGATGCCAGCGTGATTGAATACCTGAACCTTTTGGAACGGTATCTCTCCACGTAACTACAAGTCTTTCAAGATGGGGAATACCAGATTGCAAGACCCATGATTTATTTCCTACCACATGGAGTACCGCACGAGCACGACTCACGGCAACGTTCATCAAATTTGCTGTCTGCCTTATAAATCCCCTGGAACCTGGTGGCATATCAGGACCGACACATAAGCTCATAATCATAACGTCACGCTCGTCACCTTGAAAACCATGTGCTGTATCAACAAGCAGTTGCGTACGCATCCTATGCTCTAAAGGTATCTCCAGGCATAAATTATCGTACAAACGAATCTTTTGCTGAACAAATGGCGTTACCACACCAACGGTACCTTCGAATTGATTCTCCAGCAATAGCCTTTTCACGATATTAACAACACAAATCACCTCTTCCGGTGCAATACATCCATGAGGACCTGCACTCTTTATCTCAGAAACAACCTCTGTCCAATGTATTCCAGGCCTTACATTTCTGGGAATATTTAAACGATCTGTTGCCGTTAAAACCCGAAGTTGCCCGCCATAGAAGTTTTGATTGGAATATTCGGCAATCTCAGATGTTGACCTATACGTCTCTTTAAGCATAACGGGATTTATGCCGTTCGTTTGGGCAAAGAGATCATAGAGAGACGTATCCGGGTACGAGAATCTCTGCTCATTGTTCATTTGTGTAATTCCGTGACGCTTTCTCAGAAGCGCATCTCTTGATCCCTTAATTTTTGTTACGTGGGAAAGTTGTTGAGGGTCGCCTACAACACCAACCCGCCTGGCTCGGAATAAAATCGGTATCGCTGATGGTATATCACATTGACTTGCCTCATCTATTATTGCAAGATCAAAAAGCCCGCTTAATAAAGGAAACTTTGATCCCACAGACAAATTGGTAACAGCCCATAATGGAAAATATCTGAGGATAAAAGGTGTGTAATTTACAAGAGCATCCTGCACGGCCTTTCTGTCTTCCACATCAGAAACGGGCTGATCCAATCCCCTCAATGCAGACCTGAGCGATGCGAGAGATTCACGATCAGCATCTCGTGGCAAACCAGTTCTGCGTGCAATATCTAGCCGAAGCATATCTTGAACTATTTTTTCTAATTCCTCTGAAATTGACTTTATTTTCTCAGTCAGTTTATCAATAGGTGGCATATTCCTTAACTCTTCTTCAATAAGTTCTGCCTCTTTTCTTAGTGCACAATACCTGGATGCTGCAATGCACTGTAGCAAAATTTTTGATAATTCACATAATCCATCATAATCATTATGCTGTGGAATCTCTGGCCAGGTCGGACAACTATTTTTCATAAAGCTACGAACCCGATTGGTTACTCCAGAGAGAAAAATGCTCTTAAACCTTCCTTCAAAACGGTCAAACAAAGATATCATCTTTTTTACTCTCAAATGACCAACACTACGTTCTAACCTTTCAATAGCTCTTACGGGAAACGTATCAAATGCCTTATTAAGTTCTTCTATCATGTGGAAACTCCAACCCTCGGAAATATTTTCCATGTGTTGTCCTATATTTCCAAGGCGGTCACGCAGTTGTTGAATCTTATCGACCTGTATACCATACTCGCCACGCTTTTGAAGTAAGTGCATAACCCTGGATTGTACCTTTTGCCATCGTTCCTTTACGCCCTCGTCATATTCCATGCTCAACAATTGCTTTATTGCTTCCTCAAATCCGAAGTTAAGGGATGGATCTTTCTTCGCATTTGCACGAGCAACAAGTAGTTGCCCGTTGTCCAGAACCAGCCTATCTACAACAGCATCTATCGCTTTATGATTACGACTTGAAAAGATAACGTTTTGATCTCTTAGTCTTGCATTAGCCATCGACACGACAACAACCTGGCTTTTTCCGGTTCCGGGAGGCCCTGTAACTACCGTTAGATTCTCAAACAGTAAAGATGCTATACATTGTCTTTGTTCCCCGTTTAATTGGTCAGTTTCAAGCACTGCACACTCGTGAATATTTTCCTGTGATATGCCAGGTTCCTGAAAAGAATCAGGGCTTTGATCCCGATTTTTAAAAATAAATCTCAATGCAGTTTGATCTAACTGTTCATCACTGCATGAAGCAATTTGGCCAAGCTCTTTTAACAACGTTTTTGTATATCTTGTCCTGTTTCCAATCATCAATACCGCCTTGTTGTATATGCCACTTGCCAGTTTCTTAGGGAAATAAGACGATATGCTTTCTGGTAAAAGAGGTTCACGCAGTTTTTCTGAAAAAAACTTTGTAACTCCACTAGCCAGAGTTTTGAGGTCTGGTGCATCTGCGAATCTGCTTCCATCACCAAAAGATTCGTCTGCCTGACCACGATCCATTAAACCACACGCAGCCAAAAATGCCCTCTGGTGTTCTGCCTGCTTTATTGCGTAACTTAGCCAATCCAAATTAACCTCAGGCCATGGGTCTTCACAGAAAATCTGAAACCCATTAGTTTCATGTGTCACCGTAAGCTGATAAGTAAAAATTGGTTTCATAAAGACACTTTCTATTCCTTCAGAATCTGTTTTTGCCCATATTTGCAAGGGATACCCTAATAAAACCACTCCTGATTCACCTAATAAGCTAAGATTCCTTGCAAACCCTTGTATATTTTGCCCCAAAGGAATATGCATCCTCCACATTTTGCCAACTTGTGGATACCAATAACCAGCCTTGTCTAAAACGATAAACCGTTTCCCACAATCATCTAAATAGCAAGATGCCTCACACCCCTCATCATTTTTAATACAGTCAGCATAATAACCAAGTAGTTTACGGAATGTACCCCACGGACCTGAAAATTCGGCTGGTTTTTGAACAATAGTTTTATTTTCAGCAGAAATGGCAACGTTATTTAATATACGACTTTTGCTGGGAGACCATGGAGGAGTTATTTCTGAAAAGGATGATTGCGTTGATGGTGCGGTCGTATTTAAAGTGGTAATCCAACGACCTCGTTCGAGACGGACCATGCCTTCAGATTGAAGGGCACGCAATTCTTTTAGTACTTCATATTCGGCTAATCTTAAATCTTTAACATTCAATCTTACTCGAAGTTCAGAAGAAGTAAAACCAGTTGTGGTATCTTTAAGAAGGTCTAGAAAAACTTCTCTTTTTATCATCTGGTTTTAGAAATTAGCTTAAATTAATATCTAAGCAACTGTCTGAAAAATCAAAAAACTACGCTAAACAACAAATCGATAGTCATCATCTCAATATAGCAGTTTCGATTGGCCTTATGAGATATGTTAAATTCTGTGGTTCTGCATTTCATCATTGTTGGTATATTTAATTTGCATACTTTACCTATATGAATTGTCGTTGTCAAGCTGTAAACATTATACCTAAATGTAGTTACTATATGTATCTCTTTGACTTTTTACACTTCGATTTAAATTTAATGCACGGACAACCCCTTATTTACTATTATCCATTCACATTTATTTCTGTTTTGATTTTAAGTTGTTTTTGTATCCCTTTTTTTGATATAGTTTTCGTAGACAAGGTAAATTCCTTATAATTTGTTAATTCCTAAAAACCCTTGCAAATTCAACCTTTATAACATTATTCTTATCACAGAATCAGGGTTTTGTTTAGTTACAGAATTTAAATTACGAGGTAGATGGACACTAGCTTATGAACCAAGAGAGAATTCTTTTATCCCACGGAAGTGGCGGTAAGTTAAGTTATCAACTTATCCATGAGATATTTCTGAAGGCATTTCATAATGAATTTCTATCGCCACTCAATGATCAAGCCATCTTCAATCTTCCTACTTCCAGGCTTGCTTTTACCACGGATTCTTATGTAGTAAATCCTATCTTTTTTCCAGGAGGAGATATCGGCAAACTTTCGGTATGTGGTACGATAAATGATCTTGCCGTGGGAGGAGCTGAGCCCCTTTACTTGAGCGCATCATTTATAATAGAAGAAGGCATCTTGATAGAAGAACTAAGGATGATAGTAGAATCTATGGCCCAAACTGCCAATCATGCAAAGGTTAAAATAATTACCGGAGATACCAAGGTCGTGGAGAAAGGTAAGGGAGATAAGCTGTTTATAAATACCAGTGGAATTGGCATAGTAAAAGAAGGTATAAATCTCTCACCCCTTCTCATAAGACCAGGCGATGTAATACTGGTGTCGGGACATCTGGGCGATCATGGAATAGCTATCATGTGCCACAGGGAAGGTATTCAGATGGAAACGCCGGTTCAGAGTGATTGTGCAGCTCTCCATGAACTTGTTCAGGATGTTATATCCCGGTCACAGGGAATTCGAGCAATGAGGGATCCCACCAGGGGTGGATTGGCTACTACCTTGAATGAACTAGCTGCATCTTCCGGATGCGGAATGATAATAAAAGAAGATGATATCCCCGTTAAAGAAGAAGTAAAAGGAGCTTGTGAGATATTGGGCTTTGATCCTCTTTATCTTGCAAATGAAGGAAAACTCATCGCAATAGTATCAAAAGACTCAGCCGGCACGGTGCTGGAAGTTATGAGAAAAAACCCGCTTGGAAAAGATGCCTCTCTTATAGGTACTGTAGTAGATGAGCCACGAGGCAAGGTACTCCTTGAAACCTCCATAGGCAACAGGAGAATATTGGATATGCTTTCCGGGGAACAACTTCCCAGGATATGTTGAACGTTTGCTATCATCGGTCAACAATTTTCTGTAATCAGAATTTGTAACATTTTCGTTTTTTGAAAAATAACCCCATAGGGGTGAAATGTTTATAGAAAAATGTAATATACAAAACCTTAGCTCCATCGGAGCGACAGGTGAAACACAGAAATAACATGCCGCTCCGATGGAGCTTGATTGTGGCAGAATGATTTATCTATAAACATATCGCTCCCACGGAGCTTTTCACGGTGTTTTTTCAAAAAACTAAAGTGTTATCACAATTTTTGCAATTCAAACTTGAACGAAAAAGATGTTCGTTGTATTATAAACCTACCGTTTTTGTCCAATGTATACGGGAAAATCAAACCACACATTTTAAAAAGAAAAGGAGAAAATGTCGTATGAGGCATGGGATATGCGGAGTTTTTATGTTATTTATTACCTTACTATTCTGTAGTTCTCTCTATGCTAATACTATAACACAACCGGCTGATAAGGGTGAAAAGGAATCTGATTGGTCTTACAGTCCAGTTGATAAGAAAACCCTCTATGTTGCTCATTGGACGCATACCCCTGAGAATTGCCCTGGCAGAACCAGCGATGGCGCAAAGATGCTAAGCATGTTATGGGAAGGAAGAAAAAAGGCTGAAGAGAAGGGAATAAAGATACTGGGAGCATACGTTACTGTTACAGAGCATGATTATTTCATTATTTTTGAAGCAAGTGATTACGGTGCCGCGGTAGAATTTTTCCTCCCACTTGTGCCTAGTCAAACAGGAAAAATTGTGCCTGTACTTACCATGGATGATTGGCTAAAGATAATGCCAAAATAAGGATTTCAGGTGATATTTTTGGCAAAAACAAAAGGTGGTGTTTATGGTAGAACCATCGTTACAATGCGGAGATCATGTTGTTCTGGAACGAGATCATTTCCAGAAATTACTTGATGCTTTAATCAAGAGTAGCTACCAGATTATAGGTCCCACACCTGGAGAAGGATCTATCATATATGGCAAGCTTAGCTCTGTCTCTGATCTGCCGATTGGGTGGACTGATGAGCAGGAAGGTGGTGTGTATCGTCTCAAAAAAAGAGATGATAAAGCACTCTTTGGATATGGAGTAGGTCCGCATTCCTGGAAGAATTTTCTCTTTCCATCAGTACAGCGCTTATGGCAGGCAAAACGCGATGGTAATGGCTTTCAAATTACAGAGGAAGAGGCGGAAATACCAAAATTCGTTTTTATTGGTACCCGCTCATGCGATATACATGCTATCTCAATTCAAGATAAAACATTCATACAGGGGAAATTTGTTGATCCCAACTATCAATCACGCCGGGAAGATATCTTTCTTGCTGCTATCAATTGTGGAAAAGCCGGGGGTACATGCTTCTGTGTATCAATGGGCACAGGACCCAGGGCAGACTCAGGTTTTGATATTGCCATGATGGAGATTTTAGAAAACGGCCGACATTATTTTTTAACGGAGATAGGAACAGAACGAGGCGCCGAAATCTTCCGGGAAATCCCATATAGAAAGGCAGATGAAGGAGAAAAACACACTGCCAATACTGTTGTGAAAAAGACCGCCAGTCAAACGGGAAGGTCATTGGATATCCATAACATTAAAGAGATACTCTATAGAAACTATGAGCATCCACGTTGGGATGATGTTGCTCAGCGATGTCTGGCCTGCGCCAATTGTACCCTTGTATGTCCTACGTGCTTCTGTGCGGCCGTTGAGGATGGAACAGATGTGACCGGGGAGCATGCTGAGCGTTGGAGAGGAAGTTGGATTCCTGCTTCAACCTGGACATTCATACATTCACGGAGGAAGCATCAGGTATTCAATAAAGTCCCGCTATCGCCAATGGCTGACACACAAACTTGCAACATGGATTGATCAGTTTGGCACAACAGGTTGTGTTGGTTGCGGACGGTGTATTACATGGTGCCCTGTTGCAATTGATATTACAGAAGAAGCGCGGGCAATTCGTGAAAGCGATCAGGCTAATCAGCAATCACCTTAGCGAAGGAGAAAATGTATGCAGACACTCGAACAATCTTTATCAGAGCATCCATTTCTCAAAGGACTCGATCCTCACCATATTACTTTTATTACAGGATGTGCATCAACCATTCACTTTCATGATGGACAATCCATTTTCCGTGAAGGTGAAGCAGCAAACTATTTCTATATCATTCGCCAGGGTAAAGTAGCCATTGAACTATTTGTGCCGGAGCGTGGTCCCATTATAATACAAACGGTTGGAGATGGTGATGTTTTGGGTTGGTCATGGTTACTGCCCCCTCATCAATGGAGATTTGATGCACGGGCTGTTGAACCAACTGATGCGATTGTCCTTGATGGAAGACGCTTGCGTTCCAAATGTGAACAAGATCATGACCTGGGCTATGAGTTGCTTAAGCGTTTTGCTGCTGTCATTGCATCGCGGTTAGAATCAGCCAGATTGCAGATTCTTGATGTCTATAGCGTTCGCACATAAGAGGTGGACGATGCGAAAGAATATTCCAGAGCCAATGTCTCCAAACCCATTCTGCATACAACGGGTGCAGAAAGAGACACACGATACGTTTACTATCGATCTTAAGCCAGTAAATGGTACTGGTGATGTATCATTTGCTGCCGGGCAGCTCAATATGCTGTATGTCTTTGGAGTTGGTGAAGCCCCTATTTCCTTAAGTGGCGATCCTATCAATCCTCACCTGTACAAGCATACGGTACGTGAAGTAGGAATAGTAACGAAGGCTATGCGGAAACTAAAGCAAGGCGAGGTATTGGGAGTAAGAGGCCCGTTTGGGAGTCATTGGCCCGTAGAGAGAAGGCAATAGGAAAAGATGTTGTTATAAGTAAAGCAGGAGGGATTGGATTAGCGCCACTCCGCCCTGCTATGTACCACCTTATCTCACAACGCAATCAGTATGGAAAAATTGTCATCCTCTATGGCGCCAGAACACCGGAAGATATACTTTACAAACATGATTTGGAACAATGGCGGGGACGTTTTGATGTCGAAGCACAAGTTACCGTTGATAATGCCGATGGAAATTGGCGTGGAGATGTCGGCGTCGTTACTACACTCATACGCAGAGCACAATTTAATCCTTCGCGTGCTATTGCTATGATTTGCGGCCCTGAGGTAATGATGCGATTCACCATAGTGGAGTTGCAAAATTGTGGCGCCGGAGAGGACAATATCTTTATTTCGATGGAACGCAATATGAGATGTGGAATTGGTTTTTGCGGTCATTGTCAGTTTGGACCTGTCTTCGTATGCAAAGACGGTCCTGTATTCAACTACGGTTGTATTAAAAACTTTTTTGGAAAGCGAGAGATTTAATTCATATAAATTTACTATGGCTCAAAAACGAAAACCAAAACTTGCCGCCTAGAAATTTGCATCCTGTGATGGTTGTCAGCTAACGATCCTGAACTGCGAGGATGAATTACTTACCCTTGCGGATAAGGCCGATATCTCGGTCTTTCTTGAAGCTTCCCGTGCCGTAAAGAAAGGTCCCTATGATATCTCCCTTGCTGAAGGATCTATCACCACCCGGCATGATGCCGAACGCATTAAAAAGATTCGCAAGGTATCCAAACTCCTTATAGGGCTTGGCGCTTGTGCTTCAGCAGGCGGTATTCAATCATTACGCAACTTCACGAACGTAAAAGATTTTATTTCGGCCGTATATCCCTCTCCGGAATATATTGAAATACTTGACACATCAACACCGTTTTCTCAGCATGTCCATGTTGATTATGAGCGCAGGGCGCCCGATTAATAAACACCAGCTTCTCGATGTCATCAGCGCCTTCCTGCACGGACGGAAACCGAATACGACATCATATAGTGTTTGTATTGAATGTAAGCGGCGTGGAAATGTTTGCGTAATGGTTGCACATGGCATCCCATGCATGGGCCCGGTAACCCATGCCGGGTGTAATGCACTCTGTCCGACATACAACCGGGGCTGCTACGGTCCGAAGGAAACACCTAATACAGCCTCTTTAAGTAATTGGTTTAAACGCCTTGGGGTAAATGAGGTCGATCTCGTACGATACTTTCGCAGCTACTACGGCAATTCAGAACATTTTTATAAAGAGAGCAAAGTCCATATGAAAAAACGGGATTGATGCAGGGCAAGGCTTTAGCCTTGCAGAAGGCAACCCTAAAGGGTTGCCCTACGGAATTGAAATTCCTCTCTTTCCAAATGAAAATTCCTCTATGAAGAATGATAAGGCTAAAACCAAAACGATCAAGGTAGATTATCTGGCCCGTGTTGAGGGTGAAGGGGCTCTGTATGTAAAGATAAAAGGTAATACCGTAACAGATGTTAAATTCAAAATCTTTGAGCCTCCCCGCTTCTTTGAGGCGTTTTTACGGGGACGCAGTTTTTGTGAAGCGCCGGATATTACCGCTCGTATATGCGGTATTTGTCCAGTTGCTTACCAGATGAGCTCGTCACATGCAATGGAAGACGCATTTGGCATCAGGGTTGATGGCCAGCTTCGCGCACTGCGCAGACTTCTGTATTGTGGAGAGTGGATAGAGAGCCACGCCCTCCATGTATATCTGTTACATGCGCCTGACTTTTTCGGCTATGATGATGCGATTCAAATGGCAAAAGACTATCCCGACATTGTTCAACGTGGACTGCAGTTAAAAAAAACAGGCAATGAAGTCGTTATCCTTATAGGTGGCAGGGAAATTCATCCCATAAATGTGCGAGTCGGAGGGTTTTACAAAGCATTAACGAAACAGGAACTAAATTCCCTAACGGAAAAGCTAAAAAGGGCAAGGGATATTGCCCTGGAAGCAGTAAGCTGGACGGCTGAATTTGATTACCCAGATTTTGAACAAGATTATGAATTTGTCGCCCTTCGGCATCCTGATGAGTATCCATTCAATGAAGGCAAACTTATTTCAAACAAAGGATTAGATATTTTTGTGCATGAATATGATAATCATTTTATCGAAGAACAGATAGCGTATACGAATGCGCTTCATTCTAAACTGAAAGAGCGTGGCGCATATTTTGTCGGTCCTCTTGCCAGATTTAATCTGAATTTCGACCGGCTTTCTCCTTTGGCAAAAGAGGCAGCACATTCCGCAGGGCTCTCGCCTGTTTGCCGGAATCCATTTAAAAGCATTATCGTGCGAAGTGTGGAGATGGTTTATGCCTGTGATGAGGCCCTCCGTATCATCGGCCAATACGAAAAACCCGAAATACCTGCAATACCCTTTCAACCAACTGCCGGTACCGGATACGGTTGTACTGAAGCGCCACGGGGCATTCTCTATCATCGTTATCGTGTTGATGACAATGGTAGAATCCTTGATGCTAAAATAGTCCCGTCAACATCACAAAATCAAAAGACCATTGAAAATGATCTTTGGCAATTTATCCCCAAATATCTGGACCTCCCTTCTGAGAAGCTCAAATATGATTGCGAAAAGGCAATACGCAACTATGATCCCTGTATCTCATGCGCTACCCATTTCTTAAAGCTCAATATTGATCGTGAATAAGAATAAGATTACTCAAACCATCTGCGCAAATATACTCCGTATTCTTATTATTGGCATCGGCAATACGTATCGCGGAGATGACGCCGCAGGACTTGTTATTGCCCGGCATCTCAGGAAGCAAGTGCCTGATTATGTTTCTGTTCTTGAAGAAAGCGGCAATGGCATAGCTTTCATGGAGTCATGGAAGAATGCTGACACCGTTATCCTCATCGATGCAGTCCATTCTGGAACAAAACCAGGGACTATCCATCGATTTGATGCATCTGCGCATCCTCTGCCCTCAGAATTTTTTTGTTATTCCACACACACCTTTGGTGTTGCTGAAATTATAGAACTTGCACGCGTACTCAATCAGTTGCCATCACATCTTATTGTTTATGGTATTGAAGGAAAGCGCTTTGAGGCAGGCATTGGGATTTCTCCCGAAGTAAATAAAGCGGCGCAAGAAGTTGTAAACCGATTGCGACAAGACATTCATTCCTTTCTCAAGGAATCTTAGAATATATGCACGAGTTTTCTCTTATGAAAAGCCTTATTGATAAATTATCATCAATCGCGCGTGAAGAGCATGCAAGCAAAATAATTAGCCTTACGGTTAAGGCTTGGCGCGATGTCTCACATCTCACCGGATCACTTTCGCGAGCACTTTATCCATGCTTCACAAGGAACAGTTGCCGAAGGAGCCCGGTTAACTATCGAAGTCATAACTGATACAACCCATCCGCAATCTCAGGATGTCCTGCTTGAAAATATCGAAATTATGAAAAGCTAAGATAGAAGGTTATGCTTTCTATTTCCCTGGAGGTCATCCCAAAACCTTAATTTAGTATCTGGAATCATGTGAAGACAGAAAGAGGTTCCGTACAGAAATAGGTTTTGGGATAGCTTCTAAGGTGGCAAACCTATAATTTGAGATTATTCGATGGAAGATATTCATTACGCATATAGTGTAATAATTTTATGATAATCTCAAACCCTTCGGACAGGGAACACAAGGTATCGTCCAACTCGTGTTGTCTTGCCATGTAATGTTCAGAAGCCAGGCCAAAATATGTTTTCCCAAAATCTACATAATATCGGCTATCTATAAGAGTCTTCTTATATCTGAATTTATGCTCGATATACTCAGAAAACATACCGGTAAAGAATAAAGCATAATTACCAATGTGGCAATAAATATAAAATTTACGGATAGTATCGGAATATCGAATCTCTTCGATCATATCGATGATGTATTGATATTGCTTTTCATCATACTCCTGTATTTTGTAGAATCGGGATGTCCGCAGAAATACCGCAAGCATGTTTGCAAGATAGTCCGATACATCGATACTATTGAGCAATTTTACAATTTTACTTTTATTCCATGGATAGGCAGGCGCCGAACTATTTAATTCGGCAACAACATCATTAATAAAGTCCTCATCTTCCTTTTTTAACTTAAATACCCTTCTTACAAGTAAGGTAAACAAAAAATAAGGCGACACATGAAAGATTTTATTTCCTTCACGTATCACTCTCTCGAAAACACGGTCATTATCGACCATCTGGGTAATAATATCGGTATCTCCCTTTATTTGACTTGCTATGCGCTCATAATCGCATCTCTTCGTTACATAGCTCTCAATAAGAAACAACAAGTCACTATCTGAGAGATGATCAAGATTATAAGCATGTAACTCATTATTTTGTCTCTTCTTTTCTTCTTCGTAATTCATTGCATACTACTCATCATGAAAAACAGGTGATTGACATAGTAACGATTGCCCCACCAAAATACAAATAAAACGAAAATAGCCTGATATACCTATAATCACACAGTCCTAGATATACCAGGCTATTTTCGTTTTACCCACTTCCTCATACGGTTCGTTATTTCATAAACTCCTGAAACCTGAAGAAAAATATACGTTAATAATTCAACAAATATTGCCATTTTGAGTTGGGAAGTGATTATAAATATACATTACCTTCAAGTACATCAACGTACCTTTAAGGTACGTTACTCATACTTTTTTCTTTTGGGGAACGTTTAACCCCAACTATTCACTTCCCAACTCTAATACTATTATATCACAAAATCCATAATTTTCAATTTGGAGAAATAATATAACTGTATTTTTAACAATGGTTCGG